>CAJPTV010000033.1 GCA_905373665.1 Bacteroidia bacterium
CGCCCGTCCGGCGTGAGGACCCCGCAACATTCGTTAACGTATTTGCGTACCTTTGCGTAGGTTTTTCGCTTGAGTGATGAAGACACGTCGTACGCTATGGAGCATCGCACTGGCCGCCGCGTTGCTGCTCCTATTGGGTTTCTACTTGTTGCGTGCTGCTGATGGCAGGAAGTTGCGCAGCTTCTCTGCCGATCCCGCACGCTTCCCCGAGGAGCTCTTTTCCCTCTTTCAAGATAGCAAAGTAGGGAAAAAAGAACAAGATGCCGAGGTGGCTACCTTTGCCAGTGTTTGGCTCGCGCCCCGCGTCTCGGACTCGGCACGTCTGGAGGTGCTCGAGCTCAGCAACGTGATGCTGCGCACCGTGCGGCAAAATCCCGCCTATTTCGCTCAGTGGCATACCATCTTGGATCACTACCTGCGCGATTCGATCCGCTCCGTAGAATACCCCCTCCTCCTCAATATGCTCCGCCACGTGCTACAAATCCCGCGAAGTTCGCCCTCGGAGCAGCTTCGTTATATCCAAGAGTTCTGGCACTTCCTACAAGAAGGGGAGCTGCGGCGTACGAACAACCATACGTGGCTCGTTGAGCCTGCACAACAACAGGTCTTTTTTGAACCTGAACTACACTACGAGTTCAAGGATGTAACCTTGGTCTGCCGACGCGAGAGCGATAGTATTGCCATAGAGAAGACCTCGGGCACTTACTACCCCCTGCGTTCGGAGTGGGTCGGGCGAGACGGCAAGGTCTATTGGACGCGCCATCAGTTTAAGCCCGCGAACGTCAACGCCACGCTGTTTAATTACAAACTGCAAACGACGGAGAGCTCCTACGTTGCCGATTCGGTGCTCTTTTGGAACAACGACTACCTCGTCACCCCCATCAAGGGGCAGTTTCGCGACGCGCTCACACGCACTACGGACAAGCACGAGTTGCAGTATCCGCAGTTCTTTTCTTATCAAAAACGTCTCAAGTTCAAGAACTTGATTGAGGGGGTGAGCTTCATCGGCGGTTGTGAGATGCTCGGGGCGCGCCTCATCGGTGTGGGGACGTACGAAGAGCCGATTATCTTCTCTCTGAAGCGTAAAGGGAAGCCCTTCTTGTCGGTTCAGACTGAGAGAATGGCTTTTAGCCGCGAGTTCATGGGGTCGAACTACGCACAGGTGACGATCCATATCGGGCAAGACAGCCTCTACCACCGCGGTCTACGCTTCGTCTATAGCGATGAGCAGAAGCAGTTGCGTCTCATGCCCTCGGAGCTTATCGTGACGCAGTCGCCTATCTACAGCTCCTTCCACCGAATGTCCATGCACTTTGAGGAACTGACATGGAAGGTGGGGGATGATAAGATGATTTTCGGGCCTAAGCTGGGCTCTAATGTAGCGAACGCCGCCTTCGAATCTAACAACTATTTCAATATCGACGAGTTTGACGAACGGATGGGGCGTGAGGACTCTCACCCTATCCTCGATATCGCTAATTTCACACAAAAGATTCAGAACCGTACGTTTCAGGTGGCTGACTATGCCAAGGCGCTTGGCTACTCCTACGAGCAGATATCGCACCTGCTGATGTACCTCGCCACGGAGGGCTTCTTACTCTACGACGTGGGGCGTGCGCGGGTGACGATCCTGCAGAAGCTCTATGACCAGATTTTGGCGCGTGCCGGGAAGATAGACTATGATGTCATCCGCTTCTCATCGAGCGTGGGAAAGAACCGAGCCAACGCGGTGCTCGACCTCAATTCCTCGGAACTCGACGTCTACAGTGTCTCGCACATTGCGGTGAGTGACTCGCAAAACGTGAATATCGAGCCCCGCGGACGCTTTGTCAAACTCGGGCGTAACCGCTCTATACAGTTTGATGGTAAGGTCGACGTCGGCATGTTTACCTTCATCGGCAAGGGGATGAAGTTCAACTACGAGGACTACACCATTGACCTCAAGGAGGTTGACTCCGCGCAGATGCACTACCAGAATAATCAGAAAGCGGCAGGTCTCGACGGTAAGCGTATCCGCGATTCGGTCGCCTCCTACCTCCGACGCCTCTCAGGGAAGGTGCACATAGACCACCCAGACAATAAGTCTGGGCTAGTCCATAACCCCGAGTACCCTACTTTTGAGTCTACGAAACCCTCCTTCGTCTACTACGACGACAAGAATATATGCAAAGGGGTCTACGATCGTAAGAAGTTCTATTTTGAGATACCGCCCTTTATCTTCAAGAACCTCAATAACTTCGAGCCTGAAGATCTGGTCTTTGGCGGGACGCTGGTAAGCGACAACATCTTTGCCCCTTTCCAAGACACGCTCCGCTTGCGCCCAGACGCTTCGCTGGGGTTTGTACACCCGACGCCCCCCGAGGGGATGGCAGTCTATTCGGGGAAAGGACGCTTTTTTAACAATATTGACCTGAGTAACAAGGGGCTCAAAGGCGACGGTAAGCTGAAGTACCTGACCTCGCTGTCTACTTCCAAGCTCTTCAACTTCTTCCCAGACTCGACCACGGCCATGACCTCCGCCTTTGATATTACGCGCCTTGACGGAGGGATCGGCTTCCCCGATACGCACGGTAACGAGCACCCGATTCGCTGGTTCCCGCGCAAGGATATCTTTTGGGCTTACGAGGGCACCTCGCCGTACAATATGTATGAGCGGCAGTCTGACTTTAGAGGCACGTACACCCTTCAACCTGTGGGACTTACAGGGGACGGTATCGTGGATATGAAGAAAGCCAACATGACCTCGAAGTTCTTCCAGTTCGACTCCTACAAGTGGCAGGCCGACACCATGGCCGTAAACTTCTACGTGCCAGGCAATACGACCCTTAAGGCCTTTGTGTCGAAATTCCTCTCTGGGCGTATCAACTACAATACTCGGATGGGGGACTTCTGGCGTATCAATGCCTCTATCTTCGGGACGCTCGATGCGTTGAGATACGACGCGCATGCCGACCGCCTCGTCTGGCCGATGGATCTCGACCAGCTGCGCTTCAAGACTCAAACGCGGCAAAATGCCGTGGCTACGGGGCGTTTCCGCCCGTCGCGGATGCTTGACAAAGACACGATCCCCATTGGGAGTATCTTCTACTCGGTGGCGCAGTACGAAGATTCGCTCTATTTCATGTCGCGGTATGCGACCTATCACCTGCGCAGTCCGAGACTGGAGGCCGATACGGTGCCATACGTGCTGGTGGCAGACGCTATTACCTATCCCGATAAAGGGAAGGTCGCTATAGAGGATGAGCTGCGAATGTTGCCCTTTGAGAATGCTCGTTTGGAGACCAACGTCACGGAGCGCTACCATCACGTCTACGATGCTTCGCTTACGATCCGCGGGCGTTATCGCTATGCAGGAAAGGGCTTTATTGACTACATCGACGAACGAGACTCGGCCGAGCAGATTAAGCTCGACTCTATCTACATCACCCCGCCCCACGAGGGGAATGCGACCCAAGCGTACGGGTTTGTCACCGTGGACCATAACTTTAAGCTCAGCCCGCGCTTCCACTATGAGGGGAAGGTCACGCTCGATGCGAATGAGCCTTACTTCCTCTTCCAGGGGGGGGCACAGCCGCTCTACACCTGTAAGACGATGCGCCCCGAGCTGCTGAACTTTGCCGCACGTCTCAAACCCGATAGCTTGATGATACCGGTCGACTTCCCACAACGTGACCTCAATAACGAATGGCTCGCCTCGGGGGTGGTCATCTCCAATGACTCGACGCACCTCTATCGGAGCTTCGTAAGCCGCCGTTTCCGTCCCCTTGACCGAGACTTGGTGCGTCCGAAGGGCTTCTTAACCTTCAACAATCAGCGGGGACGTTTCATCATGGCAGACTCGGTGCTCTTTGTCAATACAGACACCGTGGCACAACGCCTAGAGCTCGACCCGCAGGAGTGTCGTCTCTTTACCGAGGGGGATATCCGTATGCCGTTTGAGCTGAATCGGGTGGGTACGAAGCTCACGGGACGGATGCAGTACGATGAGCAGGACACTATCAACTCCCTCCGAGGCTTCCTCGACCTTAAGTTCCACTTCTCGAAGGAGGCGATGTTGTTCCTTGTCCAAGTGCTCATGCAGAACCCAGACCTCGACCCCGTAGAGGAGCGTCTCGAGAGTTACAAGTATGGCTTGCGCGCACGTTTACCCTATCCGCTCTACTCGCGCGTGGCGGATCAGATAGACCTGTTTGGTACGGTGAAAGACCCGCTGCCCCAACTCGACGCTACCATCTCGCTCAGCGACGTTACGCTGCGTTGGGATCAGGATAACTACTCCTACGTCTCTGTCGGGCGCTTGGGGATTGGTACGCTCATGGGCGAGCGAATCAACAAGAAGGTGAACGGTTACATCGAATTCATCAAGCGTAACGCAGGAGACCGAATGGTGCTTTACCTTGAGCCTGCCCCAGGGGTGCATTACACGTTTAACTATTTCGGTTTCACGATGTACACCACTTCGTCAAACCAAGAGTATATGAAGCTCATCAAGAAGACCCCGAAACGCAAACGTAAGCAGAAAGCGGTGGGCGATAAGAAGGCTTTCGTCTACCAGCGTGGTACGTCGCGCGAGACCGTACAAGCGCAACAACGTTACCGCGAGCTGCAACGCAAGGAAGAGCAACAGCGGCAGCAGTAGAGAGGGGACTATACTCCCACACAAGAGCGTGCTCTGGCGCGGGGAGGCGTAGCAGCAGCGGCGTCTATAGCGGCGGAGGTGTGGGGGGCGTGTGGCACATTGCGCCTTTTTTCTATCTTTGTTCTTACAATGTTGAAGGTAGACCTCGTTCTGATCGGACGCACCAGCATTCCCTACCTCGAGGCGGGAATCAAGGACTACACCGCACGAATCGGGCATTATTGCCGTTTTGCCGTGCGGGAGCTCCCGAGTGTGAAAAACGGGGGAAGTCTATCGTCAGAGGAGCTCTCGCGGCGCGAAGGGGCGCTCTTCCTTGCTATTCTTGCCGAGTATGACCGCGTCCTCCTGCTCGATGAGCATGGAAAGGAGTATACCTCGCGCGCCCTCGCCACGCAGCTAGAAGCAATGACTGTACAAGGGGCATCGAAGATCGCCTTTGTGATTGGGGGGGCTTACGGATTTGCACCCGCGGTAAGGGAGAAATATCCCCTTCAGCTTTCTCTTTCGCAACTCACCTTTTCGCACCAATTGGTACGGCTTATTTTCCTCGAGCAGCTCTACAGGGTCTTTACCATCTTGCGAGGCGAGCCCTACCACCATGACTAATCCCACCGCCACCCCCACGTCTGCTGCGCCCCGTAAACGGCGTACGCCGCTTCAGAAGCGGATGCTTATTTGGCGGAGCACGTGGACGCTCTTTTTCTTGTTAGGGCTTATTCTCTTTATGCGAGGCTATAAGTCGCGGCAGTATAAAGAGAGCCCTACGGGTGAGGAGCGTGCCCGCTCGCTTACCGAACGTTTTTATAAAGTGGTGGGGCAGCGCATGGAAAAGGGACATGCGTTGGCAGAGAGGGTATGTCGTTACGAGGGGGATCTCCGCAGTTCGTATTTCTTTGAGTTTTGCGAGCAAGAGATTGTGACGCCGCTTCACGACGAGCACCTCGAGCTTTTGGTCGCAAAGCAAGATAGCGTCGTCCTCTGGACCTTCCGCTACGGTAAGACGACCTGGGCACAACTTCAGCACCTCGGGCAAGGCTATATCCACCTCTACGGACATTGGTACTACGCACGGCACTATGACATTGGGGCTTATCGAGCTTACGTGCTGGTGAATATACGGAGTGATTACTCGGTGCAGAACCAGTATCTTACCCAGACATGGGATCCCTCCCTCTCTTTCCTTTTTAGCGAGCGCGTCCCTGTTCTCGAGGCGGAGTGTCCCAACCTGTTTAACCACCCAGAACTCATAGAGCGCTCGTGGAGCGACAACCGTATCTCGGTCGGCTTCCTGCTTCTTTTCCTTGCGCTGTTGACTTTCTCTTTTCTTTTGCCTCCGCGCCATCGTATGCTATGGTCGGTGCTGGGGTCTATGCTCGCGTTGGGGCTTCATTGGCTTTGTAAGAGCAACGGATGGTTAAATGGGGAGTTTGGGGACTTCTTTACGCCGAACCTCTTTGCCGTCTCTTCATGGATTTCCTCCTTTGGCGACCTCTTTTACTATTCTCTGTTTTGCCTAGGCGTGGTGGTTCAGATGCGACGCATTACACCCCTTGAGGAGCTCTCGGCGCCTAGTGGTGAGCGTTCTATCGCTTTTGCGGTGGCGTGGCTCATGGGGACGGTCTACTTAATCCAATCGTTGACGGCGCTCTCTTACCAAGTGGTGATCAATTCGACCATCACGCTCACCCCGTATAGTTTTGCCAATATGTCGCCATACGCGCTGAGTGTCTATTTCAGCTTGGCGGTCTTGGGCGTGTGTACGGCAGCAGCGAGCATTATTTTAGCTCGTCTGACCAATCACCTCCCCCTTTGGGCGAAGTTGTCCATTGTTCTAATAATCATCTTGTTGAACTACGTCATTCTTCGCTACCACTATCAGATGGAGAACGTGGGGTATGCCCTTGTGTTTGGGAGCGGGGGGCTGATCATCGTGGCAAGCCTCCACTGGCGGCGAGACTTTACCCTCTTTACGGGCTATTACAGCATTCTGGCTGTCCTGTGTGCGATAGTGGTCTGTTTGCTACTCGATTTTACGGAAGAAAAGAAGGACGCCGCGGTGAGGAACTACATTGCGGAGTCGCTCAGTAATGAGCGAGACCTTACCCTAGAGTTCCTTTTTACGGACCTTACCGCGAAGATTAAGAATGACTCGACCCTCCGTGCCCTTGTCAATGCTCCAGAGCCTGACATTGATGCGCTCAACGCCTACTTCCGTCATCGCTTCTATCGCGATTATTTGTTGGAGTATGACATACAGTTGACGTTCTGTTATCCAGAGACGGACATCCTCATCGACAAGAAAGAGATAGAGAACTGTCAATCCTTTTTCTCGCGCATGATTTACAGGCACGGCGAGCTCCTGAACGGGACGAACTTCTACTATCTTGCCAATAAGAACGGGCGCATTAGTTACCTCGGGCTTTTTGCTTTTAGCGACCCGCAACACCACCACCGCTCGACCCTCTACATCGAGTTTGACTCGAAGTTACCGCACTACTATTGGGGCTACCCAGAGCTCCTCGTTGACAAAAAGTACGCGCGTTATACGACCCCGCTCGGGGTCTCCTCCGCACTCTACCAAGACAACCAACTGATGTCGCAGACGGGGGACTACCATTACCCCGTGCAGCTCTTGCCAGACCTCTTTTCGATTAAGACGGACGAGACGCGCCTGTTTGACAAATTCGGTTACTCGCACTTCGTACGAAGGCTTAACGACCATACGGTAGCGATTGTCTCCAAGCCCTTGCTCAAGTCGGTTGAGTTCTTTGGTGGGTTGGCTTATATCGGTCTGGTCTTTATTGTGGTCTTCAATCTTGTGTTGTTGCCTTTGAAGGTGCTCAGTATCCACTCCTTCTTCATTTATGGTTTGGCGGGGCGTATTCAGCGCTTGATTCTCTACATGATGCTCTTTTATATCCCCCTGAGCTTCATCAGTATACAGTACATCTTACGCACGAGTCTGCGCTCCGACTCTGAGCGACACCTCCGCGACAAAATAGCGATAGTGCTCAATGAGTTGGAAAATGCGCCTGAGGTCTTTCCCGCGCTCCTGCAAGACAGTCTGTTTGCCAATCGGGCGCTTACCACTCTCTCGAATAACCACTATTGTGATATCAATCTGTATGATACGAAGGGGTGGCTCGTGGGGAGTTCGCGCGCAGCGATTTTCCGTCAGCAGTTTCTGGGGCGTCGCATTCATGCAGGAGCTTGGAAGCGCCTGCATCATGAATATACCTCGCAGTTGGTGCAGGAGGAGTGTATCGGGGGGATGAACTACGTCTCTATCTACACCCCCATTTATCGCGGAGGGGAGCGATTGGCTTATCTCAATGTGCCCTATTTCCGCAATCCGTTGGTTGAGCAACATGAGTATATTCACTTGGTAGCGCTCATCCTGAACACATTGCTCCTTTTCACCTGTGCGAAGGTCTTTGTGATGTTCCACTTCACGAACCGAATCACGCGCCCGATCCGTGCCTTGCGGCAGGGGGTGGAGAGTGTCTCGCTGACCAATTCCAACTGCCCGCTGGTCTACAATGGGCGGAATGAGATCGGCGCGCTCGTGGCTGCCTATAACCGTATGCTTGTGCAAATCTCTGAGAGTGCGGAAAACTTAGCGAAGAACGAGCGCGAAAATGCATGGAAGGAGATGGCGCGTCAGATAGCCCACGACATCAAGAACCCCCTTACGCCAATGAAGCTCGGCTTACAACACCTTGTCTTGATGAAACGGCAGGGGCGTGAGGATTGGGACGAACGCTTTAATATCTATGCGCAGACCCTCGAAGCGCAGATAGAGGCGCTCACACAGACCGCCGACACCTTCACGCGTTTTGCGACCCTTACCTCAGGGAATGCGGAGCGTACGGAGGTCGCGGAGGTCTTGCGTACCTCGCTCCTCCTCTTTGAAAGTCACCGAGAAATTGTATTTAACCACACTATTGCGCCGATAGAGGGAGCGGAGGTATATATTGACCCAACGAACCTACAGCGCGTGTTTAATAACCTATTTTCAAACGCTGTGCAGGCAATGCATGCCACCCCAGAAGCCAGGATTGACGTGACGACGGCGCTCGAAGAAGGGTGGGTTTGTGTGAATGTGGCGGATAACGGGCCGGGGATTGAGCCTGCCGTCCAAGACAAGATTTTCAAAGTGAACTTTACAACCAAGAGCACGGGGCTTGGGCTCGGGCTCGCGATCACGGCAAACATTGTACGGAGTGCGGGAGGGGAGATCGCTTTCCAGACGGAGCTCGGACGTGGGACGACCTTCTCCATACGCCTGCCGCTTATGTACGCTAAAGCGTAGCGAGGGAATGGATTACCAAAGATTGTCTATGGGTTCAGAGCCTCGCCCCCCCTATCTTTTGTATTTAGGGCTGGGGAGTAACTTAGGGCAGCGTGAAACGAATCTTGAGGAGATGGCAGTCTCTTTTCATCGCTCCTTCGCCGAATCGGTGTTACTGAAGGCTTCTTCTGTTTATGAGAGCGAACCGTGGGGTTTTGCGTGCGATACGCCTTTTCTGAACCAAGTGCTGATTTTCGATATGGGGGCTTGCCCTCCACAGCCTAGCGAAGTCCTTAGCAAAATTGCTGAGGTAGAGCACTCGTTGGGACGCGTACGCCCCAGCGACGTGCGTTATGCGCCCCGTACGGCAGATATTGACATCCTCTGTTACAACGGCTATGTGATGCATACGCCAGAGTTGACGATCCCGCACCCGCAGATCCCTAACCGTCGTTTTGTCCTCGAGCCACTTGTAGAGATTGACCCCGAGGGGCGTCATCCGATGCTCGGTTTGACGTGGAAGGAGCTTCTGGCGGCATGTCCCGATACGGGATGGGTGCGTCTCTACGCCGCCAACCGTTTGGCTACACTTGGGGTGTGACGGGGAGGTGAGCCTCTCGGTGGAGGTACGTAGGGAGGGCGTAATATACCGAGTTGTTCTTTTTCAGAAAAAAAGTTACCTTTGTTCAGTTCTATGGAGGGCGGCGTGGCGGGGAGTGTTGCTTAGAACTGCTAAATATTTAAGAGGATACGTCAATGAGAATCTCGTGGAAGGAGTTTACAGTGCTCGCGTGTGCGGTGCTTTGTAGCTGGAGTTTTACAAGTTGCCATAACGGTACGACCCCCGCGAATCAGAACGGGCGGGAGGGGCTTGCTACCGAAATCGATGGTGCTATGGAGGGGCGTTTGTCGGCAAACTACCCCATCCCCTCATTGGCAGACCTTACGGCTCGTTTGCAGAAGGCAGGGGTCGGGTATGTGATTGATGCGGGGAGTGACCCGAAGAATGCCTCCCGTTACGTGACCTCGACCTCGCGCGCAGTGAACCTTGGGGTGTATGGGTCGGATTTGCTTTACGCCTCCACCTATGGTATCAAGGCAGATGTGGGGCGTTATCTCGCTGCGGTTTTGACGCTCTCGCAAGAGCTGAATATCCATATTTCGCTTCTTGAGGCACTTGAGAAGCAGGGTGAGGCGGGCTTAGAGAATAAGGACTCTGTGCAGAGCTGTACGACGAAGTCTATCTTTGAAGCCTACGCCCTCTTCTGCAATTCGGATATGCAGGAGGAAGCTATCCTCTTCCTTGCTGGGGGTTGGTTGGAGTCTATCTACATCGGCTCTTATATCGCGAGCCTTAGTCAGACCAATGACGAGGTGGTAGAGCTCCTCCTTCAGCAGCATGAGGCCTTTAACACCATTCGGAAGCTCTTAGGCGAGCATAAGCGTACGGAGGACGGCGCGTTTGTCCTCTCGCTCTATGATGAAATCGCACCAGCTTACGAAGACCTTAAGGCTGCGCCGAAGAACGAGACGAAGACTCGTGCCTTGGCTGATACGTTGGAGTCTGCGCGTACACGCCTCTTAAAGTTGGGGCTCGAATAGCCTTTGGTGGGGGGCGAGGCATCATCTTAGATGTGCCGTGCGAGAGAGTTGCTCGCGAGAGGGGCGTCTCCCCATCTTTATACTCACAAGGCGAGGTACTGGGAAAAGTGACACAATTGAAATCTTTCGCTCGGGAAGTATTGCTTCTTGAGCCACTGCAGGGAACTCCGCCCTCCTCGGATGAGAGGGGCGGGGCTTCTGTGTCTGAACAACAGCGGAGGTTATGAGCGAACGCGTCCTCAGGGCTCTGATGCAGCTCTTTGCGATCGTTGGCGGGTCGGCTGCTGACAACGAGAAGGCAAAGCGGTTTCAACGTTCTAATGTGGCGTTATTTCTACGCCATCAGATCGCTTCGAGTCAAGTAAGCGTCTATCTTAGTATTTACGACGATTATTTCAGTGAGCACGCTGAGCGGCTACTGAAAAGTAGGAACTCGCCCAAGAGTCGTTCGCGGACGAGCGTTCGGATTATCCTGATTTGCGAAGGTATCAACAAAGAGTTGGAGCTGGAGCAGAAGTTTGTCGTTTTGGCGCGCCTCATAGAGTTTGCGCGTCTGAGCGGCGATGGGATTGATAGTCAGCAGCTGGAGTTTATCACAGGGGTAGCCGATGCCTTCCACATAGAGCGGGAGGAGTTGGCCGAGCTTCTCTATTTTGCGAGCAAAGACCACTTCCTCCCCGCACAGGAGTGCAAAACGGCACAGGTGGTTCATATCGTGGCGCCTGCGGTAGACGCTTCGCCCTTTGAAGACCACATCGTGCTGCGCCGTCGTCATCTGGGCGGAGAGTTACAGATTTTGAACCTCCAGCGTGCGCATCTTTATCTTTTGCGCTACATCGGTCATTCGTCGCTTCATTTGGCAGGACAGCCCATTCAACCAGGGCTTCTCTATGCGTTTAGCGTTGGGGCGAGCATTCGTGGGCAAAATGTAGCGCCTGTTTACTACGCTGACGTGGTGGAGTGCTTTACCCCACCCTCGGCACGTAACAAAATCCGCTTGGAGGTAGAGGAGGCTTCTTATAAGTTCCTGTACGGTGCTTACGGGTTGCGAAATATCTCTTTCCGCCACAACGGGGGACAGTTGGTCGGCATACTCGGCTCGTCGGGGGCAGGGAAGTCTACGTTGTTGAATATTTTGAACGGGTCGAGTGCTCCCTCCTCAGGGCGTGTTTTGATAAACGGGACGGATATCCATGAGCATCCTGCGGAGAAGGAGGGGATACTCGGGTTTGTCTCACAAGACGACCTGTTGATAGAGGAACTCTCCGTTTATCAGAACCTTTACTACAGCGCCAAGCTCTCTTTTTCGGACAAAAGTGACGAGGAGTTGCGCCATTTGGTGGACGAGCGTCTCCGCATGCTTGGGCTTTACGAGGTGAGAGATCTCCGCGTGGGGAATCCTCTAGATAAGAAGATAAGCGGCGGGCAGCGTAAGCGTCTTAATATAGCCCTGTCGCTCATCCGCGAGCCATCGATTCTCTTCTTAGACGAGCCGACGAGTGGACTCTCCAGTCGCGACAGCGAGAACGTGATGGAGATCCTCAAGGAGTTGACCCTGCGCGGGCGGTTGGTCTATGTGGTGATACATCAGCCGTCGTCGGATATCTTCAAGATGTTTGACTCGATTGTCGTTTTAGACACTGGGGGCTATCTTATCTACTACGGCGACCCCGTCGAGTCGATAGAGTATTTTCAGAACCAGAGTCGGCACATCGGCTTGAGTGAGGCGGAGTGTCCCACGTGTGGTAACGTGAATGTCGAGCAAATCTTTGACATTGTGGAGGCGCACGTGGTCGATGAGTATGGGAATGATACGCGTGTGCGGCGGACGCAACCCGAGGAGTGGCGAGAGCATTTTGAGGAGTCGCGTATGCGTCGGCGTAAGTCGGCACACGACATTGTGGGGAACATCCCGCCGATAGGCGCTATTCCGCGCTCGAGTAAGATCCCCTCGGCGTGGCGTCAGTTAAAGACCTTTGTTGTGCGAGATGCGCTGGCAAAGCTGGCGAACCGCCAATATGTGATTATCAATATCCTCGAAGCGCCCCTTTTAGCACTGCTTCTTTCGACGATTATTCGTTACTATGACATCGCAAAGGAGGGGGCGACGTATACGCTGATGGACAATGACAACCTGCCAGTGTACATCTTTATGGCAGTCATCGTCGCGTTTTTTGCAGGGATAACGGGGAGCGCGGAGGACATCATCAAAGACCGGAAGATCAAGCAACGGGAGTCGTTCCTTAACCTGAGTTGGGGGGCGTATCTCTGGGCAAAGATGTGTAACCTTGTGTTATTGGCACTCTACCAGTCGCTTATCTTCACCTTGATTGGTAATTGGGTGATGGAGATTAGCTCCGGGTTCGTCTATTACTTCGCGGTACTCTTTGTGACGTGGGTCTCTGCGGGGACACTCGGTTTGCTCATCTCAGACAGCTTTAAGACGGTGGTGACGATCTACATCTTGATTCCCTTCTTAGTCATCCCGCAGATTATCTTGAGTGGTGTGTTAGTGCGTTTTGACCGCCTGAACCCCTAGTTTACGAGTTACGAGACGGTGCCGTGGTATGGTGAGCTTATCGTGACGCGTTGGGCTTACGAGGCGCTCGCCGTGCAGCAGTTCCGTAACAATGACTATACGCGCCCGCTTTACAATTACGAGCAGTTGATTAGTCTTGCCGACTACAAGCGCAACTATTGGCTGCGTGCGATGCGGCAGCGAGTCACGGAATTGGAAAAAGAGCCGTGGTCGGAGGCGAAGCGAGCGACGTGGCATCTGATTCAGAATGAGCTCTGTGATGATGCGGACTACTATCGCGGTTCGGGCTTGCGTTTCCCGCTCGATCCGCTTTACTATGACAGTGCGCCTAACCAAGACTTATTGCATCTGATAAGTTCGCATCTCAATCGGTTAGAAACGTATTATGGGCGGATGTATAGCCGTTCGAGTCAACGACGAGACTCGATTATCCGTCAGATGCAGGGGCGTACGCCAGCCGAGCGAGAGCGTTTCAATCGCCTGAAAGAGGAGAACTACAACGTGGCGCTCTCGAAGCTGTTGCGTTCGGTGGATGAGACGGAAAAGATCGCCGTCTACAACGAGCGCCTTTTGCAACACTATGACCCTATCTACCAATTCCCCCGCCGCAACACCCTCAAATCGCACTTCTATGCACCTTACAAGCGGCTGTTGGGGGTGTACATTGACACCTACTGGCTCAATCTCTTTGTCCTGGTAGCGAGCATCTTTTTACAGTGGCTTATGCTCTATTTCAGAGTTTTGAAGCGACTCCTTGACCGTCTTGGTGGTTTGTTCTAAACACGCTACCTTTGAGGGGTGTAGTATTAGTTAGAAACGTAGATTTTTACCGTACCGATGAAAGCAGATGTGAATCACCGCGTAGCTGTGAGCTACCTCTTGACAGTAGAGGGCAAGGAGGAAGACCGTGCCGATAGTAGCAATCCTTTAGAGTTTGTCTTGGGGCTCGGGCAGCTTTTGCCAGGTTTTGAAGCCGCAGTGCAGGGGCTAGAGCCAGGCGAGACCTTCGAGATAGAATTGCAGCCCGAGGATGGCTACGGAAAGTATTTTGAGGACAACAAGGTTACCCTCCCGATTTCTATTTTTGAGGTGGACGGTCGGGTGATGACCGAGGTGCTTGAGATTGGTCGTGTGCTCCCGATGCAAACCACGCAGGGGCGCACAATGATGGGGAAGGTGCTTTCCGTATCGCCCGAGAGTGTGGAAATGGACTTTAATCACCCTCTCGCGGGCAAGGTGTTGCACTTTACGGGCAAGGTAGAGCGTGTGGAAGAGGTAAGTCCCGAAGAATTGGAAGAGTTGGCTCACGGTCACTCTTGTGGTGGCGGATGTTGCGGTGACGACGGTTGTTGTGGCGAACATCACCACGAACATGGGGATGGATGTTGCGGCGGACACCACCATGAGCATGGCGAGGGGTGCTGTGGCGATCACCATCACGAACATGGTGAGGGTGGTTGTGGAGGTCACCATAAACACTAGAGATGGTACAGATGCCGCCCTCGCAAGGGGCGGCTTTTTTTCTCCTAAGGAAGCTGGTTAGGTGTCCGCCTTAGCTGACAGTGTCCGTTTATGGACACACTATAGAAGTTCATTATCAAAGAGTTAGGTTAAAGGCATAGCGATTGCGTTGTCTCTCTATTACAGAACCAAAGATCGCTTAACAGGGTAACGACAATGAACGCTATAGAATTACAAAACGTCTCGCGCATCTATCGCGCAGACAAGATCGAAACCATCGCACTCGAGAATATTAACCTGAGTGTGCAAGAAGGGGAGTTTATCTCTATTATGGGCCCTTCGGGGTGCGGCAAGAGTACCCTACTTAACATCATCGGACTGCTGGATTCGCCTACTGAGGGGCGTGTGCTTCTCCGCGGCAAAGAGTTGGAAAATGAGACGTTGACGCAGCGGGCACACTTCCGCAATGCGAATCTCGGCTTCGTCTTTCAGAGCTTTCAACTCATCCCCTCGCTCAATGTGGAGGAGAATGTGGCGCTACCCCTCCTGTATCGCAAGTGCTCGGCTAAGGAACGTAAGGAGCGTGTGGAGCGCGTCATCGAGCGTGTGGGGCTTTCGCACCGCAGGAAGCACTTCCCCGCGCAACTCTCTGGCGGACAGTGCCAACGTGTGGCCATTGCCCGTGCCTTGGTGGGGTCGCCCGCGATAATCCTTGCCGATGAGCCTACAGGAAACCTCGATACGAAGATGGGGACGGAGATTATGAACCTCCTCCTAGAGCTCAATCAGAACGATCGTTGCACCATTGTGATGGTGACCCATAACGACGAACAGGCAAAGAAGACGCAACGGATTGTGCGTCTGTTAGACGGACGGCAAATTGCCTAATAGCGCATATTGATGCGACTCGTACGAATCTTTGCGCAAGCGTGGCGATTGTTGAAAGAGAGTCCTGTGCTGGGGACGATCTCTATCTTGGGGACAGCACTCGCGATCGGTATGGTAACCATCACGGTGGCGGCAAAGCGGTTAATCCCCGAGGGGGACTTCTACCCTGCCTTTAAGCGTCAACGCATGCTCTACTACAAGTATGCCGTGACCGAACCGAAGGATACGCTTACAGCAGGAAACTACACTGCCGGACGCCTTGGCTATCCGCTTGCGAGTGCGATAGCGGGTGTACCCGCGGCGGAAATGGCTTCGATTCACGAAGTGTATACTGCGGGGGTGGAATTCCTCCTCCCCGGGGAAGAGGATGCGGAGGTGAGTCGAGGTCGGGTGCGCAGTGTCGATATACCCTTTTGGCAGATCTACGACTTCGATTTTGTATACGGGACACCCTTCACTCCAGAGGAAGAGCGTTCGGCTGCGCGTGTGATAGTGCTTGCACAGAGTTTGTCGCAGAAGCTCTTTGGAAATCAAGACCCCGTCGGGCGCGATGTGCTGATGCAGTATATTCCGTATCGAGTGGTGGGGGTCGTGCGTGACGTCTCGGGCTACTTGACGGAGCTTGCCGCTAATGCGTGGATACCCCTTTCTATCTTTCATAACGCGGAACGCGATATGGACGTACACGGCGATTTGCAGGTAGATTTCCTTGCGGCTTCGGCATCCGATTTCCCTGCGATACGCGAGCAGGTGCTCCGTAAGTTACAGGAATTTAGTACGACCCTCGATGATGGGGAGGTGGTCGTACCTTATGGACAACCCGAGCCCTTGCGTGCTGCGCTTGCGCGTGGCGGATGGATGATAGAGCCCCCCGACCTCGGACATCTCAATCTTATTTTTTACGTAACGGTGCTGATTTTGCTCCTTGTGCCAGGGATTAACCTCGTGGCGCTCTCTTATGCTCGGATGCGGCGTCGCTTGCAGGAATTGGGGGTAAGGCGCGCATTTGGTGCGACGACGGTAGACCTGTTAGGGCAGATCGTGGGCGAGAGTCTCTTTTTTACCCTCATTGGGGCTGTACTTGGGGTGTTGCTGATGGTGGCGACGGCATATCTCTTAAAGAATGTGCTCTTTATCAAGGAAATGGGAGATATCGAATTCGAGTTTACATTGCCCCTCTCGGTGCTCCTTTCGTGGCGCGTCGTATTGGCTGCTGTGGGTTTTTCCTTGCTGCTCAATCTGCTATCGATGTTGCTGCCAGCGTGGCGCTTAGTACGGCGCGATATTGTGAGTTCTCTCAATGCAAAACGATAGGAGGAAGGGGCTATGTTACGACACCTATTGCATATCATTTGGAACGAACGCAACGCGAACCTGCTCATCGGGTTAGAGTTGCTCGTGGTCTCGCTCTCTTTGGTCTATCTGGCAGATTTTGCCGTGACCAAGGGCTATATCTATACGCGCCCGATGGGGTTAAATATTGACAATGTGGCGTATATACGTCTCAGGAGTTTGTGGCCTAAACACCCGCGTTACCGAGCGAACGACACGACGGATTGGCGAGACAAGATCCCCGCCCTTTTGCAACGAATAGAGAATCACCCCGCCGTGGAAGCCGTCTGTTACGGGCGTTGTGCTTTCCCTTATCAGGGCAATTCGGAAACCCTCTCCCTTTTCTACCAAGAGAAAGAGGCTGAGGATCTCTTTTTCCGAACCATTAGTCTATCCTTTGTGGACGTCTTTCGGCTAGAGAGTACTTTTTCCACGCGCGAGGAGCTTAAGCAGGCACTCGCCGAGCAGTATTACATCCCCTCCACTGGCGCAGCGTCGCTTTTTCAAATCACGCCGAAGGAGCTTCTCGATCAGAAGATGGCGTGCCAACCCTATCGCGATAGGGTCGAGTTTACGGTCAAGGAGATGGTGAACGAGGTGCGGATGAACGAAATCTCGCTTGAGCGTCCCTCAGTATTTGCTTACAGTGCTGCAAAGCTGGATTATTTTTTAGAGAACTATCCGAATGCCCTGATGTACGGCTTCCGTCTCAAGGATGGGGCGCAGATTACCCCACACGAGCTCTATTTGGAAATGAGAGATCAGCTACAGGCAGGTAACTGGATTTGCGAAGATTTTGTGCCCATGAGTGAGATGAAAGAGCAACGGCAGCAGGATTTCTTCAACGAACTCAAGCTCAATGGGCTTTATATGACCTTTCTCTTCTTGAGTATCTTCCTCGGGGTCGTGGGGACGTTCTGGTATCGGGCACAACAACGTCGTTCGCAAATCGGGCTACGCATCTCGATGGGGGCTACGCCGCGTCAGGTATTAGGGCTTTATTTGTGCGAAGGGTTGCTGCTGCTGTTATGTACGTTGCCTTTTACGGCGGTGGGCTATGGTGTGTTGTCTTCTTACGGCATCTTGTCTGACGTGGCGGTGCATTTCATTTCCCGCGCACCGTTGGCTTTTTTACTGGCTTATGGGGTTTTAGTATGCTTGATATTGCTGGCCATTTGGATACCGACGCGCCTTGTGGTGAGGGTTTCGCCCTCGTTGTCGATGCGGGAGGAGTAACCTTGTGGAAAATAGGGAAGTGTCTTCGGGGT
The DNA here is from genome assembly GCA_905373665.1 of Bacteroidia bacterium. Taxonomy (GTDB): domain Bacteria; phylum Bacteroidota; class Bacteroidia; order Bacteroidales; family CAJPTX01; genus Bacteroides_D. Next base: position 18,021 of record CAJPTV010000033.1, read on the forward strand.
GTCGCTGTTTGAGAAAAAAGATCTACCTTTGAGCCGTCTTAAGCAGAAGGGCCCTTAGCTCAGTTGGTTAGAGCACCTGACTCATAATCAGGGAGTCGTTGGTTCAAGCCCAACAGGGCCCACCGAAATAAGTATACATCTTTAGAGAAGGCGAGTTGCAATGGAAGGTTGTGACTTGCCTTTTTTCGTTACCTTTGCGCGTGGTCTCATCAAGTCATGTAGCGGCATGGACGTTGTACTCGAATATTTACGCGGTGCGCCGATTGTCTCGCTCTTTATCATTATTGCTTTGGGTTTTATACTGGGCAATATCAAGATAAAGGGCTTTTCTTTTGATGTCTCTGCGGTCATCTTTGCTGCCCTTCTTGCAGGGCATTTCGGCATTAGCCTTCCCCCCGCGATTCAGACCATGGGGCTCGTGCTCTTCATCTTTACGGTGGGGATTCAGGCGGGACCAGGCTTCGCAGACTCTTTCCGACAGCATGGGCGGAAGTATGTCTTGGCTGCCGCTTTGCTGGTGCTCTTTTCCTTGGTGACGGCGATTGTGGTCAAGTACACGATGAGGATACCGAGCGATATGCTTGCGGGGATTCTCTGTGGTGCGCTCACCTCCACGCCAGGCTTGTCGGTTGCTATCGAGTCTACGAACTCCCATATGGCGAGTATCGGTTACGGGATTGCTTATCCGATCGGCGTCCTAGGGGTTATCGTCTTTGTCAAGTTGATGCCGCGCTTCTTGCGAGCGAACCTCCAGCAGGAGTATGAGAAAATAAAGGACAACGCTAAAGGGCAGCACCCGCCTATCGTGGTGCGTACGTATTGTGTAGCGAATGCCCCGCTCTTTGGCAAGCCGATGGGCGAGGTCGGTTTTCGTACGATGACAGGCGCTACGGTGAGCCGTATCAAGAAAGGGAATGAG
>CAJPTV010000034.1 GCA_905373665.1 Bacteroidia bacterium
GGGCGGGGCGACGTTGCGCTATCTCCAAGCAGAGGAGGCTATCCCCTACGTGCTGAAGCGTTGTCCGAATGGGAATATCGGGATTGGCTTCATTTTCTCTGAGGACATTGCCTACATGGAGGTTACTCCCTCTGGTCGCGTCGAATTTGTGGCAGGACTAGGTTCGGGACTTGCCGACCCGTACGCGATGGACTTATTGCACAGCTCCGATGGATCGCTCTGGCTTACACAGAACAACGGTATCACGAAGATTGAGCAGCAGGCCGCAGTGCGCAAGTTTGACGAATCGAACGGGATTAACGGTGCAGTGCTTGATGTCCAACGTTTTGATGGTGAACTTTATATCGGGACGATGTCTGGGGTACAGAAGCTTGTCGAGCGCAACGGTCTCTGGAAGTTCGAGTCTATCCCTGGCATCAATCAACCTGTGTGGGATCTCTTGCCTTACTACAATCCGCAGACGGGGGGGAGAACCTTGGTTGCGCTTGGGATGTATGCTATTTACAGCCTCCGAAACGGTCAACTTACACAGTTCGCTACGAGCGATAAAGATGTGCAGTTTGGAGGGTTTGTGCTTTGCGATACGAAAGCTGACGCTCGTACGCTTTACGTCGGTACGCCGACGGGGATTGTGGCGCTTCATTTAGAGAACTCTGGTGTATGGACAAAGCGCTCTTTCTTTGCGAAGGACATTAACGACGAGGTGCGTTCCCTTGTTATGGACTTAAACAACACGCTTTGGGTCGGAACGCTTACCAACGGGGTTTACGTGGTTCGTAATGTGGATTCTGACCATTCGGAGCTACGGCATATTGACGAACACTGTGGTTTGCCCACGATGGTGAACAACGAAGTGTTTTTTCTCAACGAGAACGTCTACGTCGGGACTGAAAAGGGATTGATGCGCTATGATTGGAATCAGGATACCCTCGTGCGAGTGGATGCGGATGCTAAGCCTCAGTATCTTTCGCGTATTGCGGGGTTGCGCAATCGTGTGGTTGTGCAGCGTTATAATGCGGAGACTGAGGAATATTATATCTCTATGGGGCTTGTCGACGGTAGAGGTCAGATAAGCGGTGATGAGACGCACCCTTTTGCTCGTTTTCCAAAACAGTGGTGTGACAAGATATACTGGGACGATGACAACAGTCTCTGGTTTGCCTACGCAAATCGTCTCTTTAACTACGACTTTTCCATCAAACGAGACTATGAAAGACCTTTCCGAGTCTTCGTACGGAAGGTACATGCGGTGCGGGCGGATACGGTGCTCTTTGGCGGAACGCACTTTGCTATCCAAGATTCGATATACCGCATCTTGGCAGATCAGACAGAGACGCCAGAGTTGCGACTGCCTTACCGAGAGAATTCATTGAATTTTGAGGTGGGGGTGGACTTCTTTGAGGGGGAAGGGGTCGAGTATAGCTATCGTCTCCGTAACAGTGGCGACGACTGGACGAAATGGGAAAATAAGCCAGAGATTCGTTATATGAACATCGCCCCTGGGAATTACGAATTTCAGGTGCGGGCGCGCAATCTCTATCAAGTCGAGTCGAATGTGGCGACCTTCAAGTTCGTCGTGAACCCGCCGTTTTATCGGACGATTTGGGCGTATATTGTCTATGTCCTCTTATTGGTCGCTTTGGTGTATCTCATCATACGTCTGAATATGCGGCGTGTTATGGCAGAGAAGCTGCGACTGGAGAAGCTGGTTGATGAACGAACAGCCGAGGTCGTGGCGCAAAAAGAGCATATAGAGGAGCAGAATAAGGAGATTATCAATAGCATCAACTACGCTAGTAAGATACAGCGAGCCGTACTCCCGACACCAGAGATGGTGAAAGAACTCTTCCCAGATTCTTTCCTATTGTTCTTGCCGCGTGATGTGGTCAGTGGCGACTTCTATTGGATGCGTGCGGTTGGGAAAAAGAAGATTTGTGTGATTGCCGATTGTACGGGGCACGGCGTCCCCGGTGGGTTTATGAGTATGCTGGGGGCTACGTTCCTTGACCAAGTGGTGAATTCTTTGCCAGAGCTGCACACCGATGAAATCTTGAACCGTCTGCGTGCTGCGGTGATTAAGAAGTTGCGTCAGACGGATCAGATCGGGTCTAATAAGGATGGGATGGACCTAGCGCTCTATATCCTCGATGAAGAGCGGAGGACGGTCGAGTTCTCTGGGGCTAATAATCCGCTGATAATCATTCGGAATGGGGAGGTCTTGCAGTATAAGGGCGACAAGATGCCAATTGCTATTTATCTCAAAGGGGATTTACCCTTTACCCGTACGGAGATAGAGCTTCAGCCGGGCGATGTGCTTTATACCTTCTCTGATGGGTATGAGGATCAGTTCGGGGGACTACAGAACCGTAAGTTCATGATTAAGCGTTTGAAGGAGCTCTTGGCCGAGATTGCACCCCAAGATATGACTGTACAACGTGAGATACTTCATCGAACCCTCATCGATTGGCAGGGGAGTTATAGTCGTACGGACGATGTCATTGTGTTCGGATTGCGAATTCATTAGGTAACTTTGTACGGAGAAATTCCGTTAGACAGGGGAGGGTATTTGGTTTTACCAGAGAGCCCTCCTACGTTTTGTATTAGAGGATAATAATAACATTACATGGTAAAAAAACTACTCACAACTTTTGTGATGTCCCTGTGTCTGTTGCCGCTCTTTGCACAGAGTGTGGCGGTTACGGGGGTAGTCACGGCTGCGGATGATGGGCTTCCCTTGCCGCAGTTAGCAATTCAAGTTAAGGGCGAGCAGCGAGGTGTGGTAACGGATGCTCAAGGGCGTTACAATATCACAGTGCCAAGTGCAGCGAGTGTACTTATCTTTTCCTATACGGGCTATGAGACCCAGGAGATAGAGGTGCGAGAGAAGACGATTCTCAATGTCGTAATGCAACCAGCGAATGAGGAGATTGACCAAGTCGTGGTCGTGGGGTATGGTACGGGGCGTAAGGTCAGTTCGACGGTAGGGAAGTTGGCCAGTGTAGACCAAAAGAAGCTTCAGGAGAAGCCCACGGCGAATGCGATGGATGCGCTTGCGGGGCAGATACCGGGGCTTTCGGTGTTAACCAACGGGGGGGAACCGTCGGCACGCGCTTCGTTGACGTTGCACGGTGCGGGTTCTTTGCAGGGGAATACAGACCCGCTCTTTGTGGTAGACGGAATCCCGGTCAATAGCATTGATGGTTTGAACCAGAATGACTTTGAACGTGTTGACGTTTTGACTGACGCTTCAGCGACCTCTATTTACGGTTCGCGTGCTGCGAATGGGGTGGTTTACATTACTACGAAACAAGGTCGGAAGGCTGAGACGGGGACGGTGTCGCTCCGTGCCTCTTATGGGGTGAGTACGTTGGCCTCACATAAGTTCTATGATGACCATCTCTCTACTCCAGAGTATTACAAGTTTTACCGTTCGATATTGACCGAGGCGTCTGATTTGGCACAAATTGACCGAGATCAGAATACGTTTGGCAACAACACCTTTGAGTGGTGGAAATATGTCTATAGCGACTATACCCCGACCCATACTGCTGATGTGGCGTTTCAAGGGGGCAGTCAGAATACCTCCTATTACATTTCGGGGGGGTATTACTATTCGCAAGGGTTACGCCAAGGTTCGTCGTATAACCGTTACAATCTCCGAATTAACTTGAACTCTAAGGTTAAGTCGTGGCTAAAGGTCGGGCTGAACACGGGGATCAATTATGCAGAAACGCGTACGAATCAGGAAAGTCGTAGCTCGGATGTGGGGCTTGTGAGCACGATTCGTCCGTACCTTACGCCGTATGATGCGAATGGTAAAGAGGTTGAAGGGCAGCTTATTCCGGGTACGAATATGTATTCACGCGCTTATACTGACAAGATGAAGATTAGTTGGTATACGAGTCCGAGTCTGACGGCAGCAGGTTATGTTTCGGTTGAACCCATTCGTGGCTTAACGGTGAAGACGCAAGCGGGTACGGAGGCGAACGGACACCATTTCTACCGTCGCACGATGCCGAGCTTTGTCGGAAAGGATGCAGGGCGAGCGAGTGAGAGTGAACGCCAACAGACGCTTTCGACCATCACCACGACGGCGGAGTATCGTTATTCTTGGAAGGAAAAGCACCATATTACGCCTTTGTTAGGGCATGAGTATATCTATGGTTACACGCGTTCGCTTTATGTTTCTGGCCGGGGGCTGACGAACGATCGTCTTTTATTGATGGGCAACGCGAATACCTTCAATGCAAGTTCGAGCTGGTTTGAACATTGGTATAACTCCTTCTTCGGTCGTGTGGAATATGACTATGATAGTCGTTACTTTGTCGATGCGAGCCTCCGTAACGATGCCTCGTCTCGCTTTGGTAAGAACCAGCGCAACGCGATCTTCTGGTCGGCGGGGGCTATGTGGAAGGCAAAACATGAGACGTTCTTGCAAAGTGTACGTTGGCTCGACCGTTTGGATGTGAAGTTTAGTGTCGGGACAAGTGGTAACTCCTCGTTCCCTGATGATGAGGATGAGTGGAAGGAGTTTTACATGCACAACTCCCTTGTTAAAAGCTTTACTCCATACAATGGGAATCAGACCTTTACGATAGAGACACCCGGGAATCCTGACTTGACTTGGGAAAAGCAGTTGAAGATTACGGGAGGTATCTCTTTCGGTTTGTGGGACATCCTCCGAGGGGAGCTCTCCGCTTACCGTCGTGTCACCAGTAGTATGTTCTTAAGTGTCCCTGTGCCTTACACGACGGGTTTTAAGAATCAGGTATCCAACGTCGGGACGCTTTCTAATACGGGGGTGGATCTCCGTCTAGATGTGACCGTTTGGCGCGATGCTAAGGGAAGCAATATAACCCCTTATTTGACCTTTAACTACAACCGTCAGCGTATTGAGGAGCTCTTTGGTGGGCGCGACTATTGGGTAATCCCAGGGACAGGGGTAGGTTACGTTAAGGGGAAACCCGTCGGGTTCAATCTACCGCGCTTCTACCGCATCAATCCTGATAATGGGAAGACGGAGTGGTATCTCAACAATGCGGATGACTTCAGTGCTGTGCAAACTGACCCCAACAAGGTGACCTCCGAGTATAGCGAATCGTTAGCGCAACAGACGGGTAAGGTTTGGAATGCGCCGATGAAGGGCGGTTTTGGTCTCAATGCTGATTTGTGGGATTTCTACGTACAGTGTGACTTCAACTTTGAGTGGGGAAAATCTATGTATAACGACGACCGTCGTGCTCTTGAGAACCCGATGAGTGGTAGCTTCCCTAACCTCTCCCGCACCGTTCTTGAAAAGAAGCAGTGGAAACAGCCAGGTGACAAGGCAGATTATCCAGGCTCGGGGCGCTGGACCTATTACGATGATCGTTTCTTGGAAGATGCTTCTTTCCTTCGTTGGAAAAACCTTACGGTGGGGTATATCGTCCCCAAGAGTTATATCGCTCGTACGAAGTTCTTCGCCTCGGCTAAGATTTACTGCACGATGCGTAATCTTCTCACATTTACCAAGTTTACAGGACCAGACCCTGAGTTGCCGACGAACATCTCGTTGGGTGCTAACCCGAGTACACGACAGATCTCGGCAGGGATTGAGTTGAAGTTCTAAATTAGGAAAGGATTGAATGATGAAACGATATATAGCATTTCCCATCCTATTGCTTCTGGCTGGCATTTCGCTCCTTTCCTGCACTCGGGAGTTGATACCGCCACAGGCGATTGTCCGTGAACAGTCGCTTCAGAATAAGAAGGACTTGATGGCGTGGTATTATGGCTTCTATACCTACTTCAGAACCCTACAGTACGGTAACTTCTCTCTCTTGCAAGATTACCAAGCCGATATGCTCAATGCCTCTAAGACGAACAAGAAGCAGCATACGTACAATTGGGACGAGTTTACCTCTTCTACGGGCTCTGTAGGGACGGTCTTTCTTAGCTATTATGCGACGATTCGCAATATAAACTTCTTTCTGGATAAGGTGGAATCTTATTCGCCCGAACGAGCCTCTATTGCTGATACAGTGAAGATTGCACGCGGTGCGGCACACTTCTTCCGCGCATATTGCTACCACGAATTGGCGCTGCGTTGGTCACGTCCTTACCAGCCCGACGAGCTCTGTGTACCATGGGTCGGACAACTTGACTTAAAGGATAAACCCGTACGAGCTACGCAAAAGGAGATATTTGACCATATCTTAAAAGACCTCGAACAAGCTGATAAGCTCCTCCGTGCGAGACCTGGACGTCCGAATGCTACTGAGGTGACGGTGGATGTGGTGCGCGCATTGAAGGCACGTGTGGCGCTGACTATGCGCGATTGGGATATGGCAAAGGAAGCCTGCTATGATGTGGCTAGTAGCGGTTACAGCTTTATGACCAGTGCTGTAGCAATAGAGAAATATTGGCACGAAGACCGCATTTCTAATGAGAACTTGATGTTACTTCCTGGAAGATATCCGAACGAGTTAACCCAGAGCATGATAGCGCTGAGTGAGCGTCAGAAATCGAAAGGTTACAAGCTTCAACCAGCTTGGTTGCCTGCGAAATGGGTGGTAGACTTGTATGAGGATGCTGACTGGCGTAAGGGGGTCTATTTCACTCACGAGGAGCTCCTCGATATTAACGACATGGTCTATCCACAGAAGGCATGGGCGGTGAATAAGTTCCCCGGGAACACGCTCTTTAACAAGAGTGGTAATCTGGAGTATCGACACCTGCCTAAGCCTTTCCGTCTACCTGAGATTTACATGATATGGGCGGAGGCAGCCGCTATGAGTGGAGAAGATGATGTGGCAAGGGACAAGCTCAATACCCTACGTGCTGCACGCGGACTTGCTGCTGTAGAGGCGGCTATCACAGGGGATGCGCTCCTACAGGAGATTCGTAAGGAGCGTACGCGTGAGCTCGCTTTTGAGGGTTACCGATTGTTTGACTTGCGCCGTTGGGGGCTATCTTGCACGCGACACGACGCGCAGGACGAGAGCTTCCTGAATGTCACTTCACGAGAAGGAGGCATCGACTTGAATAGACCGAACAGCGACCCTAAGTTCGTATGGCCTATCCCACACCATGACATTATCTGCAATCCGTCCATTCGTCAGAACGCAGGTTGGTAAGAAGCAATAATGCTCTTTCCCTTAGAAAGGGGGGAGGGAATAACAAAGAAGGCGGGGAGTATTGTCTAAGCAATGCTCCCCGCCTTCTTTGTTTACTTAAAAGGCTGTTTTATGCGCCTTGTTTAAGCCTTCTCTGTCTTATCTTCCCCTCCTAATGCCTACCTGCTCTTATAGCCGTACTACCTTAGTGGCTTTCGCTAAACGCTCGGATATCGTCTGCATGTTGCCTATCGTCCCGACACTCACTAGTTCGCGTACCTTGTAGTAGTCCACACACGTGCCGCAGATGATAAGCTCCGTCCCCTTGGCTTCTAATGCTTTGAGGGTCTCTAGCGCGCCAGAGTCCTTTAGGCAGAGCTTTACGCCGCTATTGAGGAAGAGAATGGAACGGGGTATGGGTGTCCACTCTGCGAGCGTGCTCAGAAAGCCCTTCATGAGGATAGCCCCTAGCGTAGCATCCCCTTCGCCTAGCACATTCGTCGCACAAAGCAGGGTTGCGCCCTCGCCGCTCGTAGGGCATGTGGTCGGGTCTTGGCTCGGCGCGAGCAGCTCCTCTGCCAAGTGGGGGTTATGAAAGGTTACGCGGAACGTTCCGTCTGCCTCTTGCGTCTCTAGCGTACAACCGAAGCCTGTGAGTAGCGTCTGTACATTCTGATAGGAGGTGCGGTTATCGAGCAGTACACTGATTTCCGTACCCTCCTTTTGCTCTCGCATCGCCTTACGCGTAGCGATGATGGGCTGGGGACAAACCATCCCCCGACAATCTACCTCTACCATTGCGGTATCTCCTCTTGGTGTTGTTTTAAGTAACGATTGATGCGGCGCACAAGCCCCGGTCCTTCGTAAATCATGCCCGTGTAGACCTCTATTAGCGACGCCCCTGCTTGCAGCATAGCTAAAGCATCTTCTGGCGAGAATACCCCCCCCACGCCAATAATAGGGACGCCCCTACCTGCTGCCCCACGAACGGTGCGCACTGCCCGTAGCGCTGCCGCGTGTAACGGTCGTCCACTTAAGCCCCCTCTTCCAATCGTTTCTATTCGTTCCTGCGGGGTATTTAGCCCGTTTCGCTGCGTAGTGGTATTACTTACCACAAATCCATCAATCTCGCGTTCTAGGGCTATTCTTACGCTATATTGAAGCTCTTCTGTCGTGGCATCCGGACCGAGCTTGAGCAGTATCGGTTTTCGCACCGCTTCTTTTGCACGTGCTGCCACCAAAGCATCGATGATGGGCGCTAGCGTCTTCTCCCCCTGTAGGGCACACAAATCCTTTACATTGGGGCAACTGACGTTTACCACAAAGAAATCAACGTAAGGGTAGAGCGCTCGCAACCCTGCCTCGTAATCACGATAAGCTGCTTCGTTGGGCGTCGCCGAATTCTTACCAATATTCCCCGCCACGGGGATCATGCGCCGCTTAGCTAACCCTTTTCGCTGCATAGCGCGCGCCGCATACGCTACGCCCTTGCTATTGAACCCCATTCGGTTGATAACCGCCTTATCCGCAGGGAGGCGAAACAGTCGCGGTTTCGGATTACCAGGCTGTGGCTCTGGGGTCACCGTACCCATTTCCATGAAGGCAAACCCTAGCCCCGAAAGGCGGTCGCACAAGAGCGCATGTTTGTCAAACCCTGCCGCCATACCGACCCTACCGCGAAAGGTACACCCCAACAGCTCGGTAGGCATATCATCCTTGGCGGTATGAAATAGGCTACGCATTACCGCGCGGTTCGGTCGCCAATTTAACTCCCACGACAAGAGCCGCAGGGTAAACTCATGGATGCGTTCGGGGTCACAGCGGAAGAGGAGCGGGCGTATCAACTGCTTATACATTCCTGTCTAGCGTTTCAGCGATATTGTAACGGTTGGCACGATAGGGCGTTGCGCGCACAATGAGCTCACCGATGAACCCTGCCAAGAAGAGCTGCGCCCCCAGTAAGACCATCGCCAAGGCGATGTAAAAGAGCGGCTGTTCCACAATCTGCCGATAGGCTGTATGGTGTGTTAAGGCGAGTATTTTCTGTACTATCAGCGCGATGACGATCCCCCCGCCACCGAGGAAAGTCAACGTCCCCAAGATACCGAACAGGTGCATCGGACGCTTCCCAAATTTGGAGATAAAGGAGAGGGTAAGCAGGTCAAGCGCCCCGTTCACGAAGCGGGAGTAGCCGAACTTCGTCGTCCCATACTTACGTTCGTAGTGCGTGACGACCTTTTCGCCAATGCGCCGAAAACCAGCGTTGTAGGCTAGCGCGGGGATGTAGCGGTGCATATCCCCATATAGCTCCACGCTCTTTACCACGGGGAGGCGATAGGCTTTGATCCCACAGTTGAAGTCGTGCAGCTTTACCCCCGTCACGCGCCGCGCCGTGGCGTTAAAGAACTTACTGGGGATGTTCTTCGAGAGCACGGGGTCATGCCGCTTCTTTTTCCACCCCGACACGAGGTCATAACCCTCGTCTACGATCATCTGCCAAAGCCCTGGTAACTCGTCGGGCGAGTCTTGCAGGTCGGCGTCCATCGTAAAGACTACCTGCCCGCGCGCGTGGAAAAAGCCCACGGAGAGCGCTGCCGACTTGCCATAATTCCGTTGAAAGCTAAAAGCGCGCACGTGCAAATGTGCTGGCGTCTGTCGCCCGATGACTGCCCACGAGGCATCCTTACTCCCGTCGTCTATCAATAGCAACTCTGCTCGCCACCCCTCTGCTGCTACCACGCGGTCTATCCACGCGATAAGCTCGGGGAGTGACTCCGCTTCGTTGTAAAGCGGCACGATAATGGATACATCGGGCGTCTCTACGCCGTTCTGCGAGGGTGTCTCCATCCTTTAAGATTCCTCCTTTTTTAGTGCAAAAGAGGTTATTGAGGGGAAGAATAACGCTCGGCATACCGAGCGGCAAGGGCTCACGAGCGCCTTGTGCTCTAACGAGGTTTCCGTTGTACGAAAGCGGAGGCTATGAGCGAAGCGATGAGCGTCTTCAAGAAAGTACCGCTTATGGAGGAGAAGAGCAAAAAGGTCTTGGTGTAAAAGAGCCGAACGAGCTTCATACTCTGCTCTATCATCTCCTCGTTCATCCCCATCTCTTGATAGAGGTCGATAACCTTCTGCTGCAACTCTTGTGGGTAAGAGGGGCGCAAGACATAGAGGGTGAGCACAAAGGGCACGGTCACGATGATGGTCGCAAACAGTCCCTGTAACGCGCCGAACTTAAACGCCTGAGCGTAACTCATTGGGGCATCTGGGAGGGTCTCTCGGTAGCTCTTTGCGCCGAGGTAAAGGATGAAGACTGCCAACCCGAACTCCGCGAGCGAGAAGAGCGTCCCTAAGCTTGTAACGACGGCGTCTAGATAAACTTGCAGGACGAGCGTAAGGCTTAGAAAGAGTCCGAGATGAAGACCCCACTTTCCAGCGAGGGGAGTGATGGGGGGGCGCTGCTGCGTCGTGTCTAATTGGTTATAGTCCATTCCTATTACAGATTGCTTCCCGCAAAGGTAGCCAAAATCCGCTGTTGAATTTGCGCAACGAACCGCCGCCCACGTGTGGAGACAAAAAAGCCACCCTTTGGCAACAAGGGTGGCATACTTCGTGATTATGGCGTAAGGGAGACGAACTCTAATCGTCGCCGTAGCTATCGTCGTCTTCCTTATCGTCGGCAAACTGATCTGCAGCCTCAAGAGGTTCGTTCTCTGCATCGTAGTTGTCGGTTTCCTCCTCCTCGAGGTCTCCAGCATCATCGACCTTCACATCAACCTTCACGAGATAGGAAACCTCCGGCGTCTCCAGTCGCACGACATAGATCTGCTCCCCATTGGGTTTGGTGAGTGGAAGCACAGCGTTGTAATATCCGAGGGGGTACGTCTGTGCAAACAGCTCACGAAGCTCTTCGGAGAGACGCTCGTAACTCGTTAAGATACGCTTCTTGTTTTCTTTTTCTGTTATCATGACCTTGCAAGCATCCAGCTTTTCTACGGTGCAAGTATACCATAAATTTCAAACCTTGAACACCTAACTGCACTAAACTCCTACAAAAATCTAGCCAGAAGCGCTGCCGCCGTCGCGCACTGCAAAGACGAAGGGGCGGGGCGTGCGTCCCCCTTTGTTGCTAATCTGCCCATATTTAGAGGTTGGGCAAATGTCTATCTTTGTGCACCAGAATTTTGTCTTGCTCATGTCCAAATTTACACGCCTTCTACGCAGTATCTGGCGGATTCCCTACGTCCATCATCCGCTCATAGCGCTGCTCCTGCTCTTCGTCCTCGTCTTCGGAGCGTTCCTCTCCCTGAGCATTTTTACACGCCACGGCGATGAGTTCGCCGTCCCCAACCTCGTGGGCTTGCCCCTCAAAGAGGCATACGCGCTCGCCGAGACCTCACATCTCAACTTGGTGCTCTTAGACTCGTCTTACGTGGTGACCAAGCGTCCGGGCACGGTGCTACAACAACAACCCCTTTCGGGCGAAAAAGTCAAACGCGGACGGCACGTCTTTCTCTCTATCAACGCCTGCCAACCCATGGCTGTGAACGCTCCTGCGCTGGTCGGGGAAACGCTCCGACAGGCGCTCATCCTGCTCGAACAGGCGGGGCTGCAGTGTGGGCAACTCTCCTTCACCCCAGACATTGCGCTCAACAGTGTGTTGAAACAAACGTACGAGGGCGAAGAACTCCAAGCAGGGGAGCGAATCCCTAAAGGCGCGCTCGTAGATCTGTTGCTCGGACAGGGATTTGAAACCAACTTCACGACGCAACCCAATCTCATACAGATGACCCTCGCCGAGGCGCGCCGTGCCCTTGCCGCACGTTCGCTGAATATGGGGAAGGTGGTTTTTGACGAAACGGTCAAAGATATGGCTGATACCCTCGCGGCACGGGTCTATATGACCAATCCGCCCTTCCTTGGCACACGTAATATGCCGTTGGGAACGCGCGTGGGGGTCTTCCTGACGCTCAACTCGTCACGAATTGCAGGACAAGCCATCCGCGATGACCTCAATAATAACGCCGCTGACTCGTTAGTTAACGAAAACGAGGACGCGGAGTTGGATGAAGACTTCGTGGTCTTCTAGTCTAGAGTAGATACCATGCGCCCATCCCAATCGCTCCTGCTGATTTCGCTGCTTCTATTTCCTTTTTTTGCCCACAGTCAAGAAAAAACAGCGAAGGTAACACTGCCCTTCTTTGACGATTTCTCTTATTCGCACACCACCCCCTTGCCCGCCTATTGGGAGCAAGGCAGCGATGCGACGATTACGCGGGCGCGGGCTATCGACGCGCCAACCCCCGGGGTGCTTACCCTCGATGCGGCACGCGCAGATGGGCTCTTGCATCGGAATGCTACGCCCGCCGTATTCCCTGCCGAAACGCTCGTTTCGCACCCCATAACTATCGAAACGGGACAGGATTCACTCTACCTCTCCTTTCGCTTTCAACCCGGCGGATGGGTCGAAGCTCCCGCACGGGGCGACTCCCTGATGGTGGACTTTTTCGACCCCATAAAGCGCGAGTGGGTCAACGTCTGGGGGGCGCTCTTTTTTGCCCAACAGGGGCGCTTGGAACAGTTCTTCCGCCATACACCAAAGTGGGAAACGCACCTCGTCCAAAAGCACGAACGGGCGCAACAGCACTTCTTTCTAGCACACATCCCCTTGCGAGAACGTCGTTTTGTACACGACGGCTTTCAGTTCCGTTTCCGCAACCTTGCCTCGCTCGTGCATGACAACACAGCCCCCGGGCGCACCGCCAACAGCAGCCAGTGGCATATCGATATGGTCTACCTTAATGCCCAACGCGCCTATAACGACACGATCGTCCCCGACGTGGCGTGCACGCGTGGCGTAAAGACGCTTTTTGCGGAATATAGCGCCGTCCCTGCGGCAGCCTTTGACGAGTATCTCAAGCTGCGCGATGCCGAAGCCTCGGACTCGCTCGGGGTCTATTACGCAAACTTCGGGGTACGAACCTACAACGTACGCCGACTCTTTGAGATCAAAGACCTGAAGGACAAGGTACGCCCACAGCAATATTCGGGCGGGAATCTCAATATCGCCCCACGCGCAAGCATCGCCTACCAACGGACCATCTCCTATCCATGGGAAGAGCTCGCGACGGACGAGGCGATAGAGGTGAAGATTCGTGCCTTCCTACAAACCGATAATGCCGCTAAAAACGCACCTTTTAGGTGGAATGATACCGTAGAGACCCTCCTGCGTTGTACCAACGAATATGCCTACGATCTGGGCGAACCAAGCAGTGGATATGGGGTCATTGGCGTCGGGGCAGATCGTGCTGCGGTGTCGATGCGTTTTCGTCCACTCAAACCTACGGCAATACAGGCGGTGCGGCTTTGGTTTCAGCCCATTGCTGACTTACGTTCGCGCAAGCGTTTTCGTCTCTCCTTTTGGGAAGACGTCGACGGCGTGCCAGGGAAAAAGGTCTACGAACAGATGGTGACGCCCCCCTATACCGAGGGCGAGGTCGGGCGTTTTTATGAGGTGCAACTGACCACACCCATCACCTTTTCACGCCCCTACCACGTCGGCTGGGAGCAGACCTCGGCAGATATGTTGGGTATCGGCTATGATGCCTCTACGCCCTATAAAGCCACCATACATACGCGGACGACCGCGCAGTGGACCAAATCGAAGTTGAGCGGCGCGCTGCTGATTCGCTTGGTATGTGGCGGGACGGGGACAGACCCTGAGCTCCCTGCACCTACGGGGAGTTGTGGTATTCCTGTGCCGCACTCGGTGGTGTATCCCAACCCTGCGCAGGAGCGGGTAATGTTGCAGACCGAGGAAGAGGTGGCGGAGCTATCGCTTTACAACCTCCAAGGCATTCGTATACGTAGTGGCTGGGAGGCAAACCGCCCCGAGTCTGTGGAGGGCTTACCCGCAGGGCTTTACCTTCTCCGTATTACCTACCGTACGGGGGTGCAGGATGTGAAGAAGCTCTTCGTGGCACGCTAATCTCTATACCCCCACGCAACAGGGGTAGAAATCAAGACGAAATGGCTTCTTTACTCTCTCTATGCAGCGAAGGAGGATGCGCTGCGAAACTCCCCGTACAGGAACTCGAAGCCCTCTTACAGGGACTCTCGTGGAATACCACCCCTGAGGTGCTCGTGGGCTTAGAAACAGGAGATGATGCTGGGGTCTACTGCCTTAGTGCCTCTGAGGGGCTCATTCTCACAACGGACTTCTTTCCCCCATTCTGCGACGACCCGGTGCTTTACGGCGAAGTCGCTGCGGTGAACGCACTGAGCGACGTCTATGCCATGGGCGGTACGCCGCTCGCAGCACTCAATCTGACGCTCTTTCCCACTGACGAGACACTACGCCCCCTCCTACGCCAAATCTTAGAAGGAGGCTCACACGTTGCACAGCGAGCAGGCATCCCCATCATCGGGGGGCATACCATCGCCAATGCTACGCCCGTTTACGGTTGGGCGGTACTGGGGCGCATAGACCCCGAACGGGTGATTCGCAATACGGGCTTACGTGCGGGACAAGAACTGATATTGACCAAACCCCTCGGCACGGGGGTTACCATGGCAGCCACACGCCTCGGGATGGTAAAAGCCGCGACCTACCAAGCGGCAACAGCCTCTATGAGACTGCTCAATGCCGCCGCCGTCCCCATCATGCAGAAGTATCACATCCGCACCGCCACCGACATTACAGGCTTTTCGCTCCTAGGGCATAGCTATAAAATGGCACGGGCGAGCGAGGTCTCTATTACGCTCCATGCGAGTGCTTTGCCAATATTCCCCGGCGTCCCCGAGCTGTTAGACCTTGGGTGTATCCCTGGGGCTGCCTTTGCCAATCAACGAAGCGTGGGCGAATATTGTCGCCTTTCCGATGCGCTGCCCTACTGGCTTCGTTTGCTCGTCTATGATCCGCAGACCTCGGGCGGACTGCTCATGGCCGTAGACCCCGAAAATACCGCCGCACTCCTAGACGATTTACACGCTGCAGGTTACCCGGCAGCCGTCTGCGTGGGGAAGGTCACCCCACGGGGCGAAACAAACGTTTGGGTGGAATAATCCCCCACACGAGCTTGCCCCACCATAGCTTCTCCTTGCCCCCACGAAAGGGTAAACTTTCCGACACGCTTTGACGTACAAGGGATGTACGGGAAGTACTCACTTTTTAATGCATAGAAACGAATGTCTTTTCTAAAAGAGTTCAAGGAGTTTGCCATCAAGGGCAATGTGATGGATATGGCCGTGGGGGTCATCATCGGTGGGGCGTTTGGTAAGATTGTTACCTCGTTGGTAGGCGACGTCCTTATGCCGCTGATTGGTGTCTTAACGGGGGGGCTGGATTTTACGACCCTTGCCTTCACTGTCGGCGCGGCGGAGATTAAGTACGGACAGTTCCTTCAAAACATCTTTGACTTTATCATCATAGCCCTCTGTATCTTCTTGATGATAAAGGGGATGAACTCCCTCAAGCGCAAAAAGGTTGAAGAACCAGCGCCAGAACCCGAACCAGCAGAGCCCTCTAACGAGGAAAAGCTCCTTACCGAGATTCGCGATTTGTTGAAAAAGCAGTAGGCATTGTGGGACTTTCCTTCTGATAGTTGGACTGTGCCTGCACACAGGGAGCGTACGCTGCGAGAAGGAAAGTCCCTCGCGATGACCCCTAGTTTACCTTGCGAGTGGGGGGGCGGCGGTCTGTAGTGTCGTTTCAGCAGACTTTGCTACCTTTGCCCCAGCAATTACGGCGGTCCAGTAGCTCAGTTGGATAGAGCAACAGCCTTCTAAGCTGTGGGTCGTGGGTTCGAATCCCGCCTGGATCACAACTACGAACCGACATATCCCCCGCGGTGGGGGCAACCGTTAGGGGCGAAACGATGGTGTTCGCCCCTTTTTTGTTTTATAACCACGTTTCTCTGATGCGAAACCTCTTACGCCTCACCCTCTTTCTCTTCTTCGGACTCCTCGCTGCGCACCGTGCACAGGCACAAGCTTACCACCTGAGCGACGGGACGGTGATGATGCGGGGTCACTATCTTGGCGACGATTCGCTGGTCTACGTCCCTATCCGCGAGGTGGTTATCTTTCGCAAACGGGTCTTTAAGAACAAGCGCGACTATGAGAATTATTGGCGTCTTGTACGAAACCTCAAGAAGGTTTACCCTTACGCGGTGGTGGCGCGCAATCGTTTTCGCATCATCGATTCGGTCTGTGCGACCCTCCCTTCAGACTTTGCACGTCGTCGCTACATTGCCAAACAACAACAGGAGCTGAGCAAGGAGTTTGAAGAGCAACTCCGAGACCTAACCTTCTCGCAGGGGCGTCTTCTTTTCAAGCTCATCGATCGGGAGACGGGGCGCACGACCTACGAGATTATCCGCCAATTCCGTGGAGGTCTCACCGCCACCTTTTGGCAGGGTGTAGCCACCGTCTTCAGTTCAGACCTTAAGACCACCTTTGACGCCACCACCCAAGAGAACAAGATGATTAACGAGCTCATCGATCTCTACGAACGCGGACAGCTCTAGAAAGTGATTGGTATAATCAACTCGGCACATTGTGCCGCCTTCTGTGATTAACATTTCCCACATCCCGCGATTCTCTATGACCACGGGCCGTCCGCCCTAAGGATCGCTGTCCCCTCTAACGTTTACTCTCTCTTGGCGTCGTCTGGCAATTTTGTCGAAAGAAAACCATACTTTTACGACAAAGTATAGAGATATTTTCAATGGAAAGTATTGATGATAAGATAGTTAAATCTGTCTCAAAACGCGGAAGGGGAACCATCGTCTTTGCCTCCGACTTTATCGCCTTTGGCGACAATAAAAGTGTGCTCAAGGCACTTGAGCGGCTCACAAAATGTGAAACGTTCATCCGACTCGCCCGTGGCATATACTGCTACCCAAAACAAGACAAGGTTCTAGGCTTGGGCGCACTATACCCTTCTTATGAAGAGATTGCACAGAGCATCGCGCTACGAGATAAGGCGCGCATCGCTCCAGTAGGAGCCTACGCGATGAATCAATTAGGGTTGACTACGCAAGTCCCCATGAACCTTGTCTTTTTCACGGACGGCTCTCCGCGAAAGATTAAACTTCTCAACGGACATCAAATCACGTTCAAACACACAGTTCCTAAAAATCTAGCCTTTCAAAACAAGACGGCACAGCTCATTACCTCAGCCTTGCGCGAAATAGGCGAAGCAGAGGTGACAGAGGCGCAAAAAGAGCAGTTGAAGAAAATTCTTAGCCAATTCCCTGAGTTACAGATAGCACCAGATTATAAACTCATGCCCGTGTGGATTCGCAATCTCATAAAAAGACTCTATGAAGAACTTCTTTGATTTGAAAGAGCGGCAACAGCGCATACTACTCGAACAAACGGCAGTTCGCATCGGCATCCCCGTACAAGCGGTAGAAAAAGATTTATGGGTATCAACCCTCCTACACATTGTCTTTTCTCTTCCTTTTGCCGATAAGTTGGTCTTCAAAGGGGGCACCTCCTTAAGTAAATCTTTTGGGTTAATTGAGCGCTTCTCAGAAGATATCGATTTGATTGTCGACCGAACTCTTTGGGGAGTAGACGATGATTTGACCAAGAAGCAAATTAAGAAACTGCGAAAAAGTTCCTCATTGTTCGTGCGAGACGCCTTTGCGACTGAACTAAGCGCGGCGGTAGAAAACTTCGGTTTGGCGTCCCGTTGTCAAATCTTGGCAGAAGCGGATGGTGTTGGCGACAACACTTACCCAGAACCCCGCAAAATAGATATCTGCTACGCTTCTCTGTTCGAGGAATACGATTATTTGCAACCCAAGGTGATGTTAGAAATTGGGGCGCGCTCGCTCTTTGAACCGACGGTGCTAACCGCCATCCAGAGTCTTGTCACGAGAGAGTTCCCGCAAATACGGACTAGCGTAATTTTCCCAGAGATTACAACCGCGACACCGAGCAAAACCTTCTTGGAAAAAGTATTTTTGCTACACGAGCTTTTTACAACCCATCGCGCAGAGAATGCGGATCGCAAATCGCGTCATCTTTATGACCTTGAGCGTATGATGGATTGCGACTTTGCGCTAGCCGCAGTCGCAGATTCTGAATTGTGGGATGCCATTTCGCATCACAGAGAAGTTTTCATGAATATGTCAGGAATGGACTATACACCTGATATTCGTGATAGGCTACTCTTACTCCCACCCACCGCTGTGCGAGATATATGGGCTAAAGATTATCGTAATATGCAGGACTCTATGATTTATGGTCACTCCTTGCCTTTTGATGCGCTATTAGAACGCATAGAATTATTGCAAAATAGGTTTCGTGCAGATAGACGAAATACTACCACTTAACTACATACATCTATCTGCCC
>CAJPTV010000035.1 GCA_905373665.1 Bacteroidia bacterium
AAAAATCCTCTTGTTTTTAGAGTCAACTTTTTTCAGGATAAGACATGTAGGGGCGTAGCGTGCTACGCCCGCAACCAGACTTTTCCGAAACCCTATAGAATCCCCTTTTTTGCATATTCCGAGCCCACTTAGTATAACAATAAGCGTTTTTATCGATGATAGAAACGATCTTCTGCCCAATGGGCTGGATTGTGTTCGATATAGTCTATGATTTTGTTCATAGATAAAGAATTGCGAATGATGTGCTCAAACATATCTCGTTGCCATTGAAAAACAATACCCTGTTGGTGAGCAAAACGGGTAATAGCTGCTTTGAAACCACGAATAATAACACTAAGGGTGCCTTTTTTAGGAGGGCAGAATTGGAGGGAAGAGCTAACACTAGCTTCTTCTTGTATATCTTCTATGCAAATAATTGCATGTACGTGGTTGGGCATTACGCAAAATACAGGACATTGAGCATAAGGATAATGTGTTGAGAGCTCGATAAGATTGCGTGTTACAAATTCCCCTAATTTATTGCACTCCATCTCAGAGCCGATCACCTCTCCAAATGCATGATGTCGGTCGTTTACACAAAGAGTTACAAAATAGTCTCCACCACGATAATCGAAATCTGGTAGTCTCAGTGTGCTACGTGCGGGTAATGCCATGTTCGTTATTTCAATGTTATCCTTTTGTATCTCGTTTTTATACCTTCAATCATGAGAGGTGTGTTTAGTGCACCCTGTTATGCTCTTTTGTTGCTTGAGTTTTCATTGCAATTCATTACAGCGGCACGTTGTGCCGAATTGCGGGCGTAGCACGCTACGCCCCTACAGAAGACAGGAATTATCCTACAGAAACAACAACATCATATTCATGCACGGTTGTTAGACAACAATTCGCTCTTACGGCGTGGATTCTTATGATGGCTTCACCTTAACCCGATAGAGATAGGGCCAATACTTGCCCGTTAGGTAGAGATTTCTTCTCGCTGGGTCATAAGCGATGCCGTTGAGTACCTCTGCACGACTCCCTGTGGCACTCGGACGTAACAGCCCTTCGCAGTGGATTAACCCTTCAACTGCGCCCGAACGGGGATCTATGATCGCGATCTTGTCCGTTGTGTAGATGTTCGCATAGATGCGCCCTTCCACCCACTCTAGCTCGTTAAGTCGATAGAGAGGTTCACTCTCTGTATAGACCTGTAGGACGTGGCGCACTTGTAGTGTTGCCGTGTCGAGCACGTAGAGGTTCTCCGTGCCGTCGCTTAGGTAGAAAGATTGTCCATCGGTGGTAAGTCCCCACCCCTGCGTATTGTAGTGGAACGAACCGACAGAGTCAAAGGTCTTGGCGTCGTATACGAAGCCTTGGTAGCTCGTCCACGTCAATTGATAGAAACGACCGTTGAGGTACTCAAGCCCTTCGCCAAAATAGGTGTCGGCGAGCGAATGCTCTTGCAACACGTTGCCCGTAGCAAGCTCTACTTTACGTAGGCGCGACTCGCCGCGCTGCCCCGTACTTTCGTAAAGAAACCCATCACGGTAGACGAGCCCCTGCGTATAAGCCCCTTCGTCGTGCGGATACTCTTTTTCCACAACGTAGGTATAGTCTTGCGGAGCAGCGCCTGCGTATATTTTTATCCGTCGTATTTCTATACTCATCGCTCCGTTGTGCCAGAAGGTCGCTTGTAACCAATGAACGCCCGTTGGGAAGTCGTCGGAGGCGACCCCGATCTTACCGCCCGTTGTGGATTGTGTCAGAGGGCGTGAGGAGAGGGTAATGGCAACCGAGTCAAACCCATCAGCTATGGGGGCTACTGTTACCCACAACGAGTCGCCACGGTGTAAGAGGGTATCGCGGGCAGGCGTCAGCATGCGTCCGTAATCGGGAGCGTCGTTGGGTGTGGTCGTAAGGGGCGAGGGTTGTGAGGTTTCGCCCCCTGGGGTTTGACACCCACAAAGTAGGGTCGCAAGGAAGAGCAGCGTGAGCCCTCCGATGGCGGATTTACTTTCCAAAAGCATAGGATAGCGAGACTAAGTGGTTCATGCGTGCCGAGGTCGTGACTAGTGGTGAAGAGAAGGCATAATCTATGCGAAGCCCCCACCCTTGCACTCCGATCCCCCCCGTCGGCGTAAAGGTGAGATAATTCTGATGCTCGCGCGAGAGGGGAGTCCACTGCCACTGGTGCGCCCCGAGGCGTAGGAAGAGAATCCCTTTATAGCTTGCCCAACCACCGATGGCAGGAGCGAAAGTCGCGCCACCTAGGGCAAAAAATGCACTCTTCGGATTGCCTGCGCTGAGCCCTACCGCCCCAGATGCGCCGTAGCGCCAAGGACGTTCCTGTCGCCACAGGTAGGTAAAGGCGAGCTCGAGGCTCGGAGTTGTCCCTTCGGCGGCACGCTCCTCTGTGGGATTAAGCTCCTTATCTCCGTCCGTCACACGAAGCTTTTTCCTGTCGATAAACCAGAGTGTCCAAGTGGTGGTGAGATCACGCACGGCGGCAGCCAGTTGCCAGCGCTCGCGTTGTAATAGCACGCTCGCATCAAAGCCGAGCCCAACGCCTGTAGCAAAGCCCCCTTCGTCACGATAGAGGAGCTTCCCTACGCCCCCCACCGAGAGCCCTTCCCAAGCGAGCTGACGCCCGTAGCTCAGAAAGAGTGCATAGTCGGCAATGCCAAACCTGCTGATGCGGCTGTAGTCTTCTTCGCCCGCAGCGTTGCGCCACGAGAGGGTATTTTGTATTCCATCTACCCCGAAACGGAGCAAACCGATGCCCACTCCGCTCAGACTATCGAGACGATAGCCCCCGCCGAGGTAAAGCAAAGAGCCCATACCTGTAAATACAGACGAGAAAGAACCGCCCACCTGAATAGGCTCTTGTAGCCGAGCGAGTGCTGCCGGATTGCGCCGTTCGATCCCTAGCCCCATCTCACTTGCTAGCGTGCTACGCCCACTGCCCTCATACGCTGCGGCATGACCGAGGTGTAAATAGCCGTTGGTGTAGCGAGCGAATTGCCCTTGCGCAAGGAAGGGGAGTAGGAGCAAAGAACACCATAATAGCGCCTTATCTCTGATGAAACCCATCTTCTATTATTGTTGCTGTGGTGTGCCCCACCCCGATTCGTAGTAAAGTCGGTAGCAGAGCCATGCGTCCGTTGCGGCGTAAAGTAGCTGTTTGGGGGTGAGCTCTTCAGCCTCCCAATTGGATAGCCGTGCGGCTTTGGAGAGTCCGAGCCCTAGGATCTTTGCGGTCAGAGCCTTTAGCCCTAACTCGGTGTAGCCTGCCGCTTTAGCCAGCCGTTGTAGGTCGACTATATTGGCAACGGCTAGCGGGTGAAAGTAGCGTAAGCGGCGTAGGTCTTCGTGGACGGCAAGCCCTACTTTGACAATTCGCTCAGAGGCAAAGAGCGCACACAGAGGTTCGGGCAACTGCAATATGGAGGTGCGGATAATCCATGCCTCGTCTGCGGTTGCGAATTGTACGATAGCTACCGAACGATCGGCTTGTCCTTTCACAAAGCGCGGTCGCGTTTCGGTATCGAACCCAAGTACGGGCTTTTGAGAAAGCACCTCGTAGGCAGCGGAGAGCTCCTCCACGGTAGATATAACGTGAATAGTACCGGGAAAACCTGCGCGCTCGAGGGCGACTACAGGGGATGTGCCCGATGGGGTTGACTCTTCAGGCATCTTCTTCGTCCTCTACGAGAAAGCTCTCTGCGTGCAAGATTTGCAACCACCGCAAACCCAGTAAGAGCTTCGTCCCCCATTCCATCAGGAAGTAATATTGGCAACGTGCGAGCGCCATGACCATCCGCTCCTCCTCGCCGTCGTTGTAATGGATGAGCAGTTCGTAGAGCTCCTGGTAGAGGTCTGCGGCTATCTCAGAGAGGTGCGGCGCGCCTTGGTAGATTCGGGCTTCTTCCTCCGAGAGTTCAAAGGCGATGACATCGTCTACGCCGAGGAGCTCCTCTACGCCCGTACGTACCTGCTGGTAGTCGAACTCAGAGAGACTCCCGCCGAGCTCGTCGAACTCGATACTCTGTTGGAGATTGGGGCAACGAGACATCTTGTAGAACAAGAGTCCGAGGAATGGGTAAAGCCAATCTTGGAGAGCAACCTCGCCCCCTGCTGCTGTCTCTTCGGCCTCCTCTGTGAGCGTCCCCGTCAGCTTGGCACAGTATTGTCGCGCCAACACCACAAGCTCCACCGCCCACGAGCTGTAGGCGATGTTATGCCACTTTTGTTTGTTATTCATCGTACAACAAAGGTAGTGTGCGCAAATGAAATACGGTTTTAGCTCTGCAAGAGCTGCTACTGTTTTGTTGGATGGAGTAAACATTAACATTTATTGTCCTCAATCGTATAAAGGAGTGTATACATCAAATAAAGAGGAGAATCACGATGAATAGAAAATGCTTCCTAGCTGTCTTGTCAGCTTCGACGCTTTTGGGTGCGGGGTGTACGTCGTCTGTGCCGTATCCCGAGAGCGTCCGAGAAGACACTAAAGACACTTATTTCGGTACGGAGGTGGCTGACCCTTACCGTTGGCTCGAGAATGATACGACGCAGCGCGTGGCGGCTTGGGTTCAGGCTCAGAATGCTCTTACATACAGCTATCTTGAAAAGATCCCCTTTCGCGATAAGTTACGCGGTCGCATCTCCGAGCTCTTTAACTTCGATACCGAAAGTGTGCCGCAGTATACGGGGAAGTATTACCTCTTTTACAAGAAGGAGGGACTTGCGAATCAGAGCGTTCTCTACATCAAAGATTCTTTGAACGGGGAGGCGCGCGTCCTCCTTGACCCGAACAAGCTCTCTAGCGACGGTACGGTCGCCTTGTCGGGTACGTCGGTTTCTAACGACTCGAAATATCTGGCTTATCAGGTTGCCGATGCGGGTTCGGATTGGACGACGATCCACGTCTTAGACCTTGCTACGGGGCAGCAGCTCCCAGACAAGCTTGCGTGGACGAAGTTTAGCGGTATGGCTTGGCAGGGCGATGGCTTCTATTACAGCCGCTACAATGCCCCAGAAGCGGGGAAGGAGCTTTCCAATATCAACGAGTACCACAAACTCTACTATCACAAGCTCGGCGATCCTCAGGAAAAAGACCGTCTTGTTTATGAGATGCCCGATGCACCCCTTCGTAATGTTTATGGGACTACGACCGAGGACGGGCGCTATCTCTTCATCAGCGAGACCGAGTCGACCGAAGGGAACTCCCTTTACATGAAAGACCTCGTGGCTGACGGGGAAATTACCAAGATTGCCGACGGCTTCGACTACTCATACACCTTGGTAGGGAATATTGGTGATGAGGCTTATTTCCTCACCAACGACGGCGCATCACGTTATCGCCTCATCAAGATAGACCTCAAAGCTCCCGAGCGGGCAAACTGGAAAGAGGTGATTGCCGAGCAGCAGTCTGTGCTTCAAGGCGTCACGATGGCAGGGGGGAGTCTCGTTGCGCAGTATATGGTTGACGCCTCTTCGCGCATGAGTATCTATAACCTCGAAGGGAAGCGCCAGCGTGATATCGACCTCGGCGCTTTCGGCACTGTGGGTGCGGTCTCCGGACGTCAAGAGAATGAAACGTTCTTCTACAACTTCTCTTCTTTCATCGTTCCCTCTGTTGTATACAGTTGCAATGTGAATACGGGCGAACGTCAAGAGATATTCCGTCCACAGTTTGACTTTGATTTCTCAAAGTACGTCGTCGAACAACAATTCTACCCCTCTAAGGATGGTACGAAGATCCCGCTCTTTATCGTACATCGAGCTGATTTGAAGAAGGACGGGAAAGCTCCGACGCTCTTGTATGGCTACGGGGGCTTCAATATTAGCCTTACGCCGTGGTTCAGCACTTCGCGTCTGGCGTGGCTCGAGCAGGGGGGCGTCTATGCCGTTGCTAATCTCCGTGGTGGGGGCGAGTATGGCGATAGTTGGCACAATGCGGGAACTAAGCTCAACAAGCAGAATGTCTTTAATGACTTTATAGCGGCGGCAGAGTATCTCATCTCCGAGAAGTATACGTCGACACCCTACCTTGCTATCCAAGGAGGATCGAATGGCGGACTGCTTGTTGGGGCAGTGACCAACCAGCGCCCAGATCTCTTCCGCGTGGCCGTCCCGCAGGTTGGGGTGATGGATATGCTCCGTTACCAAAAGTTCACGATTGGGTGGGCATGGGCCGGAGACTATGGCACGAGCGAAGACTCTGAAGAGATGTTTAAGTACCTCCGTGGCTACTCGCCACTTCATAATATTGCCGAGGGCGACCATTATCCTGCCGTGATGGTGATGACGGGCGACCATGACGACCGCGTCGTGCCAGCACACTCGTTTAAGTATGCTGCAGAGCTGCAATATAAGCAGGCGGGAGGACGTCCCAAACTCATTAGAATTGAGACGCGTGCAGGTCACGGAGCAGGTAAGCCAACAGCCTTAACCATTGCAGAATTGGCTGATATTTACAGCTTCATGTTCTACAATATGGGGCTTGAACCTAAATTTCAAGAAAAATAGGAGCAGAAAGAGTGTACAAAACAGCAAATTGTATTAGTTTTGCGCAGTTTACTTAGAAGGTTGAATGCATAAACCCAGGAATGATGAATAGAATCGGATTACTTACTGCAGCGTTGGCACTAAGCATGTCGGCTATGCTTATTGGGTGTGATAGCCCTGAGAAGATGAAGGACATCCCTCAAGAAGCTATCCCAAAAATGGAGCCGAACCCCCTCCGCTTGGTTGGTAAGACCGTGGAAGGGAAATTGAAGGGGAGTTTCCCAGCACAGTATTTCAACAAGAAAGCTAAACTAGAGCTCACCCCAGTACTCGTATACGAGGGGGGCGAATTGGTATTGCCGTCTAAGGTATTCCAAGGTGAGAACGTAGCTGAGAACAACACGGTCATTACCTCGAACATCGGCGGAGCTTTCTCGCACGAATTCAAGTTCGAGTATAAGCCCGAGATGATGAAGTCTCACATGGAGATCCGCTACACCCTTTACTACGATGGGAAGAAGCTCCCGATCGAGCGTAAGGACAAGGTGGGGATCGGTATCAATGAGACACAGAACCTCGTGGATATCGTGGCACGTCCGACGTTCATGCCTCACAACTTTGAGAAAGATCGTCAGGTTACCAAGAGCGCAGAGTTTAACTACCAGATCCAAAAGGCGGATGTGGCAAGTGGGCAGCTCACACGTGAGGATGTGAAGGAACTCCAGAACGCTATCGCTGAGCTCAAGACCAACGACAAGTTGACCCTCGAAGGGATTAGCGTGAGCGCGTATGCTTCGCCAGATGGTCCTGTAGCGTTGAACGACGACCTCTCGAAGGGGCGTGGTAAGAGCTCGCAGAACTGGTTGCAGGCTCAAATCAAGAAGAACAAGCTTGCAGCTGATGATATAAAGCTCCAAGAGGTTGCTACCGACTGGGACGGCTTTAAGAAGGCAATGGAGAACTCAGATATCGAAGACAAGGATCTTATCCTGCGCGTCCTTTCGATGTACTCTGACCCCGACGTTCGTAACCGCGAGATGCACAACCTCGGTAAGGTATTCCAAGTTGTGGCAGAGAAGATCCTCCCGAAGCTCCGTCGTGCACAAATGATGCTCTCTTACAAGCAAATGAACCGCACGGCTGATGAAATCCAAGCGATGTTGGCTGATGGTAAGCTCCTCGAGCTCCAAGAGAACGAAGCTTACTATGCAGTAGAGGAGATCGAAAAGGACAACGCGAAGAAGGAAGCTTACTACAAGCAGTTGCTCGAAAAGTATCCTAACGCACGTGGTTACAACAACTTGGCTTGCATGTACATCCTCAACCATAAGTTCGCGGATGCTAAGGAACAGCTGAACAAGGCGCTCGCCCTTGATGACAAGAATGGCTTCGTACTCAACAACCTCGGGGTGTTGGCTATGGAAGAAGGCAATGCAGAAGAGGCTGAAAAGTACTTCGTACGTGCAACAGATGCGGGTTCTGTAGTTCGTATTAACCTCGGTGTTTGCGCTATCAAGCGTGGAGAGTATGCTGCGGCTGTGGATTACCTCACGGGTACGAACCACTACAACCAAGGTTTGGCACTCCTGCTCAACGAGCGTAGCGAAGCTGCAAAGAACGTCTTCAATGACATTAAGGCAAGTAACGCACGTGCTTACTACTGCTTGGCTATCATTGGTGCGCGTACACAGGATGAAAAGATGTTGCTTGACAACCTCCGTACGGCTATCCAGATGGATGCTAGCTTGAAGACTCGCGCATCTAAGGATGTTGAGTTCGTGAAGTTTGCACAGAACGAAGTGTTCGCAGGCTTGATTAAGTAGTATCAACGTTGTCTAGACACAAGGCGTGCTCTCTTAAGTGAGGGCACGCCTTTTTTGTCGTCTTAAGGTAACCTTGTCGTCTTAAGGCGACGGCGAGCGACACTATTGAGATGATTAACCTGCTAACAAGGAGCTAAAGGCTTCCTGCACAGCGTAGAGGATAGGTTTGAGGCTGTTATAGGCGGCATGTCGTGCCTCTGTGACCTCACCCCCCCTGCTCTATCTAAAACCACGCGCTGTGCCCTCTTAGCGCCTATTACCGCTATTTTCCGTAGCTTTGCGAAAACACAACGAAAGGAGTGAGTATGGTTACGAAAGAATTGATTGCGCCTAAGAGCATCGTCGTGGTCGGTGCTTCAGACGACGTATACAAACCCGGGGGACGCGTCCTCGAAAACCTGATACAGTACAAATACAGCGGGCAGCTCTATGCAGTAAACCCTAAAGCAGATGTGGTGCAGGGGATTAAGGCACACAAGGCTGTGGAAGACCTTCCCGCCGTAGAGTGTGCGATCATCGCTGTTGCTGCTAAGTTCTGCCCGCATATCGTTGAGGTATTGGCAAAGGAGAAGGGGACACGAGCCTTTATTATCCTCTCTGCTGGCTTCCACGAAGAAAACGAGGAAGGGGCAAAGCTCGAACGCCAAGTAGTCGATATCATCAATAGCGTAGGCGGTTCGCTCATCGGACCGAACTGCATTGGAATGATGAACTCGAACTATACGGGCGTCTTCAGCCGTCCGATCCCGAAGTTCAATCCGAAGGGAGTGGATTTTATCACCGGTTCGGGGGCTACAGCGGTCTTTATTCTCGAGTTGGGGATGCAGCAGGGACTCCAGTTCTCTTCGGTCTTTTCGGTGGGAAATAGTGCCCAATTAGGCGTAGAAGAGATTCTAGAATACCTAGACGAATCGTTTGACCCTGCGACCTCCTCGCGTGTGAAGCTCCTCTATGTAGAAAGCATTTCTAACCCCGATAAGCTCCTGAAACACGCCCGTTCGCTCATTAGCAAGGGCTGTCGGATTGCGGCAGTAAAAGCGGGCTCGTCGGAAGCAGGAAGCCGCGCCGCAAGTTCGCACACGGGCGCTATGGCAAGTAGCGACGTTGCCGTGGATGCGCTCTTCCGCAAGGCAGGGATTGTGCGCTGCCGTGGCCGTCAAGAGCTGTTGACCGTGGCGAGTATTTTCACCCTCCCCCCGTTACAGGGAAAGCGTATTGCGATTATTACTCACGCAGGGGGACCCGCGGTGATGCTTACCGACTCGCTCTCGAACGGTAAGATGGAAGTGCCTAAGATTAGCGGCGAGAAGGCTGAGGAGCTTCTTGCGAAGCTCTTCCCAGGCTCATCGGTGGCTAACCCGATAGACTTCTTAGCTACGGGGACTGCCGAACAATTGGGCTATATCATCGACGCTTGTGAAAAGGATTTCGACGTGGACGGAATGGCCGTAATCTTTGGTAGCCCAGGGCTATTCCCCGTTTACGATGTTTACGACCTCCTTTCCGAACGGATGCGTTCGTGCAAGAAGCCTATTTTCCCCATCCTGCCTTCGGTGGTTAACGTAGCAGATGAGATAGCGCAGTTCGTAGCGAAGGGGAATATCTACTTCCCCGAGGAGGTGGTCTTTGGCGATGCGCTCTGCCGTATTATGCAGACCCCCGCGCCACAGCCTGAGAATGCCCCCTTACCCGAGGTGGATAAAAAGACCATTCGTGCGATTGTCGATGCAGCGCCCGACGGTTACCTAGCGCCCGATAAAGTGCAGGCTCTCCTTGACGCAGCAGGCATTGTGCGTGCTGGCGAAGCCGTTGTGACGAGTGCTGAGGAGGCAGTAAAGGCTGCTGAGAAGTTGGGTTACCCTGTGGTGATGAAGGTCGTAGGGCCTGTGCACAAGTCGGATGTCGGCGGGGTTAAGCTCAATGTCAAGGATGCGGCGACGGTGCGTGCCGAGTTTGAGCGGATGATTCAAATCAAGGACACGACGGCGATCCTTTTACAGCCGATGCTCAGCGGTTCGGAACTCTTCGTTGGTGGCAAGCGTGACGAGCGTTTCGGAGCGATGGTGCTCTGTGGTATGGGCGGTATCTTTATCGAGGTCTTGAAAGACGTTGTGGCTGGGCTTGCGCCTATCGCTACCCCAGAGGCTATGGAGATGATCGCTAAGCTCCGTAGCGTGAAAATCCTTGACGGGGTACGTGGTCAAGCACCGATCCCGCGTGAGAAGTTCGCCGAAGTGGTGTCGCGTCTTAGCGTATTGATGACGGTTGCCCCAGAGATCTTTGAGATGGACTTAAATCCACTCCTCGGGACAGAAAAGGGTGTAGTGGCTGTGGATGCTCGCATCCGGATTGCGCGCTAGTGATGGAAGAGTCGCCTAAGAAAGGACTGACAAAGAATGAATGGATGCTCATCGCCCTTGTGGCGGTGGGCGTCCTTCTTGTTGCACTGAAGTGGGAGCCGATCTCTAAGGCGGTTATCGAATCCTTTAGTGCCTACTTCAAGTAGTTTATAGAACAAATAGACGCCTGAGTTCGTTATAACAGACTTGGCGCTAGTCAACGAATCTGGCGCTGGGTGCGTGATGTACATACAAGATTTACAGGCGTTCCATTTCAAGAGTTACGACTTCCTTGAGGTCTCGCTCCACCCCCACCTTAATTTCCTCGTAGGGAACAATGGGCAAGGAAAGACGAACGTGCTCGATATGCTGTATTATCTGAGCCTTTGCAAGTCGCCACAACGTTTCCCTGATACTTCCCTTATCCAACACAATGCCCAGCAAGCCATCTTGCGAGGAAGCTACGTTGCTGCAGAACAGACCTGCTCGGTAGCAATCTCTATCAAGCCCCACACCACAAAAGAGGTGCTGTATAACGACGCTCCCTACGAACGGCTAACAGACCACATCGGGCGTATCCCCTTAGTAGCCGTCTACCCACAAGATATTGATTTAGCCCTAGATGGGGGCGATCTCAAGCGGCGTTTTATGAATGCCACGATCTCGCAATATGCGAAAGAGTACCTCCCGACCTATCAACGTTACGCCCAATTGCTCTCACAACGCAACGCCCTCCTTAGGGGCATCCCCGACGAGACGCTCCTCGGGGCTCTCGACGAGCAGTTGGTGAGCCTAGGCTTGCAACTCTATCTCCAGCGTAAGGCATTCTGCGAAGCGCTCAGCCCGCTTTTTCACTACTACTACACGTTGCTTGCGCAGAGCGAGGAGCAACCCGACCTCTCTTATCAATCACAGCTCGCCGAGGGCGATTTCCTAACTCAGCTTCGTGAGGCGCGCGTGCGTGACCTCCGAATGGGCTATACCACGGTTGGGATTCAGCGAGACTCTATAGAGTTTACCCTTGGGGGGCATCCCCTCCGTCGCGAAGGGTCGCAGGGGCAACAAAAGACCTTTGTGGTGGCCCTCCGCTTGGCACAGTTCCGTTACCTTGCCGATCTGCTCCATGAGCCACCGCTCCTCCTCCTCGACGACATCTTTGACCGCTTTGATGCGGAGCGTGTAGGGCGACTTATTGAGTTGCTCAATGCTGAGGAGTTTCAACAAATCTTTATCACCGATACCACCACGCCCACAGTCCTTCGGAGTTTGGATGCTGCCGCCTACTCCCTTTTCCAAGTAGAGAAAAGCACCCTAACCCTACAACAATCGTCATGTTAGAAACCAAACGAATCTTTCTCCCGCGCCGCGAACCGCGTTCGCTGGGGGACGCTCTTGCGAAATACCTCCGTTCCAACCCCGAGATGTTACGGAAGTATACCCTTGCCGTAGCAACCGAACTTTGGACGACGGCAAACTCTGCCGATATTGTGCGCGAGACGGGCGCTATTTCGCTGCGAAACAATGTCCTTTATATAACTATCCACAACCCCGCCTTGCGCGCTAGTTTGACCACTCTACGCAACAATATCCTTGCGCGATTGAATGAGGAACTCCGCATTGCCCGTCTTTCGGATGTTAAGTTCGTGTAATGATGGATACTCTAAACTCGGTTCTCGCTCCCTCCTCCCTTGCGCGTTTACGCCGCCTTTTAGACGGTGTGCAGCGGGTAGCCATCTTCTGCCACGCACGCCCTGATGGCGATGCGATAGGCTCGTCGTTGGGGTTAGCGAATTTGCTGGTCGCACAAGGGTGTACGGTGATGTGTGTCGCGCCGAACCTTGCCCCCGAACATATTGCTTGGCCAGAGGGGCACGAGTGGCTCTATTGTTACGAATCGGAGAGTGCCGACGTACGCGCCTTCCTCCCGACGTGCGAGCTCTTCTTTTGCTTGGACTTTAACAACCTTGCGCGCCTTGACGAGCCCCTGATGCTCTACCTCGAGACCCTCCCACAGCCGCGCGTGATGATCGACCACCACCCCTATCCTGACCTCGACTTTGACTTGCTCTTTTCGATGCCCGAGGCGAGCTCTACGTGTGAACTCCTTACGGAGTTAATCTTGCGCTTTTGGGGACGCGAGGCGCTCACAAAACGAGTGGCAACGCCGCTCTATATGGGGCTTATGACCGACACGGGCTCGTTTAGCTACTCTTGCTCGCGGGGACGTACGTTTGAAATAGCGGGCATCTTGGTAGACCAAGGGGTGGACGTCCCCAATATCCAGTCGCATGTCTACAATTCGCGCTCGTTCGACAGCGTGATGTTGCAGTCGTTTCTCCTGCTCCGCAAGACGAACTTCTTTGCTGGCAAACGGGTGGCGCTGATTAAGCTTTCGCAAGCCACACAAAACGAATACTATTACCAGCCGGGCGACTCCGAAGGGTTGGTCAACCTCCCATTGAGTATTGCGGAGGTTGAAATCTCTATCTTATTGACAGAACGGGTGAATGGGACGGTACGCGTCTCGGTACGCTCGACGCGCGCCCACACGATCAACCATCTCATGTCGCGTTACTTTAACGGTGGTGGGCATCCGCAGGCTGCGGGCGGGACGCTCCGCATGTCGATGCACCAAGCTATCAATTTCACACAAGAGATCTTTGAGCAGTTCTTAAGTCCGAAACAGCTCGTGGTGGAAGAGGGGCGAGGAGAGTAATCTCTGTCGCCCAACGTCTTACCCTAGCTCCAACGCGCCTTATTTCCGTCCTTACGACACCGTTAGGCTATGAAATACCTCCTCAAGGTGCGAGGTGCGCTGATAGAGCGTATGAAGGGTATACCCGCCATGGCTTGCCGCTTCAAAGAGACGCGGACGAAGATCCTCACTAAGTGAGCTGCGGATGAGCCAGTCCCCTGACGGTTCTTGTGAGAGGAGAGCGTCGGGACACCACCCTTGTAGTACCTCCCGCGTGGGCGAGGAAACGAACCCTACCACATAGACCCGCTCACTGCGACTGCGCAGGAGCTCTGCTGTGCTACTTACCGCCACCAATGCCCCCTCGCGGATGATCGCTACGCTGTCGCACAGCGCTTCTACCTCCTGCATGATGTGCGTCGAAAAGAGCACAGCGCGATTACGCCCTACCTCACGGATCACATTGCGTATTTCCACGATCTGATTCGGGTCGAGCCCATTCGTCGCTTCGTCAAGGATGAGCGTATCAGGGTCGCACAACAGGGCTGCTGCTAGCCCGACGCGCTGCTTATACCCTTTGGAAAGGATTTTTATGCGCCGTCCCCGCATCGCCTTCAAGCCAGTGAGCTCGCCAATCTCTTCGACACGTTTGCGGACGTTGCGTAGCCCGTAGAGGTTACCCACATAGTGCAGGTACTCGTAGGTATAAAGCTCGCCGTAAAGGGGATTCTGTTCGGGAAGATACCCCAGCTTGGCACGCCACGAACCGTCGTCGCCTGTCACCGAAAGCCCATTCACAAACACTTGCCCAGAGGTCGGGCGCAGTCCGCCAGTGAGGATGCGCATCGTGGTGGATTTTCCCGCCCCGTTCGGCCCTAACAGCCCGAGGATCTGCCCCGGGCGTACCTCGAGGGTTATCCCCCGCAACACCTCTCTTTCGCCAAAAGACTTGCGAAGCTCCGTGATAGCGATCATCGTCTAAAGGTTGTAGTAACGCAAGAGGCGCTGACGAAACAGGTTCTCGTTAGCAAGGTTGATGTTGTGCACAAGGGCGCGAATCTTCTCCTCGCGTTGCTTGAGCTCCGCAGGGGGAACTTGCTCTTGGTTTTGAAAAACGATGTAGTCTACACGATAACCGACCGAGTCGAGCGCCATAGCTACAGCCGCCTTATAGTCGTCAAAGACGATGACCGTCGGGAGGGTCTTCTCCGTATAGGTCGTGACCGCCGTACGCACACACTCGCTGATGTGGTGGATTTGCGGCTCGCCTAGGTACTTTGCCCCGAGCATCATCCGTACGAGGTCTATTTGGGCAATCTCGTTGCTTTTCCCCCCGTGTACGAGCTTACGATACCCCTTGTCGTTCGTATTAAGGAAGAGCGTAACGAACCGCTCGGGGATGCCCTGCAAATCTTGTAACGTCCCCTCCTTGGCGCGAAGCTTATACTCCTTTTGCGCCTCCTTTTGGGTCGTCGGAATGTAATATTCCCAATTCTTGGTACGGAGGTAGCTCTCGGTGGGCGGGTCAGGTTTCCACTGCGTTACGGGGCGTTCGAGAGCTTTGTTTTGGAGGTGGAGCTGCCCCCCTTCGAGGGCGTAAATAATACAGTTGATGAGATGGACATACCCCCCGCCAATACGGGTGTGCAGAGCCCCCCACAGGGTGAGGTAGGGTGCTTTCTGGGCACTATCGCCTGTCTGCCGTAGCGTGTCTACGGGGTGCTGTTGGAGGTAGGAGACAAACTCCTTGTCCATCGAGACGGGGAAGTAGGTGGTCGACTTCTTCTCTTGAAAAGGGTTCGTCGCACGTCCCTCCTCGTGGTGGAGCGCGCGCACGTCCATCACGTATGAGCTGTCGTTCCCCATCTGGATGTGTAGGTTATAGTCGCTTCCCCAGCGCATGTTCCTAATCCCGTCGCGTTGCCCATAGACATTGCCCAACGTTATTGCTCCTAAGAGAAGCCCAAGCAGTAGCCCCTTTTCTCGCATGTTACCCCTTTCCGTTTTACCTTTGCAGCGTCACGCGCTGTAACGTTATGAACAAAGATATACCCTTTTGCCCAGATACAGCCCCCCTTGTGCTAGGGGTTACGGGGGCTTCGGGGGCACTCATCGCGCGCAAGCTGCTCGATTTGCTGCTGGCCCTTCCCTCCCTTCCGCTCCACCTCGTCTTTACTCCCCTAGGCGAAAAGGTCTGGCATTACGAATTGGGAGCGCCCTTGCCTACACCCTCCGAGCGCCTTACACTTCACACCCCCGACGATCTTTTTGCCCCCCTTGCTTCGGGCTCTTTTCTCACGCGGGGGATGGTTATCGCCCCTTGCTCTATGGGCACTTTGGCGAAAATAACCTCTGGGGTGACGGACAACCTCCTGACCCGTGCCGCCGACGTGACGCTCAAGGAACGTCGTCCGCTGGTGCTCGTACCGCGCGAGTCGCCCCTGTCGCAGATACACTTACGCAACCTCCTGACCCTTGCCGAAATGGGGGTGATCGTTGCACCGCCGATGCTTACCCTCTACCATCACCCTATGTCGATAGAGACCATGGTAGAGGATTTTGCTGCGCACCTCTGTCAGCTGCTAGGGCTGAGCGTGCAAAGGCAGGCGTGGGGAGGGGAGGGCAAACTCGCGGCAACGCCGCGCCTTGGGGATTGACTATTCTCTTTCCTACGCAACTCCTCGACCATTGGTGCACACAATTAAACCACTGTCTCCCAGTCTTTTGTAGGGGCGTAGCGTGCTACGCCCGCAATTCGCGGCAACGCCGCGCCTTGATGATTAACGCACCACAAACAACAGCCCCCCCATATTCAGGAGACGCCCTCACGAATAGGCGGCACCTAGTGCCATGTGAGGGTGTGTCAAAATACAACACCACTTTTCGCATCGATTCATTATGCGCCTTACGGCGCAGGGCGTAGCATGCTGCGGCGCTAAGGGCGTAGCAGCATGCTGCGGCCCGTGGTGATGGATAATCCTAACTTTTTATCTTAGCAACGCTTGCGCCGAACGGCTATACTTTCTCTCTAACCACGCTTGCACGCCTCTCTGCCATCCCGGGTCGTCCGCCCTTAGGACCGGACCGCGTTACTTTTCCTACTTTTGTGCTCAAGTACTAAGCTTACTCAAAAGATGTTGGTGTGGCGCGATCCGCAAGAGGTGACTTTTCAAAACCCCGTCGTAACCCTCGGGTTCTTTGACGGCGTACACTGCGGTCATACCCAACTCCTAAGCCAGTTGCGAGCCCTCGGGCAAGAGCTCGGGCGTCCGACCTTGGCGATCTCTCTCTGGCCGCACCCCCGCATCGTACTCAGACATGACGCAAGGCAGTTTTAAGCTCTATGGCTACGATAAAGATTAATTAGTATATGAGTAATGCTATTCAGCAACAAGCTGACCGAATGCTTCATCAATGGGAGCAAGCAATTTCTCAAGATGGAGTGAAACTCGTTCGTCTTATGGTTAAGACGGAGGATATTAGTATGCTGGATGCATTTTATCAATATATGCTAGGTATAGATACCGATCAACAGGATATTACTTTCCTCTTAGAACTGCCCTTTTCGTCAAGAGAAACGTTTTCAAAGGAAATACTGACGCAGATAGACACAACCATAGAAGAATGGAATACTGCGACCTTCCCTGAAGAGCTCCCGTTCCGACGTATTGAATGGAAGGCAGATTACACCGAAACAAAGGATGGCAATGAGGCTCACTTGGCCGTGTCAAACATGAATGCCTTTGTAAAGTATCTTTGTCCTGAAGGAACACCTAAGGTCAGCTTTATATTCAAGTTGCTCGGCAACTACGATGAAGCCGATTTCAATAAGTGGCTTGAGCAAGCCCTTCAGCTTCCATTCGACAAGGCTATGGTTTGGGGTATAGCGGATTATGTCGGTTTTGACACCATGAAAGAGATAGCTAATCGCTACGAAAAGGATGTGATATCAATCTCCCCTGACATCAATCTGGCTAAAGCTGCTGAGCAGATTGCAGAACAGTTGGCACAAGAAGCATCGGAAGAAAATTCCCCGGATGCAAATTTTCGTATGCACCTCATTAAGCTTATGCGGGCTACGAATGACAAGAATAGTACTGAAATAGATAAACAGACCAAGCTTTGCATAGATATTATCTTGGATAGAGTACAGTATGATCCGAACTGGATCGCTCAGTTGGTCGTTGTTTACACTTTACTTCATTCCTATCATATAGGAATGAAAGAACTAGACAATGCATTATTCTTTGCAGATAAAGCCATAGAAACGGCCTATCTATCCGAAGGTAAGATTGACTCTGCTTCCTCATTCAAACTGCAAGGAAATGCTTATATGCTAAAAGGCAATGTGCTCATTTTGAAGAAAGAATTGAGAACGGGAGCAGAAGTCTATCAGCAAGGAGCAGATACCTACAAAAAAGGAGGAGAGTTCAGGTTGTGCTGCGAATGCTTGAGGGTCGCGGCTGACTGTTGGCACAAGCTGGGAGAAACCGATAAAGAACTTGATTCGTATGTGAAAGCCTTTGAGCTTGTTGACAAGTTCTCGGCAGATGATATTTGGAGTTCTACCTACCCATTACTTCTATTAGGGCTGTATCAGCATTCGGAAAGGCATCGAGTTATGCCGACAAAGCAAATAGAGCAGGCACTTCTCCCATTATTGGGTGAAAATTGGCTGACTCTCTTACATTCATACAAGCATAACTTAGGGCATTATGAACAATACTCCGACTTGGTTTGAGGTCATTATAGAATATCTCAAGAGCCTGCCTGCTTGGAGTAAGCTGGCAGTTTGTCTCGTCGGGTTGGGGATTATCCTTTGGGGAACGATTCGTGACTACGATTGGGCTATCCG
>CAJPTV010000036.1 GCA_905373665.1 Bacteroidia bacterium
CTGCTGGAGGAATGAAGAGAGGGGGGGGCTTACACACTTTTACAGACACTACCAAAGGACTGGAAAAGAGAATTGAAAAGTGTGGGGAGTTTGTGCAATACTCCCGTATACAGCCCCCAGCAACAAGGAATACAAAATAAGAAGCGACGCCACATTGTTGTGACGTCGCTTCTTATTTCACTTAACGTATCAGCATAGGAGCTATAATAGCCCCCATTTCCTTTCTAAAAATCGCGCTTCCGTCCCCGCACAAGGTAACGATAACGCGTCTGCTCCTGACTCTTGGCAAGTTGACGGTAGAAAAGACGCCCTATGACATCTAACCAAAAAGCAGAGGTATTCTTTTTGAAAAGAAGCATCCCTTGATAGTCATAAGGTCGCTTACTAAACCCTACCAACGCCACAGTAAATGGTAGAAAAAGAAGCATTGCAAGGCTCATTCCGAACCCCTTATAACCA
This sequence comes from Bacteroidia bacterium, assembly GCA_905373665.1. GTDB lineage: Bacteria > Bacteroidota > Bacteroidia > Bacteroidales > CAJPTX01 > Bacteroides_D. The sequence goes on from CAJPTV010000036.1 coordinate 460, forward strand.
CAAGCACGTGCTAAACAAAGATGCCAATAGTAAAAGGCTATAGGAAAAGCTATCGGGTGTAATAAGATTACAATCAACCACATCACCCACCCCAAGCGAATCCGCAAGACATAAAGAATGAGCAAGATATTTATCCAAGGTAAGAGTGCCCACCAACCAGGTTTTCCAGATTTAACAAAAAACGCCCACAAGCCAGCAATATACGGCGTAACGAAGAGGAACGTAAGCAATACATCTAACAGTGTAATTCCACACCCAAACGTAATTTCTTGCATCATGTTAATGGTTTGTGGTTGACTCTCCTTGCTTTCCCTCTTCAGGATTCGGCGGATACTCTATCCGTGAATGGTAAAAGTTTTTAAGCTTTGCCACAAACTCGCGTTTTGCTATCGCAATATCCCGAAGTGTGAGATTTGAATTGTCAAATTGAAGCGCATTCTGCTGGTGTGAAACAATCCCTTCCACCAGCTGCGTTAAAGATTCAACGGTAAAGACCTTTAAGGTACGCGAAGCCGCCTCTATACTATCTGCCATCATCAAAATAGCTGTTTCTCGGCTAAAAGGACGAGGTCCTGGATAAGTGAATATTTTAGCCACCTCTGCGGCATTTTCCTCTGGATGTGCCGCTAAATAAGTGCGATAGAAATACTCTGTTCGTGTCGTACCGTGATGGGTACGGATAAAGTCCTGTATCTGCGTTGGCAACTTATAGCGATGTGCTAAAGAAATGCCATCAATAACATGCTGGTGGATAACCTTTACACTCTCCAGCTCTGTCAGATGCGCATGCGGCGTCATCCCTTCACTCTGATTTTCTACAAAGTATGCAGGGTTTAACATTTTGCCAACATCATGATACAACGCTCCCGCACGGACTAGTAGGGCATTAGCCCCAATAGCAACAGCAGCCGTTTCCGCCAAATTAGCAACCTGCATACAGTGCTGAAATGTACCTGGCGCCTGACTCAAAAGCTCACGTAACAAGGGATGATTCGTATCACAAAGTTCAAGCAAAGTGACGTTACTAACAAATCCGAATGTCCGCTCTAATGGATAAGAGAACTGATAACTCGCAAGCGTAAGAAGCGCATTACCCGCAAAGAGCGCCAATACCCGCAAATTTAGCGTGGAAAATCCCCCCCCCTGCAAAACTGTGATGATACTATAGAGCAAGACATAAGTCAACAAGACCAAAAGCACACGATGAAAAAGATGCCCTCGACGCGTAATACTCTTTGTCCCGAGCACAGCCACAATCCCCGCTACACCATGCAATACGGTAAACGTATAACTATCCGAAGCGAAGAAAGCCAGAGTTACCACAACAAGCAAATGCGTTACTAACGAGATGCGCGCATCAAAAAACGTCCGCACCAAAAACGGGACTAAAATAAGCGGTACGAGATATAGGAAGCTCGGAGCAAAACGCACAACCAAGAGTCCCACCCCGAGCATAACAGCACAGAGTAACAAGAGAAAGAGTGAAGCTCGCTCACGTACAAGCAATTCTGGATAATTGGAATAAAGGAACAAATAGAGTACTCCAAAAGTGGCAAGGAATAGGAAAAAATACCCAAGCTCAGCGAGCACTCGTTGTACCCCACGACGCTGCGCACCATCCATTTCCTGACGGAGGGATTCTATCTTTAGGTAAACATCTTCTGTTACTAGTTCACCTGTATTGACTACACGCTCGCCTGTTTTTACAATCCCCTGATATCTCGCAATTTCGTTCGCCGCCTCTTCTCGCACTTGAGCAGAAAGAAGAGAATCATAACGGAGATTGGGCTCTAGAAGTCGTACAAAATTGATCTGCCTCCAGAAAGCAGCCTCGGTACGAGTAACCTCAAAACGAGAAAGCGCACGGGAAATATAAGCAGAGGCCGTATGAGGAGAATAAACATCGGTAAGCGCCGTCTGATAAGCTATCCGATTCCGTAACACAGAAAACTCGGCAGACGAAGTCGAGTTAAGCACCTCCTGCGTTTCTATCACGCCGACCTTGTAGAGATAGTGTATCACAGCAAACAGGCGCTCCTCTAACGAGTCATGTGTAGGACGCACTAAAGAATCGTAAACCCGACGCTGTGAAAGCGTAGCCAAAGAATCAATGTAGGTTGCGTAACGCGAGCGTACATCTCCTAGCAGGTCGGCTACAACACGCCCCACCACAGAGGTATCTTCTACAAAGATCGGGCGCACCTTTTGCTCCAAGGCTCGCTCCTCCTTACGAAGCTCTTGCGGAGACTTACGAATAGGGTAATCAAAAGGAGCTGTCAGAGGCGGATAATTCCACGCCTTTCCTCGCTGATATTCATAGAAAAAGCGTTGCTGGCGCGGCACTAGGAAATAAAGCAATACGCATGCACCCAAAAAGTAGAGTGCGATGCGTATCCTTTTCCACTGGAATTTTCCACCAGCATCTGGCATGAGTAGAAGAACTACTTAGATATTTTAGACTCGTTCTCTTCCACCACTCGGTCGTAAACGATAATGCGACCACAATACTCACAGAAGATCAACTTCTTACTCGTCTGGATGTCCACCGTACGTTGTAGCGGTATCCGATTCCAACACCCCCCGCATGCTCCACGCGAGATCGGAACCACCGCACGACCGTCACTCGCATTCTTACGAATACGCTCATACCCCATCTGCAAGCGCAACGGTAACTGCACTTTCAGTTCATCTGCCTTCTGTTGCAAGAGCTCCAAGTCTTTTGATATCGAAGCCGTTAAAGTATCGAGCTCCTCCTTCTTCGCTTCCAACTCCACCTTCTTCGCATCAATGTGCGTCTGGGTAGACTGGAGCTCATTCGTGGTAATCTCATTACGAGCCTTGGCATCCTTAATCTGCTTGTTATGCAGATCGATATCCAAGCCCAGATACTCGATTTCCTTGTTCAGCGAATCATATTCCCGGTCGTTGCTCGCCGTCTCCAGCTGCCCCTTATATTTCTTGATCTTAGCTTCGTTTTCCTTGATCTCATGACGCATATTCGTCATACGAAGCGTACGCTCATCCAACTCAGCTTGGAGCTTCTTACCTCGCGTATGCAGCCCTTCGATCTCATCCTCCAGATCTCGGACTTCCTCGGGCAAATCCCCAAGGAGCGCCAAAAGACGATCATGCTCAGAATTAGCCTGTTGTAACCGATAAAGGATATCTATATACTGCTCTGACGCCATCTCAGGCTGTTGCACCTGCTCATTCGCTTCTGCCATCTATCTAACGTTCTTCGGTAAAAAATAACCCACAGGACTCGTATCGTGACTCGATACGTGACACGCAAAGGTAGAAAATCTTTCGCAGAGAATGCGTTTTAGCAAATCAACTGCACACCACTCACTCTCCCTATGTCCAACATCCAAAAGTAATAATCGCCCATCGGGACGCTGAAAATCATGATACTTAACATCTGCTGTGATATAAGCATCAACCCCTGCAGCGACAGCGTCGTCGAAAAACTCCATACCACTTCCGCCACACAAAGCCACCTTACCTATCAAGCGGTGTAACAATGGACTATGACGCAACACCGAAAGCCCCAAACGTTCACACACGTCTTGCAAAAAAGATTCTTCAGCCAGTGGCGCGGCAAAACTCCCAACAACACCCAAACCGACCCTCTGATCCTCACACGAGGGATGTAAAACTCGTTCCACGACAATACCTAACTGAGCGGCAAGTGCACAACTCACGCCCCCCACCGCAGCATCGAGATTGGTATGTGCAGCCAAAATCCCCACCCCCGAACGAAGCGCATACATCACCGCACGCTCCACACCCGTATTTCCACACAACTGCTTCACACCGCGGAAAATTAGCGGATGGTGCGAAACCACCAAATTCGCCCCTTTCTCCACAGCCTCATGCAATACCTGCTCTGTTACATCCAAACAGACAAGAACGCCACGCACGAGAGTGCTCCCCTCCCCTACCAAGAGTCCCGAATTATCATAAGACTCTTGTAATGAGAATGGTGCATAACTAGCAATTGCCTTCTCGATATCTGCAAAGGTCACAGAGAGCGACATCTTTTAGATAAGATTCTTCAGCTTCTGCAAGAGCTGCTTCACATTTACCAGCTTACTAACCGCCTCTATGCGCACACGCTCCTTATCTGTCATGTTCGACAAGCGACGCTTGGCCTGCTCTATCGCTACCCCCTCCACACGCAACAAATGATAGATCCGACGAAGGAGCTCGATATCCTGTGCTGTATACTGACGGCGTTTATGTGCCGTACGGCGTGGCGACAATTGCGGAAACTCCCCTTCCCAAAAACGCAGCGTAGAGGGCTCAACCTCAAGCATCTCACTCACTTCACGAATCGTGTAGAAGAGTTTGGTTAATGGTTCTTCGGTCATTTTCTACGGTTTTTCTTTTACACGAATTTCTCCGTCGGTCGAAAGTTCTATTTCAGCCGATGGAATATCCGAAGCAATGAGTCTCCGCATCTCCTCTATCACCCGCCCATCGGAATCTAAAAGCGTCCCACCTGGGGAAATTTGCTTGGTAGCGATTACTCGTCCACCAACAAAACGCCCATCACGCGTCACCTTAAGCTGCAAAAGAGGAGCAAGCCCCGAGACGCCGCTCAGACTAAAACGCCCGTAAGTGCAAAAATTTCCCATACTGTAGACGATAAAACGCCCTTTGTAAATATCTATCGCTCGCGTAACATGGGGGCCATGCCCTAAGACCAAATCCGCCCCAGCATCAATAAGCACACGCGCAATCTCATAGACATTCCCACGATTCTCTCCCAGAAAAAGCTCTTTTTGCTTTGTAACGTGTGTATGTTTTGCCCCCTCTGCGCCCATGTGACAAGAGGCGATCACAATATCATTCTCTTTCTTCAGCTGCTGAACCGTACGTCGTAATAGCTCATAATCATTGAGTTGACACGTGCCATTGTTCGGTGCAAAAGCACAAAAACCGATGCGTAGGCCTTCGACAGTTAGCGTATCGGTCGGGTGTGCTAAAAGCCCCGCGTGTCGAATGCCGAGCGAATCAAGCAGGGCTCGTGTACGTGTCTGCGCTGGCACACCAAAGTCCCCTACATGGTTATTAGCCAAACTCAAAAGGTCAAACCCTGCCCGCTTAAAAGCCCCCGCATAACGCGTAGGCATCCGAAAGAGGTAACATTTGGAAAGATCTCGACACCCTTTTGCAGGCTTCCCTCCATCCAAAAAAGCCCCCTCGAGATTCCCAAAAGCCACGTCTGCAGCCTGAATATAAGAGGCTACTGGTGCGAGCAGCGCATCAGGATCGTCCTTGGGAGGTAAATAGTCTTTTGACGGAAAGTCCGTCCCCACCATCATGTCGCCCACAGCGACAATCGTCAACGTATCCTTGTACGCAATCTTATCAACCAAGTGCGAGGCTTCTGCTACAAGCGAATCTTGCTCTAAGGGCGTTTCTGACGGCAGCTGCGAGGTCGACTGCTGGGCACAGGCTGGCGTGAAAAAGAGCGCCCCCCCAATGAAGAAAAGAGCAGCTATCCGAAACGAAGTATTATTGACCCTACGAAACATCTTCCTCAACTTACTTCTCTTCCGCAGTCTTGAGGGCTGCCAAAGCGTCCTTCAAACTATTTACTTCGGCGCGCAGACGCACAAGCTCTTCATTAAACTCGGGAAAGCGACGGAAAAGTGCCGAAGACTTATAAAAGTCATGCACGGGCATAGCAGGCGATCCCATCAGGGGTTCTTTAGCGCTGCGAATCGAGTTTGATATTCCAGCTTGCGCCCCAATTTGCACACCATCAGCAATTTCGATATGCCCTACGAGCCCCACCTGTCCGCCAAACATACAGTTCTTTCCGACCTTCGTAGAGCCCGCTACCCCAGACTGCGCCGCCATCACCGTATTACTCCCCACCTCGACATTGTGCGCAATCTGAATCAGGTTGTCGAGTTTCACATTATCATTGATGCGGGTCGCCCCTGAGGCTGCGCGATCGATCGTCGTGTTAGCGCCAATCTCACAATCGTTGCCGACGATCACATTCCCAATCTGCGGTATTTTAGAAAAACGTCCGTCCTTATCTGGTGCAAAGCCGAACCCATCACTACCAATCACCGCCCCCGCATGTATAATCACACGTTCGCCAATCTCACATTTGGCATACACCTTCACGCCAGCATACAAGATAGACTGAGCCTTTACGTGCACCAAATCGCCGATGTAAACATGCGGGTAAATCTGCACTTCATCCTCAATAATAGCCCCCTCCCCGACATAAGCGAAGGGCCCTACATAGACGTCGCGTCCCACCTTTGCAGACTCTTCCACGCAAGCGAGAGGATGTATCCCCCGTTTCCTCGGACGCTGCGACTCTATATAAGTCAGTAACTTAGCAAGAGCCCCGTAAGAGTCATCGACTCGTATCAAAGTGGAGTGAACGGGCTGTTTCAACCTCAAATCCCGATTCACAAGAACGATACTAGAGCCCGTCGTATACAAATAATGCTCGTACTTCGGATTGGAAAGAAAAGACAAATCGCCCTCCTTTCCCTCCTCTATTTTCGCAAACTCCGAAACGCGGGCATTAGAATCCCCCTCCACATCGCCTTCTAGATAGGCTGCTATCATAGCCGCTGTAAGCTCCATCAGCATCAGATTTAGGTATGCACAGCGTGCCTATATCACGCCTTCGTAGACAAAGGTAAGAAAAAATTAGTATTCTTGAACAAAGAACGACGGAGACTACTTTTCTATCACAAGGCGAGCCGTATACATGTCCTCACCATTCATCTCAATCCGAACGAAATAAACCCCTTTAGGGAATTTCTCTGATGGGAACTGATGTACACTCCCCCCCGTCACCGCAGCTCGGTAAAGCGGCGTCCCCAAAAGATCCATCACAGAAACTGTCCCCGTAGCCGCACTCGGAAAGGCCTGCAAATCTAGGAAAATCGGTCCCTGACGCACGGGATTGGGGTAAATCGGCACCACAATCGTCGGTTGTAGATTCGGGGTAAGCCGATTGGGTTTCCATGGGAGTTCCTCCCCTGGGACTCGGAGTCCCTCCAAAGCAATATCCAGTCGTGCAAGATCTTCCATGCTCCCCGCACGACGCGCATGCACCGAAATCACCCCACTTGCCGAAGCATTCAACTCCCCAAGATGGAGACGGAGAGGCAGCCCTGAACCAAAAAGTTGCACTGCTTGCGCGGCGCTGAGATGCAGACGCTCTGCCACCAATCCCACGCTATACCCCTGATATTCAAGACTCACTCCCTGCAAGCCCTTCTTTTTGCCACTAAAGGAGAGAAAGAGATCTAAAGCGCCGCCCGAGTAATCTCCCGCCATACGCAACTGTAAAGGACGCCCGACACCGTAACTCACCACATTGATAGCACAATACCCCTCCTCACAGCTCTGCCCATTCACGATAAAATAAGGCGTAGACTGCGACAGAGCAGTGCTTCCCAAAAGCACCCCCAAGAGTAAAAAAAGAATACCTCTGCTCAGTTTCATGGCTGAGCAAAGGTAGTACAAAATCTCGGAACGAACGTATCAAAACGAATGATTATTGTCTATTGATACAATAAAAATAAACACCCTTCGGAGGAGTTCTATGCGATCTAGGTTATGGAACTTTAGACGCCCCACTCCGCACCGCTGCACTGATAAACATTTTAGCGCACCTTGCGCCCACAGGGAGCGTCAGCCTTTGAGTCCCCCGCGCGGGTGAAATTGCTCGATGGTTTCACGAAGATGTGCCCGCGAGAGGTGCGTATACACCTCAGTCGTCACGATCGACGCATGCCCCATCATAGCCTGCACCACTCGCAAATCTGCACCTCCTAAAACCAACGCCGTTGCAAAAGAGTGACGAAGCGTGTGCGGACTAATCTCCTTCACAATCCCCGCCTCCGCCGCCAGACGCTTCACTAAGTTAAAGACACTGATCCGACTAAAACGCGAACCACGAAGATTGAGAAAAAGCGTAGATTCATAGCCCTTTACCACCTCAATTCGCCGACGAGCCACAATATACGCCTCTAGACAAGATCGCGCCTTCCCAGCTATCGGCACGAAACGCTCCTTCTGCCCTTTACCGTAAACACGAAGCAACCCCTCGTCGAACAACAGATTGGAAAACGTCAGCTCTGTAAGCTCCGAGACACGCAAACCACAACTGTAAAGGGTCTCGATAATAGCCAAATCTCGCTCTGCCGACACACTGTCTGGGTTAATCTGCGCCTCCATCGCATCCACTTCCTCCGCAGACAAGACCGTGGGTAAAACGCGCGGCAAACGCGGCGAAGGGATGAGCTCACTCGGATCTTTGGGGATGCGTTCCTCCAAAACGAGGTAACGAAAAAAGGAGCGTATTCCTGCCAAAAGGCGCGCTTGCGAGTTCATCCCCAAATACTCATCGCGCCCTATCTCAAAGAGCAGACTCTCAATATCGATCTGTTCGATCTCATAAGGGGACTTCTGAAGGGTGTCGAGCGCGTAACGGCACAATATCATCACATCGTGCTCGTAAGCATAAAGAGTCGCCTTCGTGAAGGCACGTTCCAACTGAAGATAGAGCATATACTCATCGATCACCGCACGCCACGTTTCCTCAAACTGCGCAGCCTCGATGCGGGGCTTTTCTTGCTGCTCCATCTCTTCCGAAACCTTAGACGCGCCTTATCGCGCGCCCCTACTCGGGAATGTAGACGATATCCCCATTCTCAAGCTGGTAGGCGATCCCGATCTTCTTCCCCTTCGATTTGCTGGAGGCGTCCTCACTTTCGCTCGGCTTATACTTCTCGATCTTCTCCCCCTTCTTCATGATGATCTCCATGTCGTCCTTTCCGGGGTTCTTCACTATCGTGTAATCTTCCTTGGAAAAGACCTCCGTCATGTTGAACTTGGTCACGAGGGCAACCATGAGCCCCAACGCGAGCACCATGGCTATATCAAACATATTGGAGAGGAGGCTCGACGGGTCGGTATCCTCTTCCTGATATCTACGCCTTTGGGGTCTCATCGTGCTGATCGTTTAACGAATCGTTGATATAGTCGAGCCAGATCAGGTTGCGCTGATTGTAAGCCCGAAGCGCTTGAAGTAGAAAATAACCTACGCCCGAGGCGAACATCCCGAGGACGGTCGTCGCAAAGGCCACCTGCATATTGTAAGCCATCGATGCCACGTCGCCCGTACCGAGGGCTACTAGTGCTGGTCCCATCGGGATGAGCGTCCCCATAAGCCCTAGGATAGGTCCGAACTTCGTGAGGATCTTCGGACGCGACAAGCGCTTTTCCAACTCCAGCTCGTAGGAGGAGATGAGATAGTTCCGCTCAGCCGGGGCGACCTGCAACAGGTCGAGGGCTATCTTTTCAAAGGGCGTCGCACGATCGGCAGCTTCGAGAGTCTCGCGCAAGGGCTTCAAGCCGCTATATTTAATCGTGTCAAAGATAGGCGCATACTTCTTCGCATGCACACGCTGCCGCTGCCGTACCCCCAAATAGCCCCCCAAAAGGAGGAGCGAAAGGATAAACAAAGCAATGAGCCCCACGATGACGGGTATGAGCAACCCGTTGGAGACCCAGAACATAATGTCAGTAATAAACTTCATGAGCTGTATAAACTACCTTGCAGATGAACGGCGGGAAGCCCTTGCCCTCCGCCTTGCGATGCGTTGTAAAAGATAACCGAACGATGCCACCACGAGCAACACCAAAAGCAATAAGCCCGCGTGAAGAAGCTCGGCGGGTAAATCAGAATGCGAAACCCCATGCACCAGCCCCTCGGGGGTAAAGAGCATAGCGGTCACGACCAAGAGGAAGGTTAAAAAGCTTAGTAACATCGCCGTCTCGCGTGTGAGCGCTAACCAGCGATTGACGTAGGGGGCAAATAGCACCAAAAGCGCAGCCACGACCGCCAACGCCACCGTAACCCCGATAAACGAGTAGCCTGGGAGCAAAAAGAGCAACTCTACACGGAAGTAGAAAAGCGCGGGGAAAACCAAGAGCGGCGGGAGATAATAAGCCAACTTGTGTAGCGTATCAAACCCCACCTGCAACAGCCCATAGTAACGGATGCGCCACGGCGAAGGCCAGCGCACGTCGTGCGAGGTAACAGCGAGGACACTCAAGAGCATGTCGAGCATCACGAGAAGCGTCACATCATTGAGCCAACGCAGGGTATTGAGGGTCTCGTCCACCCATATCTTATTGATTGTCAGTGTAAAGGGGTGCAGTAAGAAGACACTCCCTGCGAGCAGTACGGCGTGCACCGCACGTACCGCCCACGAGGTTCGTTCTCCTTCCTCTACCACCAATTTCAGCACGGCGAGGAAACTCAACAAGAGAAATACGCTTCCCACAACAGATCCCTATTACAATTCCCACACAAGAACCTACTTCTTACGACGGCGACGCACGATCTGTATCACCACCAAGAGCGCGATGATCCCCGCTGCCGCTACCACCCACGGGAACTTCGACGGGGTATCGCTCGCCGCATTTGCCTGCTCGCCCGAAGACTCCTTCTTGAGTACCTTCGACTTCGCACCGTCGTTGCTCTTAGGCGCTTGACGGATGTTGTCTATATTCTTCTTATAGTCTTTCCCTTGGTCGGCTGGCAGATTCTCTGCAATGAAGTCGTGGAGTTTCACATTGCCACAGACCATGCCGCTACACCCAGCGTTGTGCTTTTTCACAGACTCTGCGTGTAATTCGGCAATCTTCTTCACCTGCTCGGGCGAGGCTTTCCACATCCCCTTACGCACGGTCTCCAGCATGGTCGCTGTGAAGTCTTGCAACGCCGCAGGGTTTTCACGTTCGAAGAAGTCGACCGTTCCGAGGTTCTTATCGTCGAGGACGTAGGTCTTGTAAATGTCGTCCCACAGCTCTTTGTCAATCACCGAAGGCTTCATCACGTTCCACGAATAGGTATTACGCACCAGCTCATCGAAACTGTTCGCCGTGGTAGCGCCTCCCTTTACCAACTCTTTGATGTAGGTCGGGTTGAGAATCGTCGTACGAGCCTCCACGCCGATGGCTTGCTTGAGCTCCTGGGTACGCACACGGCGGCGGTTGCGAAGGTCGCTAAAATACCCTTCGGGGTCTTTCCCCGTCACCTCACGCACGGCGAGGGTCAAGCCCCCCATGAACTCGTAGACATGGTCTAGACTGAGCGCCCCCCACGTGTTACTTTGGCGCGGCTGCACCACCGCATCGGTGTTCTGCATTGCCGCTTCAAAGACCCCGTTCGAGAAGCCTTCCCAGCTCTCGCGGTCGCCGTAGAAAGCTCCCATGTTATTGATATAAGCATCGGCAATCTCCTTGCGGGTTTCCCAACTGTCCCCACTCTCGACCATCCCTTGGATGCCCGTACCATAAGCCCCGTTCAGTCCACCGAAGACACGATATTTACTCAACTTGCGCGCCTCAATAGGCGATACGCCCTTGTCTAACAAGACGCGCTCAGCATCACGCACCCCGCTGAGGATTTGGTTCTGCTCCTCCGATTCGCCCTCAGCCTCCGCAGCCATATTCACAGCCTTCTGGATTAAGAAAAGGCGACTCGCCGCCAAATCACGGAACTGCCCCGAGGTCTGGATTAAGACATCTATACGCGGACGCCCCAGCTCTTCAAGCGACATTAAGCGTACGTCCTGCACACGCCCCATGCGATTATAGACGGGCTCTGCTCCCAGCAGGTACAGAATCTCTGCAATCGTCGTCCCTTCGCTTTCAATAAAGCTACTACTCCAGAGCGAGAAACTCACCTTGCGCGGCATCTCGCCATTGTTACGACGCTTGTAGTCTGCAATCAGGTCGTCTGCTAACTGCTTCCCGTGCGTCCAAGCATTCTTAGTCGGGGTGCTCTCCGCATCAATCGCGAAAAGATTGCGCCCCGTAGGCAATACATCGGGATTAGAGATGAAGTCCCCTGCCGAACTCGACGCCGTATATCCACCCGCAAAAGCGTTGAGTATCGCATCCAATTCTATTTGCGGACTCTGGTGGAGTAGGCGGTCATACTCTGCCACTTTCCCCAACGAACGCAGCAAAAGATTGACGGCATCGCCGAGCTGTTTCTCCTCAGCCGAAGGCTCTTCTGCCACAGCTTTTTGCGACGGCATACCCATCCCCGCGGGGGGCATACCCTGTGGCATTCCTCCCTGTGGCATACCTTGCCCCATCCCCTCTGGCTTCTTACCGCCCATTCCAGCAGGCGGCATTTCTTGCGGCATTACCTTTCCCATTCCCTCGGGCGTCTTACTAGCCATCCCAGCGGGCGGCATCCCCTGTGGCATTCCTCCCTGCGGCATACCTTGCCCCATCCCTTCGGGCTTCTTACCGCCCATCCCAGCGGGCGGCATACCTTGTGGCATACCGCCACCCATTGCTTTCATGGCTGCTGGGGGCATACCGCCACCCATCATGCCCATCATCCCCATGCCTTGATCCTCTTGGCTCTCCTCCCACAAAGCCACCTTCTTTGCTACTGCCAAGTCCTCCGCCGTAACGCCCATCTCTTTTACCAAACGCTCTGGCTGTAAAGACGGATTGGCTTGCAGGCGCTTCACCCAACGCTCGGCGGGTTTGAGGTAATGGGGATCAAAATAAGCCGTCGATTTGAGCTGTGCCGTGGTTACCTTGCCGCGCGAAAAGTCGATTTGTGACAACGCATAAGCGACAGGATCTTCCGACATGAGCGTCACGCTCGACTGAATCTTCGCCTCTGGGAACGTTTCCCCCGTGATGTACGCTCCGCCCACAATCTTTGCCGAAGCCAACTCTTGGATGAAATCTGCCAGCTGATCAATCTCCGCGCGACTGTACGGCGTCGTGGGGACGGTGTCTAGCTTTAGGTCTCGGTGATACCCCTCCTTGAGCGCTAACTGCTTAATTTGCAAGCCGAGCTTGGGGTCGTCCTTCTCTTGGCTTAGATACTGATCGGTAAGGCGGAGGAAGTTCCCCACAGCCCCCTCGAGCTGCGTCGCGATAAAGGGCGGCGGCAAGTACGATACCAACTGTGCATAGCTACGCCGCTTGGCAATCATCCCCTCCCCTACGTTCGCTGTGGTGTAATAGTAAGCGTGCGGGATGTCGTAGACGAGACGATCGCTATAATCTTGGCTTGAGAGCGCCACCTGTTTGCCTTGGATGAACTCCAAACTGCCGTGCGTACCGAAGTGCATCATCACGTCAGCCTTGAAGCCGTGGCGCGCCCACAAATAGGCAGCAATGAACGGATAAGCGGGGACACCCGCCGAGCCGTGCACCATCTTAAAGTCGTTTGTACCGACCCCTTGCGCAGGCTGTGGTATCAAGACCACATTCCCGAAACGCACCTTTGCCACGCCGATGCACTCGACGCCATCTTTCTCAATCACTTGGTGCTCGCCAGGGACTGCGCCATATCGCCGACGCAGCGTATCCATCTGTGCTGGGGTCATGACGCGCGACATCCACGCGGCGAGCGAATCGCCCCGCACGAGCTCAGGATAACCACTCAGCAGATACGCCGCCGTAGACCCCTCAGCATAGCTATTAAAGAGCGGCGCTTGGGTCATCAACACCTTGCCAAACTCCTTAGCCGTAGCGGGGAGTCCCTCCAAATTATACCCCTTCGCCTGCAGCTCTTTCAACACATTGTAGAGCGACTCAATCACCTCGAGCCCCGAGGCTTGGAGGGAGTTTGCCCCCGGCCCTTTGAGGTAGTAGAGCGCTACCCGCTTCTCCTTATTGGGCTTGCGTCGCAACGAAACGTAATTCCACAGCGTCTGCGCAAAGGTTTCCATCCGCTCGGGAAGGGTGTAGTTGTACGTCACACCGTCCTCGTCAGCCTGTTGCGCCACAATAACGTAGGGCATCAATGCCCCGTCCATTTCTGGCGTTACGACGCTCTGGCTCAAGAAGCCGCCCAACATCCCATTGGGGTCTGCCTCCCACGCCTCTTTGAGCATATTGACGGTCAACGGGGCAAAGAGCGGGATATTCTGCCGCTTAAACCACTCCGCAACGTGCTTTGACTCCCCCATCATAAAGCGCCCGTGGGGAATGTAAACCACAAGGTCAGGGTTTATCTCGTTCAGATACTCGAGGCGCTTCCCGCCCGCATTGATGGGGTAGACGTTAAAGCCCACCTTTTCAAAGCCGTCGATAATCGAGTCAAGGTGTCCCCTATCGGGCGAGAACGGTCCTGCCGCCATCCCCGTAAAGAAGGCAAGCTTTGGCGCACCCTCACGAAACCCATGTTCTTTGTAGTAGGCTTGAAACTCCCCTACTGTGACAAAGCCCTTGTCGGGCAAGTTCTTCGCAAATAGACACTCGCCCGGATAGTCTATCGGGTCAAGGATCTCGCCACTGCGAAGCCCCTTTCCTAAAATCTCCGCACGGAAGTAGTTAAAGCCCGAACGAAGGTTCGTAGCCCCCGCGCTAAGCCCCGCACTACGGAAATACTTCATAAAGCGCACCAACTTAGCAGAGTCGATATTCTTGAGGTCATTCTCTGGGGTGGTGGTCATGAGGGTCAGGTAAGCAATCCCATTTTCCCCCAAGGCTTTCACGCGCTCGCGGTCTTCCTCCGTCCACTTCAGCCCCATCCCGAAGGCAATCACCGCGTCGTAGCTGGCGAGCTCCTCGGTATGGTTTACCACGTGGAGGGTCACATTCTCCTTGTCGACCGAACGCATCATGCCCTTGCACGCCGCTTCCGGATAGTTAACCATAGCAATGCGCATCGGGCGCGGACGCAACAGCAGGTAGAGCGCCACGCCGCCCCCAACCACTAAGAGTAGAACAACGAGTAGTAATAGTTTCTTTTTCATGCCCAACTAAAGAAAAAGCGCTCCGCTAATAGCGCAACGCTAACGATACATAAAAGCTACGCCCGGGCGACAAGGAGGTCACCACACTCACCTGCTCTGCGACATAGTTCAGCAGGTTCTCACACCCAAAGGTCAAGGTTGCATAACGTTTCCAGCTCGCCGAGAGCCCAGCACGCAGGGTGTAATAGGCTGGATAGTCCTGATATTCGTAGGTATTGTCTGCTTGCGACTTCACAAAAGCGGCGTGGAGCGGCCCGTTGAAACGCCCAGAGAAGTCGCCCCCGAGCGTATAATCCTTACGGAGCGTAAAACGGTAGTTTACCGCTGCCGAGCCCGTATGGGGGCGCACCTGCGAGAGGTCGTATACCTTGCCATCCTTGTCCTTCTCTTCCACCACGTCGTAGACAAAAGAGTGGTTAAGGCGGAAGTCCAATCCGTTGAGGACATGGTAAGTAAGTACCGTTTGTAGCCCCGTAATCCACGTAGCTCCGCCAAGATTCATATAGCGGAGGTAGTTCTTCCCATTCTCTTGCACCGAACGGGTATCGATACGGTTTTCAAACTGGTTGTAATAGCCCGTCATGTTGAAGTTAAGCTTCCCCAAGGTGAACTCTGGCGAGAGGGCAAACATGCGGCTCGTCTCGGGCTGAAGCTTCTCACTCCCTTGGATGATGAACATCCCTTGGTGGTTCCATTCCATAAAGAGCTCCTTGAGCGTGGGCGAACGAAAGCCCATGGAGAATGACCCTCGGAGCGAGAAATACTTCTCGCGCCACATCACGGCAAGTCGCGGCGTCGCATAGCCCTTAAACTTCGAGTGCTGGTCGTAACGCACCCCCGCCGTAAGGGTCAGCTTCTCAAGGGCGCGCCACTCACTTTGCAGGTAACCCGTGTAGGTGGCAGCAGAGCGGTATTTGTGGATGTCGCGGAACTTGTCGCCTCGCGAGCGTTCGTTAATCGACTCAAAGCCCAGATTGAAGAAGGGCAGCTCCTCGCCCCATGGCTTCGCATTGAGCTGCACACGCGAGGTGTGCGTACGATAGTCATGCACAGGGGCGCGTCCCTTATTCGGACCGTCTTCAACGACTAGGTCGCGCGTATAGGCGTCGTAATTGTAGGTAAGGTCTAGGTTATACGCCTCGTTGAAACGATACTGCGTATTCCCCCCCATCTTGTAAAAAACGTAGTGGTTGTAATTCGACGGATTGGAAGCAAACTGCTCGCGGTTGTTGTACGTCCCGTTCGCCTCAATCTTCCAACGCCCCGAGGGGAGGGTATAGCCGAGCTTCTGCGAGACATTCCAAATCTCGTTGCCGGGGACTACTGTCGTATCCAGCACGTCGCCCCCTGCATTGCGCAAACCATAAGCATCTTGGAACGACCAGCCCCCCGTGGTAGCCGACTGCCACCCCTTCTGTTTCACCCCCACAAAGAGGTTGTGACGCTGCACGTGGTAGGAATCGTAAAGCCCTGTATAGGTAGCCTCTACGGGGCGCTTCGCGCTCCGCGTAATAATGTTTATCACCCCCCCAATCGCATTCGACCCGTAAAGCGAAGAGGCCGAGCCGCGCACCATCTCAATACGCTCGATGTTGTTCGGGTCGATGCGGTTAAGATCGACGGTGTTATTTCCTTCGTTGGTAATGCGCTCGCCGTCTACAAGAAAGAGCACATAGTCTGACGACATGCCTTGGATGGTCATCCGCTCCTGCGCTCCGCCGTGAAGGGAGTATTCTATCCCAGGGAGCACGAACTGAATGACGTCGAGCATCGAACGTGGGTTAAGGTTCTGGATTTCATCTTTTCGCACCACTTGCGTGATCACGGGCACGGAACGGAGCGAACGAACCTGCCGATCGGAGGTCACGACCACGTCGTCGATATCGAGCTGCTTCATCAGGGTGCTATCCTGCGGCGCAGCCTCCCGCTGTGCAAAGAGCGCAAAAGGAAGAAGGAGAAGGAAAAGGGGCAAGAAGAAATTCTTCATCAATCAATCGGTTACGTAAAAACCTAGGGCGGACACTAAAGTCCTCCTAGGCTCATTACAAAGATGCGACGTCTATTTGACGTCGTAGATGTAAGAGATCTTATAGTGATAAGCCTTGTCTGCATAATTTACTCGGCAGCGCGCCACCTTACCATCCGCACACCGTACGAAGAAGATAGCCTCTTCCAAACGTTCCTTAGGCGGCATGTTATAATAGGTAAAAAGCCCAAAGTGTTTAACCTTACTGAAGAAATAATCCTTCTGGTTCTCAAACTGCGAGGTCAGTACAGGACTAATTCCCGTCTCGGTAAACTCTCCGTAAGCCATGCCATTATTAGGCGTAGACTGCCAAACGGACTCGGCGTCGACCACCCACTGCTCTTCGGTGGGGAGGGTCTTATAGTCCTCGAGCTTGATATCCTTGGTCTCTTCCGTCTTGGTAAGGAAAGCGCCGCCCTTGCCTGGTCCTGAAGCGCCCGAATTCGTTTTGAAGAAAAAGGAGGAAACTGCCAAATCCCAAGACGTCACATTCTTGGCGTCCCCGTGGGTCATATCCTTCACCTCGCCCGTGGCGAAGTTTATACAGGCAAATGTGCCATATTTCGAAGCGTCGACTTCGATGGTCGTGCCTTCCTCTTTATTCTTGTTTTGCTCTGTGGTCACCTTTGCCTTACGACATGCGGGAGCTAAGAACAGAAGTAGCGCTGCAACCACGCAGAAGCTAAAGTTTACACCAGCTCGCATATTGAACTCTCGTTTACTTGGTAATATTCACGGGGCAAAATTATAGACATTCCCTGCAAGAGACAATCACAAGAAATAAGGATATTTGAGAAGAATAGCCCCCCACCTAGTAGCAGTTTTCTACTC
>CAJPTV010000037.1 GCA_905373665.1 Bacteroidia bacterium
AGACTATCCACGTATACCCTACCCGCAAGACCTAGCAGAATACCGCTTATTTGCCACGCGTGGGGCAAGGTTGCGTCGCCTGCACCTAATGGATGCGTCGCTAGAGCTGCCTCAAGTGGCTACCTTCGAGGTGGCGGGGAGTAACGAGGTGACTACTGTTCGTTACGAAGAAACCCCTTTGGGTGAAAGAAACGTTCTTGACGCGAACGCCCCCGAGGGGCGCGTCTGGATTAACGATACGCAGTATTTCGCTCACGTTCCCCTCCGCGTGTGGGATCATTACGTCGGGGCATATCAGCCCGCGCGTCTCTGGTTGCAAAAGCGTGTGGGGCGTCGCCTAGACTTTGATGACGTAAAGTGGTATTTGCGGATGGTGGCGACGATTGCCGAGACCACCTATATGCCGTAACATTTTCTTTTACCTTCTGTAACTTTCCGTCCCCTTCTCCGTCTTACGGGAAAATTAAGGAGCTCAAAACCCTTGAGCGAATGACGACTGAAGAGTATAACGACTGTGTAGACCAGCACGCCGACGGGTTGTATCGCTTTGCCCTTCGTTTGATGGACAATAGGGTTCTGGCAGAAGATCTGGTGCAGGAGGCATTTACCCGCCTTTGGGAAAAAAGGGAGGGAGTGAAAGCGAGTGGCGCACGCTCCTATCTGTTTACCACCCTTTATAACGCCTCTGTCGATCTCCTACGTTCGACACGCCCACAGGTAGACGTAGAAGAGGTAAAGACCTCCGTTTATCAACAACCTACCTTTGACATCCAAGAGCGACTCAATCGAGGATTGGCGCTTTTACCCGAGGTACAACGTACGGTGATCTTGCTCAGAGACTACGAGGGGTATAACTATGCCGAGATTGGGGAGATTGCCCATCTTTCCGAGGCTCAGGTCAAGGTCTACATTCACAGGGCAAGACAATTTTTGCGTAACTATCTGGGCGATTTAGAGGAATTGATCGGATGAACCACGCACACGATAACCTAACCGAGGCGCTCCTAGCACGCCTACGCTCGGGTAACTTGACTGCCGAGGAGGCGCTCGCGCTCAATGATACACTAGAGCACTTTGAGGAGGAAACACCCCCGATCGACACACCCGTCGAAGACGATACATCCGCCCCCTCCGCTCGTCTCAAAATGCGTTTGAAGAGACCAGTGCAGGAACATCTGCCACTCTCGCACTTTGAGCAACTCTGCTATAAAGAACTGGAGGGGGAACTCTCTGTCACCGAGCAGCAAGAGCTTGACGATATCACAACGCACTATCCCCGTTATGCGCAGCAGCGAGAAGCGATTTTGCGCACGAAGCTAGCTATCCCCACCGAGATCGTGTACCCCTACAAGGAGCGCTTAAAACATTACACAACCCCCATGGATTGGCGTTCGCTGGTGGGGCGTGGCGTGGCAGTGGCGGCGTGCTTGTTCTTTGTCTTGTGGATAGGGGTAAAGCAGTTGGATAGGCTCTCTACGCCTGTAGCGGACGAGCTGCGTTGGGCGTATACACAACCGAGTCGCGTTGTGGAAAACGTAGAGGAAACGACGACGGTTGCTGTTGCAACGCCCTCCGTTCGTATTGCGCAGCGCCCTAGTGTCGTGCCGCCGCAAAGCGCTGCTACTTTGAGTACTGTTGCCCCCCTCGAAACGCCGACCCCTACAACAGAAGATAGCGCAGTAGAGGCAGTAACACCTTCTATTACAGCGCTGCAGGAAAGCGTCGCTGCGCCAGAAGCGTCGTCTGTAACGGGGGGGCTTGCCACAACGTCGGTTGCAGAGCTCGCCCATGAGATGGTTACAGAGAATAACGAACTTGCTCCCCTCCCCTCCTTGCCTATACAGGAGCTTTCTTCAGAAAGGACGTTGGCAATGGAGAGTCGAGACCCGATGCCAGAGCTCTATCATGACTGGGAGCTGATCACTGCGGAAGAGGAAGTAGAGGCTTTCGAGAGCGAAGTAAAGAGCTTTCAAAAGAAGCTTCGCCCTGAGCGTCCGTTGCGTGCCAAGTTCGTGGATTATGTGTTAGAGCTCGCTGCTCGTTAATTTTTGATAGCGTTGAGACGCTTTTTTCCCTTATTATTGTAACTTCGTACTTAGGTTATATTTAATACAGGGATGAGAATGCTGAAATGGTTTGGGGTGCTTTTAGCAGGTCTGTTGTTACTCTCTTGTTCAGTCGAAGAGGAAGACCAAAACTCCGAAATTAAAGGGGAAGGGCTAGAAGCCTTCTCTAAAAGCGAACGTCAGGAAGCCAACACGGCTAGGAACGAGGCTTACCTCTCAACGGTAGAAAAAGAGGTTTTCTTTTACCTCAATCTGGCACGACGCCACCCAGCGAAGTTTGTCAAGGTGTTTTTAGAGAAATACGAGCATGCGCCTGGCTATGAGAAGGGGTATGCCTTTGACGAACGTAAAGCATCACTTATCCAACAATTGAAGCGGCAAGAGCCCCTCGCACTAGTAAATCCCTCAAGGGAACTCTTCAGTTTAGCGGAGTGCTTTGCTGTCGCACAGGGGAAGGCTGGCTATACGGGGCACGGGCGTGAAGGGACGGGCTGTGAGGGTGGCTATCATGCCGAGTGTTGCGATTACGGAGACTATGCCTCGGGGCTTTACATCATTCTCGAACTATTGATAGACAGCGGTAGGGGCAACGAAGCGCTCGGACATCGGAGGATTCTCCTTTCCGACTACCGTTGCATGGGTGTCGCGCAGCGCGACCATAGCCGTTATGGTAAATGTGCCGTCCTCGATTTTTGGACACGAGAGGGCGGAGCGTGGGAATAGAGAGAGAGTAGTTTGAATCACAATAAAATAATGAAAATGAGAAGAACAAGGAGTGTCTTGCTCTTTTGCCTCCCGCTGCTGTTGCTGTGGCAGGTAGGGGCAGCACAAGACAAACCCATGAAGTTACGACTTGCAACCGATGATAAGGGGAATATTATGATCCCGATCGGGACGAATGGAGGTGGCGATCGCTGTCTGGTTCGTTGGAAGGCAGCCAATGCTACGGAGTGGACTACGGAGAAAGTCGAGGGTGAGTATTTCAAAAAGATGCCCTCAGTCGGTGTCTATGATTTTGAACTAGGACCACAGTACATTGTGGGCATCAATTATTCTCGTTTTGATGAAAACGACGCTGCCCCTAAACAGCTTCTCGATATTGTCGCTTGGGGCGATGTGGAGTGGCAACGTCTCTCGGGAGCATTTGAGGGTTGTAAGAACCTGAACATCTCGGCGACGGATGTGCCTAATCTTAAAATGGTGAAGAGACTTTCGCAGATGTTTTCTGGTTGTGTGGAGCTCAATAGTCCGAACCTCTCGGATTGGGATGTGAGCCGCGTGACCGAATTCTATAGTATGTTCGAGGGGTGTACGAAGTTCAATCAGTCGCTTGCTAAGTGGGATGTCTCAAAGGGAGAAAGCATGTTTGATATGTTTAAGGGAGCAAATGCTTTTGACCAGTCGCTTGCTACGTGGAATTTGTCCTCTTGCAAATATTTTGAACTGCCACCTGCAATGAGCGAAGCGAACTATGCGAATACGCTGAAGGGATGGGCAAATAACACTCAAATCAGGGAAAAGCTTACGCTCTCGGTACCTCTACTCTCTTATGCAGCAGCTAAGGAGTCAAGAGCGAAGCTTATTTCTACTAAAGGGTGGCGATTTATGGGTGACTATGAAAAGCTCGGTACGCCCAAGGGGAACAAGCCTTTTATCTTCAAGATTAGGGCTTTAGAGCCTAAAGTATCCCTTCTCCTTCAAGGAAAGAACTTCTCTTACACCTATCAGAGAGATGGGGACAACGAAGTTGCCGTTAACAATGTGACAAGTTCGGTCTCAAAGCTCTCTTCGTTTGATGCTGTGAAAGGAACAACTTACACCATAACGGTTAAGCCGCAAGGGGTTGTTGCGTTGGGGACTGGGTTTTATCAGAGTAAGGAAACTACTTACGAAGTTACCGAGATTGTCAGCTTTGGCGATGTGCAGTGGGCGACGGCTATAACTTTTTTGCCAGGGTTCGGGGGCAAGATAGAAGCGACTGCGGGGACGCCAGATTTCTCTATTGTGCAAGATGTGACCTATATGTTAGCGGGACTGAAAGAGGAGGCTCAGATCGACGTAAGCAAGTGGGATGTGTCGAAGGTTGAGATTTTCTTTCATCCGTTCTATAACATTGGGAAAAAGAATTTAGATATTAGTGGGTGGAAGCTCCATGCCTGCAAGTTCATTGGTTTGGACGGTTCGGGGCTTTCCCCAGAAATGTACGAAAAGGCTCTCAAGGCGTGGTCAGAAGATACAAATACGAAAGAGGGTGTAGAACTGCATGCAAGCGGCTTGATTTATAATCCGTCAGCAGAGCCATATCGTAAAAAGCTTATCGATGAAAAGCATTGGAAGATAGTGGGCGATAACCTCCCATGGTATATCTCTCTGCGCGATGACAATACGACGCCGTTGTTTGTGGGAGGCGAGAATCGGTATAAAATTGAACGCAAGGGTGTTACCAATGAGGAGGTGAACAAGCTTGTCTTCACCTCAGAGCCTGCGGGGGCGCTCACTTTCTCGCGCGATCCGAAGAATCAAGATTACTTGTTGGTAAAAGGTGTTGTGGCGGGAGCTGCTACTATAAAGGCGCATCTTGATGCTGTACCCAACGGGCGAGGAGAAGTGAACCTTGCTTATCCTGTTACGGTGTTAGCCAAGCCGACAGCGATTAAGGTGATGAATGCCGAAGGGAATGAGATTACTGGGAATGAGTACACTGTGAAAGAAGGAACCACGGTTCGTTTGACGGCAGAGAGTCTACCAGCAGGGATAAATAGCTTTAAATTTCAGGTTACGCCCCCTCCAAGATCCTTTCATCAGTATGGAAATGAATGTTCGTTTAGGCCTACCCGTAACGAACATATTGTAACGGTAACACTTAAGGGGTCAGACGAGCCTAAGAAGGAGTTCAAGCTTGTGGTTACGCCAGTGCTCAAGGTGGAGCTAAATTATCGAGCGCCACTCCTGAAACTCTTCTTAAACGGAGAAGACTCTGAAAAGAGTTATCAACTTACGGCAGAGGTAACCCCTAAGGCGAGTGCCTCAAGCCAGAACGTGACTTATAGCGTTGAGGGGACGGACGGTGTCGTTACCGTTTCGTCAACGGGGCTTATTACCGCACAAAAGCCAGGAAGGGTGCTCGTAAAGGTGACCCCAGAGGATAAGAATGCGACCCCCGCGGAGCTAGAGGTGGTGGTTGACTATAAACTCGAGACATTTACTGTTACGCAGAACGGTAAGCCGATTGTGGGCAATAAGTTCACTATGAATCTGAACGAACCCGTGCTATTGAAAGCGAATTTTACCCCAGAGGAGATCGTCAATAAAAACGTATGGTGGGGAGCACCTCAAGAATATTTTGAGTCTTTGCCGAAAACACCCGAGGTGACCTTGACGGCTCGGAAGACAGGAACGGACATTCCGCTGGAGGTTAGACCGCAGGCAGATCCAAATAAAGTGCTTCAGTTGTTAATAACAATCGAAAATAAGGCAACGGGGTTGCTGATTTCCGATGGGCTAAGCGACTACACCAACCAGACCTTCCTGATGAAAAAGGGAGATAATAAGCAATTCTTTGCCAATCCATTCCCGCATGCTGCAGAGCCACGTACGGATCTGGTATGGACGTCGGAGAATAGCACGAAGGTTGAGGTCGTTAACGGTAAGGTCACTGTAAAGGATGAGGCTGCCGTGGGCGACTTGGTAAAGATTACCCTCAAGACTACCAACGAGCCTATTTTGGAAGCAAGCTTCACGGTAAAGGTTGTGGCTGAGATCGAGCCTGTGAAATCGATAACCTTCGAACAAACGAGCTTTGATAAGTTTGTCGGCGAGGAGTTTGACCTTGGAATGAAAATCCTCCCAGAAACAGCACAGCAGACGGTAGCGTGGCTGCTCGCTCCTCCTACTCCTATTGTGGATATAACCCCTTCAGGAAAAGTAAAGGCGCTGAAGCCAGGAACAGTAACTGTAACGGCGCGCGCTGCGAATGGTGTTACATCTGCTCCTGTGACAATAAACCTTTCTCATAAAGTGGCATCAATTGCCTTTTTGAACCCTGCTACGGAAGTGACAACAGATACGCCGACGCTTTTCTCCCTCAGTTTTATACCGTCCGAAGGTATCAATGACGAAGTAGAGGTTTCTTTTGAACCCCAAGACTTCCTCGCGCGTAAGCCTCAATCTGAGCCTAGGAAAATTGCGGTACAGGGGATAAAGGACTCTAAGGGGCAAAAGGTGAAGATTACGGTAAAGAGCAAGAAACAGCCAGACCTTACCCCTGCCGAGTGTGAGGTAGTAGTGAAGGGCGAGGTTGTGTCGCTCACGGGGTTGCGTATCTTTAACGGTGCGGTGGATTGTACGAACCAACAGTTGCTCGTAGATAAGGATTTCAACGCTACGCTCACTTGCAAACCCACGCCCGAAGCGGCTGAGCTCCCCGCAGGGTTGAAGTGGAGTTCGGATAAGCCCACTAAGATCTCAGTAGAGGAAACGACGGGTAAGGTCAAGGTAGAGGCGGCAGCAGCGGTAAACGATGTTGTAACTATCACCGTAGAGACTCCGACCGAGCCTAAACTCAAGGCTTCGGTGACCTTGAAGGTGGTGGCAGAGGTGAAAGATCCAGAAAGTGTGACCCTCAAGCCCACTGATTCGCAAAAGTTGTGGGTAGGTAAGGAGTTGCAACTTCATGTATCTGTACTCCCAGCAGAGGCTTCGCAGCTTGTAAGTTGGGTATTTGACCCCGCCGATCAGCAGGTCGTTGAGATATCGTCAAAGAATGTATTAACAGCGAAGAGCGTAGGAAGTGTCAAGGTGCAGGCGCGTACGGCGAATGGAAAAGAGTCGGCACAGCTAGCAATTAACGTGGTGGAAAAACTGACGAATCTAGCATTTGAGAACCCCGTGAAGACGGTGGTTGTCGGAGGTGCGGATGTTATCTTCACATTGAAATTTACCCCCGAGGCGGGTGTTGACAAAACCTTGGATGTGTCGTTCGCTCCAGAGGGTTACCTCGAAAAGGTCTCTTTTGAAAATGGAGTCTTGACGGTGAAGGGAAAGAAGGAGCTCGCTGAGGGTAAGGTCACGATTACGGTAAAGAGCCCATTCTACACAGAACTCGCTCCTGTTACGCACGAGGTGGCTGTGAAGAAGCCTCGTCTAGTTGAGGGTATTTCCATCAAAGACGAAAATAATAACTGGGTAATGTCTGTGAACGAACGGCGTGCGCCTGTGGTAGAGTTTGCCCCTAAAGATGCTACAAATCAAGAACTGTCGTGGACTTCTAACAACGCCGAGGTGGCATACTATGATGATACTAAGGCTCAGGTGGTAGCCAAGAGCGTGGGAGATGCAGAACTCACAGCAACCTCGGTAGATGGCGGCTTTAAGGCAGTATTGAAGGTGTCGGTAAAAGACAAGATCGAGGTCATATCCATTACGCTACCAGCTACGGAGAGCGTAGAGGTGGGTAAGACAAAGACGTTGACTGTAACCTTTAATCCTACGAATGCGACGGATAAGACGTTGACGTGGACCTCCTCTAATCCCGCAGTGGCTAAAGTGGCAGCGGGTGTTGTAACAGGTGTGGCTGCTGGGACAGCGATCATCACCGCGACCTCGGCGAACGGGAAGAACGCGCCGTGTACTGTTACGGTTACTACGCCTACGCCAGTGGAAGAAGCCTTCTTTGCTGATGTGGTGGTGGCTCCCAATCCTTGCTCCGAACAGTTGCGGATCCTGAATCCACAGGGGCATGTCGGTGCGTATGAACTATTGAACCTTTCGGGGCAGCTACTCCTCTCAGGGGTGTTAGAAGGCACCGAAGTGGTGATTGAGATGGGGACTTTGCCAGCGGGGAATTACCTGTTGCGCCTAAGTGCTCAGGGTGTACAAGGCAAGGTCGTGAACGTTGTGAAGCGTTAGAAAGAGCCTCGTAGTTGCGAGAAGCGATTAACGAGTGAGGTAAAGAAGCCGTCTCGGGTAAAACCGAGGCGGCTTCTTTTGCGTTAAGGGTGGTGCTAATGGTGGACGGCTCTGTGACAATGAGGGCGGGATGAGACGTTAGAAGGTTTTAGAAGAAAAAATAAAGTACTACCTTTGTTCCCGTAGTTAGACCTAGGCCCCGTAGTTCAGCTGAATAGAACGTCAGATTCCGGTTCTGAAAGTCGTGGGTTTGAATCCCGCCGGGGTCACAAGCTTATTAGAAAAGGGTAGTTCATAACATGCGCCGATTGCTTAAGTTTTCAAGTTTGGTGGCGAGTGCTGTCATTGCGAGTGCCGCGCTGGTAGGTTGTTCAAACAGTGAGCCCAAGCAGGAGATAGTCCCAGGCTCGCCAGAGGATACGGCAGAGAACGCAATCAAGAACTACGACTTTAAGAAACTGAGCTATGCCCTTGGGATATCCGCAGGGCAGTATATCGTCAGCGAGGATATCCGCCTTCGAGAGGATGAGTTCCTCCGCGGGCTTCGCGATCAGATCAATGGCAAGCCAGAACTGAGCGACGGTGAGGTGCAAGACGTGATGCGCTCGTATGCGATGATGCACATGGAAGCGAAAGCCTCTGAAGCCCGCGCTAAGGAAAAGCACTATATGGATTCGGTGGCACAGCTCGAAGGGGTGGTGCGTGACTCTACGGGGCTTTGTTACAAGATGTTGGTCGAGGGGACAGGGATCAATCCACAGGATACGAGCCTTGTCTTGATGCACTACAAAGTGTGTACTGTGGACGGGAAGCAGATCGATGCGACGGCTGAAGAGCCCGTTATGTTAGACCTCAGACGCGTCATCCCTGGGTGGACAATCGGTATTCCGAAGCTTAAAGAGGGGGGCAAGGCTACCTTGTATATCCCTTCCAATCTGGCGTATGGAGCTTCTGGGCGTGACCCCATACCAGCCAATGCAACGCTGATTTTTGACGTAGAACTTGTGAAGGTTATGTCGCCTGCAGACGTAGAGGAATATACCAAGAAGATGCAGAGGGCGAACGCAGTAAAGTAGGTAAAGATGGCAGATATACTTTCAGTTACAGGTCGTTTGATTTCAATACTTCCAAAGGCAGAAGGCGAAGGTGCTAATGGACATTGGGTGCGTCAGCCTTTCGTTATTGAAATGAAAGAAGGGAGCTTTGTAACGAATGTTTGTTTTGATGCATGGGGGGAAACGGCAAACGTTCTTGCGGCTTTCAGCGTCAATGACGTGCTTAATGTCGCTTTTCGTCCCTCTTCTCGTGAGTATAACGGTCGGTGGTACACGAGTTTGAGAGCATGGCGTATTGTAAGCGCTGCGGCCGAGGGAGTAGATCCGCAACCCGCGACTGGGGCTGTAGACCCAGAGCCTACGGTGTCGCATGTGGATACGACGCCTAAAGAATCCTCTTACCAAGGAGGTGGGGCGTCTGAGCCTCCTGCAGACGATCTCCCGTTCTAGCCCGATTGTCTTTTTGAACATTGGTTATATGTTGCATATACGAAGGAGCTTATGGGCTAGCGCCTCTAAGCTCCTTTCTTTTTTGTTGTGTGGAGTGCTACTCCCCTGCTTTTGGCCGAGCTGTGTTGAAAAGGTGGAGCATACGCCGACGGCGAACGATATCCGCTTTTCGATCGATACGGTAAAGTTTGACAGTGTCTTTGTGGCGGAGGTCTCGCCTACGCGCATTGTGCGCATTCACAATCTTTCTTCACGTCCGATAGTTTTACCACGCATTCGCCTTCAGGGGGCTGCGACGAGTCCGTTTACTCTCCTTATTGACGGGCGTGCGACGCTCGAGGCAGAGGCACAGCGTATTGAGGCTCGCGACAGCTTGACGATCCTAGCACGCCTCCGTTCGGAATCGGAAACGTTTACGAGCGAACGCTTGGAAGACGAGATTGTGGTCAGCTTACGCGACGGAGCATCGCGTTCGATTCATTTGCTTGCCAGCGGTTTGGCGCACAACGACATAGAGGATAACAACCTAGGTCTCTTGGAAGACTTCTTGCAGGCTGGCGCGGAGACGCCTGTGATTATCAAACGTCCGCTGCACGTCCCCAAGGGTAAGACGCTGTATATTCCTGCTGGAGCGAGTCTCTTTTTCCGAGCCGAGGGAGCGTTGAAAGTCTATGGTTCGTTGGTCATTGAGGGGACGCCCAACGCTCGTGTCCTGTTGGCCGGAACACGCCTTGACACGGCTTATAAGCATACCCCAGGGCAGTGGCTTGGGGTGACGCTCATGCTAGGCAGTGGCCCGCACCGTATTAAGAATGCGACGTTTCGTGCAGCAGTGACGGCGCTCCGTGCAGACTCGGTGACGCGACTGAGTACGATAGAGAATACCGTGGTGACGGGCTCGAGCAAGGACGCGATGGTGCTCAAACGCTCCAATCTGTTGCTCCGAGGGTGTCTCTTTGTGCAGAACTCGGGTGCGGCGATTGCTATGGCGGGGAGTCGTATCTCCTTAATCCACTGTTCTCTCAGTGGTGCTACGCGTTTTGGACAACAGCGTCGTTCGGCACTTATCTCTATGGAAAAGCCCCCAGAGGGAACAAGGAATGAACTTTCGGTGGTGAATACTATTGTGTGGGGGAATTATGATACGGAGTTCCGTTCGTATGACAAGTCGCGTTTTGCTGCGGAAATCGTGACCTGCTCTCATTCGTTGCTGAAGTGGGGCGGAGAGCGTCCCGCGTCCTCCGAACGTTGGGAGGGGGTCATTTATAACAATCCACACTGGGAAGACCCTTTGAAGCACAATCTGGAACTAAAAGCCTCCTCGCCAGCGCGTGGCTCAGCCCTCGCCTTACAGGATGCGCACCTGAGTGATCTAAAAGGGCGGACGCGCTTGCACCCTGATGGCACGGTGGATATGGGCGCTCTCGTGTGGCGGAAGACGGAGTAAACAGCGTGCTTCGTTTCGATGGCTGTGCTACGTGTAGGGGTTGAGGCATTTCTCAATTTGGAGGGCGCTGGGACAATCGTCGATGTCCGTTCGCCGCAAGAGTTTCTTCACGCGCACATCCCTGGGGCGGTGAATGTGCCCCTATTTAGCGATGCCGAACGGGCTGATATTGGGACGCTCTATACGAAAGTCTCGCGCGAGGCGGCTATTACCCGTGGATTTGAATACTTGAACGGACGTTTGGAGTCTCTCCGCCAATCGCTATTGCAGACGGCACGACACGGTGCTGTGCGTTTGCACTGTTGGCGCGGAGGGATGCGCTCAGAGAGTGTAGCGTGGCTTGCCGAGCGGTCGGGGCTCACAGCCTATCTTTTAGAGGGGGGCTACAAGGCCTTTCGCACGTACGTATTGGAGCGTTTCGAGCACCCTGTGCCGATATTTATCCTTGCTGGGATGACGGGTGCGGGCAAAACGGAGGTGCTTGCAGAGTTAGCGCAATTGGGCGAACAGGTGATAGACCTAGAGGGATTGGCACACCACAAGGGCTCTGCTTTTGGTTGGCTTGGCGAAGCGCCGCAGCCCTCTACAGAACAGTTTGAGAATGAGCTTGTGGTCGCCTTACGAAAGCTTGCCCCTCACCAGCGCCTTTGGTTAGAAGATGAGAGCCGCAACATCGGTAAGGTACTCCTCCCCGCAGCCTTTTTCGCACAGATGACAGCAGCGCCCCGCGTGGTATTAGATACGCCGTTTGAGGCACGTTGTGAACGGCTTACGCGTATCTATGCGTCGCACCCTGCACAGGAGCTTATCATTTGTATAGAGAAGATTCGTAAACGCTTAGGGGGCGACCAAGCCAACGAGTCCATTGCGCTCATTCGTGGAGGGGATCTCCGTGCAGCCGTGGAGCGGGTTTTACTCTATTACGACAAGCGCTATGCGTATGGGATAGAATCTAATACACACATTCTCTGTCGAATAACGCCCTCCTCCCCTGCCCCGCGTGCCGTCGCTCAGCAGCTCCTTGAGGCGCTTGATAAGCCCTTACGAACCTAATACTCTGCGATTCGTGTTCCACGTGGAACGCATTTACCCTGTTTTACCTCTGTCGTCATGTCTTATACCAATCGTCTCCTGCTTATCGATGGCTATGCGCTCATTTATCGGTCGCATTACGCTATGAGCAACAATCCGTTGATTACCTCGAAGGGGGAAAATACCTCCGCGGCATTCGGGTTCTTGCGTACGTTGATGGACTGTATTGAGCAGTTTCAGCCTACGCACCTCGGCGTGGCGTTTGACTTGGGAGGAAAGACCTTCCGACACGAACTCGACCCAGACTACAAAGCGAACCGCCCCCCTACCCCACCAGAGGTAAAGTTCGGCGTTGAGGTGGTAAGGAAATTCCTTGAAACTCTTCACGTACAAGAACTTTGGGCTGAGGGCTTTGAAGCTGACGACGTGATCGGTTCGATTGCTGCCCACTTTGCGAGTGAAGAAACGTTGGTGCAAATCTATACCCCAGACAAGGACTTTCAACAGCTCCTCGCACCACACATTCAGCTTCTACGCCCCAAGAGCATGAGTAGCGGACTTACGGTGGTCACTGAGGCAGACCTGCTCGAAAAGTATAAGATTAAGTCACCCAAGCAGTTTATTGACATCCTTGCCCTTTGGGGCGATAAGGTGGACAACGTCCCTGGTGTCCCTGGTATTGGCGAGAAGCGGGCGGCTGCCCTCGTCTCGGAGTATGGGAGCATTGAGTACATCCTCGGCAATAGTGCGAAGTTTACTAAAAAGATGTCCGAGAGCTTGGAGCAGAATACCCCCCAACTGATGCGCTCGCTAGAGCTGGTGCGTATCCGTCTCGACGCCCCTTTCCCGAAAGAGCTGGAGGGGTATCAGATGGATAGTGACATATCGCCCGAGGCACTCCGTGCCTTGAATGACCAGTATGAGTTCCGTGCCCTTGGTGAGCGTCTCGTACGGTGCTTTTCTAAGGGGCAAGGTGCGGTCAAATCGGTTTCATTAGATACGTTCTGTAACGATGTGCGAGAGCTCGCCACAAAAGAAGAATTTGACGCCTTTTGTGCGGAAATAAAGGGCTTGGAAAAGGCTTACGCGCTCTTGGTGACCCCCGAGGGGTATGCGCTGGCGTATCAGAGGGCAGGAACGCTCGTCGCCCGAGGCATTTCCATTGCGCAGTTAGATGCGTTAGCTTTGCCATGGCGTGACGTATTGCAACAGCTTTGGGAGAACGAGGCGCTTACCTGCTATGGTTATGATCTTAAGGAGCAGTTGCACCAGCTACATAGTCAAGGGATGGCGCGCCCGCGTGCCGTTCTTGCGGATGTGCTCGTTGCGCATTACCTCCTTGCGCCAGAGCGGGGGCATGAGCTTGAGGCGGTCGTTTTGCAGGAGTTTCATTACAGACTACAGCCTGAGGGGAGTAGCGTTGCGGCGCTGTGTGAGAAGGCGGTATTTCTCTACCTACTAGGTGAGCGTTTCGCCGAACGTATAGAAGTGACGGGGCTGGGGCGTATCTATCACGAGTTGGAGATGCCGCTTCTTCCCGTTCTCTTTGAAATGGAACTAGCGGGGGTATCTGTTGACACTTCGGTGCTTACGTCGTTACACACGCTCCTTCAAACAGACTTGGATGCTCTTGAGGCGCGAATACGTGCCGTGGCTAATGACCCAAACCTTAAGATCTCCTCGCCTAAGCAGATTGGCGAACTACTCTTTGATAAGCTGCGTATCGCAGAGAAACCAAAGAAGACCCCTACGGGGCAGTACAACACTTCGGAACAGGAGCTTGCGAAGTACCGTGAGGGCAATCCCGTTGTCGATGATATCTTGCTTTACCGCGAAACATCCAAGCTGCTTTCCACCTATATCGACGCCTTGCCTAAGCTTGTAGCGCCGACCACGGGTTTAATTCATGCCTCGTTTAATCAGGCAGTAGCCTCTACGGGGCGACTCAGTTCTAGCAATCCGAATCTACAGAACATCCCCGTGCGTACGGAGGTGGGGCGTAAGATCCGCTCCGCGTTTGTCTCTCGTTTTGGCAAGGAGGGGGTGCTCCTCTCGGCAGACTATTCGCAGATTGAGCTAAGAGTCCTAGCCCATATCGCGGGCGATGAGCACATGATCGCTGCCTTCACGCACGGGCAGGATATCCATGCGGCTACGGCGGCGCGGGTGAATGGTGTCGCACTAGAGGAGGTCTCCAAAGAGATGCGCGAGCGTGCCAAGCGGGTGAACTTTGGGATTGTGTACGGGATTAGCGCCTTCGGACTTTCCAATCAGCTCAGCATCCCCGTTGACGAAGCGGCGGCATTTATGAAGAGCTACTTCGCGCTTTATCCCACCATAGAGACCTTTATGCGAGAAACCATAGAGGCGGGACGACGCAACGGTTATGTACAGACGCTTTGGGGGCGTCGCCGTTATCTCTCAGACCTGCGAGCCGATAACCAGAATGTACGTGCTGCTGCCGAACGTATGGCAATTAACATGCCTATCCAAGGGACGGCGGCAGATATCATCAAGGCAGCGATGGTGCAGATTGCGGAACTGCTCCGTGTGCGTGGTTTCCGAGCCTTACTCACGACGCAGGTGCACGACGAGCTGATCTTCGATGTCCCGCGCGAGGAACTTGACCTCTTACAACCCCTTGTCAAAGAGACGATGGAACAGGTCATGACGCTGAACGTCCCCCTCGTTGTGGATGCGGCAGTGGGAGAGAATTGGGGAGAGTTGTAGTGGTGAGGGAGGGGGTTAATAGCCTAATAGGAATGGGTGTTAAAACGTGTCATTGAGAGCAACGCTCCTAACTGACTTTTTACAGAAAATACTAACCTGTAATTCCTATCATATTTCAGAATCTCTTAATTTTGAAGCCAAGTCAGAAAAAGGATATTGCTCATTATAATATAAATGTTGTACATTTGAATGAGATTCTAGCTCCTTTTGGGATGAGTGTGATTCACATAGAGAGATGTGGAAAGAACTGAAGATATGTTGTATAAATGTGATTGCGTATCTCAATGGGCTGGCGAAAATAGGGAGAAATTTTAGAGTTTTTGTCTGTAAATAAAGGAAAATGACAGCATTGGAATACATGAAAAGAGAGATAGATAGTCGTCTTTCTCTGAATGTGGGACTTGAGGCTCATACGGAGCATTATGGTATTTACATGGAGGATAAGGAAACGGATGAATGGGCGGATACTAATGTGACAACAGATGATGAAACAAATGAGTGTACTCATTTAGAGAATGTAAATGGTGATGATTGATCGCTTGTGATAGATTCAAAAGATTTATGAGGAGTTATTGTCTTTATGTCTACTTTGCTTTTGATTCCAACACATCGCTGTAATTTACGATGTCGCTATTGTTATGAGCCATCTTGTCTAAAAGAGGAAGAAGGGGAGTATACGCCCCAATTAGTAGAACGGATTATAGATCAGTATTATGCTTATGTAACGAGTTCTACTGATACTAAGCCTAAAATTATTTGGCATGGGGGGGAGGTCTTGCTTTGGGGGATAAGGAATTTTGAACATGCTTTGGCATATTGCGAGCGAGTGTTTGGAGAGAAAAAAGTTAAACACAGCCTCCAAACTAATTTGACTCTGATTACGCCAGAGTATATAGAGCTTTTCAAAAAATATAAAGTGGGAGTTGGTTTTTCCATAGATGGTCCTCCAGAGTTTAATGACAAAACAAGAGTCTTTGCAAATGGGAAAGGAACGTCTACAGTTCTGGAAGAGAAGATTAGGTTGTGTCGAGAGTATAAGTTAAACTTAGGAGCGATTGTTGTTGCCACAAGATACAACATAGGGAGTATGTCTCAAATTTATGAGTATCTAAATGGCTTGGGGATTGTCTTCAAAGTAAATCCGCTTTTTGAGTGTGGAGAGGCTAAAAATTCTTTTAATGAACTTGCGGTATCGCCAGCACTTTATGCGGAGGCTATGATAGGGTTGTTTGATTATTGGACGAAAGATCCGAATGCGCGAGTGAATATTTCGACGTTTACGGATATTGCCGGAAGTCTTGGGAGTAATAAGACTACTCTTTGTTGCTATACTCGGAATTGTCAACAGAATTTTACTTGTATTGCTCCTAATGGGAATATCTTCCCTTGTGCGAGATTTGCTGGAGGTGGTAATTTCATTTATGGGAATATACAAACAGAAGATTTGACGAAGGTTATTACAGCCAAAAGAGAATTTTTTTTCCAAAAACGTGTCGTCAAGATAGAGAATGAAAAGTGTAAAGGCTGTCGTTTTATCTCTATATGTTATGGAGGTTGTATGCATGACGCTTGGGTTGCTACGGGGCATATAGATTCTAAGTCTCTTTTTTGTGAATCTTATCGAAAAATATTTATGCATATAGAGGAATATCTAAAAAGTAATCAACTCAGGATAAGAATATCCACTCTATAGCCTTTCAACGAGAGGAGAGTTCAACAAGTAGAAAACCGATTAACTACAGAGCCGAGCTTGGGAGCTTTGCTAGAATTAGCAAGAGAATCCGTCCTACTTCTAGTAGACATAGTGATGAACGAACATTAGTGGCGTCGTGAAAAAAAATATATATAACTTTGATGTCAAAGTGCTGATGTGCACTGGGCTGTATATCTGCACTATAATAGGGGAAAGGGGGTATACGTGGCGATGCCCCTTTTTTTAGGGGATGCGTTCGTATTATCTCTGACTTTTTACAGGAAAGGTTCTATTTTTCGCTAAATTAGAGGGTTATAGTTAGGATATATTATCCGCTTACAATAGACATTTATTTGCAGCAGTGGCGGGATAATCCGCGTCATAAACCTCTATTGGTGCGCAGGGCAAGACTGGTCGGCAAGTCCTCTCCTCTCAGGCACTTAGGGGAGCAATTCCCCTATTTCTTGGAAGTGAATTTCGAACGAGAGCTGGAGCTGCCCCCCTCTTTCGCTCAAACCTAAAGTCGCAAGAGATTGCCGCCCATTTGGGCACGTACTACGGTGTGCCAATCGAAGCAGGCAAGACGCTGCCCCTCGTCTTAGACGAGATGGGATCATTGCACTAACTCCCCACACTTTACAGTCCTCTTTTTGAGAAAATGGATGAGCCAACTAAGAAAATCCCTTCCTAAAGAGGAGGCTTGTACTTCTCATAAGGATATTGTCCTAAAAAAGTGTGTAAGCTCCATTTATAGTAACTTGGAGTCGTATTATAAACCAGTAAAAAATGAAGCTTACACAAGCACAAATTTCGGAAATTGTCTACGAAAAGGCAAGCACGGAACAAGGTCTACACGAAC
>CAJPTV010000038.1 GCA_905373665.1 Bacteroidia bacterium
CACTAAGTTACTAAAAATCATCAATATAAGATGTATTTACTGTGCAATAATCCCTATACGTGTGGACTAGCATTCACAGGGGATACAGTTCTCTAAAACGCTTCTTGTGAGACAAGAGCTCCAAGCGTCTCTGTGTATCCTCTTTTGCGAATCAGGAGCAGAGCTCTATTTTCTTAGCCGATCCCTGTACTACGCCCTTTTCCAGCAGCATTTGCTTAAAGCGACGCAAGACCTCGTCATTGCGGATGAGTCCCCAATTGGGTGCTAAGAGATACCGCGGGGGGGCTTCTGCACAAATCCGCTCAATGGCAATGGTGGGGGGCAATGCAGCAACAATCCCAACAAGAAAAGCGAGGTAATCGTCTAAACTCCAAAGAGTGAAGGCTGCGGGATTCTCTTCCCATTCCTGCGCCATGCGCGTCCCACGTAAGATTTGCAACTGGTGGAACTTAATCGTCTGAATATCTGCCCGCACGACCCCTTCCAGCGTCTCATACATCATTTCTGGCGTCTCCCCAGGCAACCCCCATATCAGATGCACACCGACGGGCAGTCCTGCTTGTCGCAAGCGTGCTATCGCCTCCAAAGAGACGGCTGCTGCGTGTCCCCGTCGGATACGCTCAAGGGTTTCATCATGTAAGGTCTCAACCCCCAGCTCGACAAACAGATAGGTACGACGCGCGAGCTCCTCTAAAAGAGCTATGATTTCGGGCTGTAAACAGTCTGGGCGCGTCGCAATCACAAGCCCCTCCACGCCCGCGGTCTCTAACGCCTCTTCAAAAAGCGCCCGCAAACGCTCTACTCCCGCATAAGTATTGGTATAGGCTTGAAAATAAGCAAAGTAGCGACTCGCACGTCGGTAACGGTTGGCGTGAAAGCTTATCCCCTCCTCCAGTTGTTGGCGAATCGGCTTTGTAGGGGCGCAATAAGAGGGGTTAAAAGCCTCGTTGTTACAATAGGTGCACCCTCCCCCCAAACGGTCGTTTTTGAGGCGGTGTGGGCACGAAAAACCCGCATCTACCGCAAGCTTCTGCACGCGCTCGCCAAACAGATTGCGCATATAGCGCGTATAGGTGTAAAGCGGCTGCTCGTCACCCCACGGGAAAATAGGCGGTTCGGAAAGTGACATCAAAGTGCTAAAATCCGACATTCTGTGCGACGGTTCGCTGCACGACCTTCTGGGGTAGCGTTCGACTCTGCGGGCTTCGTTGCCCCAAAGCCTTTTTTCAAAATGCGGTCTTGGGTAATGCCCTGCGACTCCAGATAAGCAGCCACACTTGCCGCACGTCGCTGTGAAAGCTGTTGATTATAAGCTGTATCGCCCTGATTGTCTGTGTGTCCCTCTATCTGAATACGCATCCCGGGGCGGTCGCTCATTACCCGACACCAGCGGTCAAGCTCGGTAAACGATTCAGGCTTTAAGACATCCGACCCCGTATCAAAGAAGACGTTACGCAGCGTGAGGGTCACCCCCGTCTTCATCGGGACTAGCCCTATTGTTTGCCGATAGGGTTCGCTGGCAGAGTGTAGCCCTACGAAGTCAAAGTGCAACGAGTTGTCAAAATACCCTTCGCGACTAGCAAAGAAGGCATACTGCCGCCCCATCGGCAAGCAAACTAAGAAGCGCCCCATCGGGTCTGCTTCTACCTCCATTACCACCTCGCCCGTACCCAGATCCACAAGCTGACAATGTGCTGCAAGGGGTGCACCAGTCGTTGCGTCTTGCACCTGTCCCAAAAGATAGGAAACGGGGTTCGGGCGCAGACTGTCGGGCATTTCAAAGGTATAAATATCCATCCCTTGCCGTTCATTGCGTGAGGATGCGTAATAGGCATTCCGCCCCGAGGCTGAGATTACGAGCCCCATATCCGTTGCGGGGGTATTGATCGGGTAACCCAGATTTTGCGGCGTCGTCCAGAGGGTGTCTGCCGTGCGTTGCGCCTTGTATACATCAAGGTCGCCGAGCCCTGGGTGTCCGTTACTTGAGAAATAAAGCGTCTTGTTGTCAAAATGGATAAAGGGCGACTGTTCCTCCCCAGAGGTATTGATTGTCGCCCCGAGGTTCTTTACATCGCCCCACGCGCCGTTTCTGTAGTGCGCTACCCAAAGGTCATAGCCCCCGAAGCCGCCGGGGCGGTTGCTCGTAAAGTAAAGCGTTTGCCCATCGGGCGAGATACTCGGCTGTTTCGTGCTCACGTACGGGACATTGATTACCGCAGGCAGGGCTTTCGGCTTGCTCCACTTCCCATCGTCGCCAAGGTCGGCATAGTAAATCTTACACGGTCCGTTGCAAAATGAATAATACATCCGACGTCCGTCTGCCGAGAGCGATTGTGACCCTTCGTTGTAGGGCGTTGAGACGGGCTCGCCGAGATCGTGCGCTTCGTGCCACCCACTGTCTCGCGACGGACGCTTTGCCAAATAGAGATCTTCCTGCATCGCTTCGCGGTGACTCCGCCCTATAACGGGCAAAAGGCGCGTTACGGAAAGGGTCTGTTCATCGGCACTTATTGAAGGAAAATACTCGTCATAGCGCGTATTCACCGTGCTCGGCAACGGCTTCGGCTCTATCGAAACGGGGTGTCGCACCGCCCACATCGCAAAGCGACAACTCTCGCGGATGAGCTCCGCATTCCGATACGTCTTATCTTTCTTGTCAATCTTTAACAAGTAGCGCTCCGCCAGCACTTCCCCTTCAGGGTAATGTTGGCTATAAAAGGCGAGGCGCGCCGCATCGAACTGCGCACGCGGGTAAAAGGTGCTATCGAGGGCAAGCGCTTGCAAATTCTCTTGCAGTGCATCTTCAAACTGCTGGAGGTGCTCGTAAATCTGTGCCGTAAGCAGGTAGGCTTCGACGAACTGCGCATTGCGACGCTTTACTTTGTCGAGCGTGTTTAGCGCCTGAGCATAATACTCATAGTGGTACTCACTGATGGCCGTCTCATAGAGCGCTATCGCCTTTTTGTCAGAGACTGAATACTTTCGCACCTGCCCCCAAGCGCTCGTGCCCCTAAGCGCAAAGAGCAATAAAAATAGCCCCAGCAGCACACGGGCGAGCCTCGCTGCACTAACTAATCCCCGTGCCATAAACCTGTATAATCTCCGAAGCCATCTGGTTACCGTGCGCGAGACTCTCCTCCAAACTCTGCTCCATAAGGTGGCTATACAAAAAGCCCGCAGCAAACATATCCCCCGACCCCGTACTATCCACACAGCAGACAGGCACGCCATTACTACAAGCCTCGTGCGTACCACGCCTCGCTACCGCCCCCCGTGCCCCAAGCTTGACTACCACGACCTCGCACAACTGGCTCAACTCGCGCAGCCCGATGTCAATATCCCGTCCTGTAAAGGCTCTAATCTCTAGCTCATTGGCAAAAAGGATGTCGATGTACTGAGGGATGACGCGCCCCAGCAGCTCCCGATTCATATCCACGATGTCGTCGTTTGACAGATCGAGAGAAACGGTGAGGTGACAACGCTCTGCTAAATCCAGTGCACGGAGAAAGAGGTCGTGGTTGGGGACGGTGTACCCCTCGAGGTGTAGATGGTCATAGCCTACAAAGTCCTCCTCGCGTAGATCCGATGCATTGAGTGTCCCCGATGCGCCTAAGAAGGTCACCAGAGTTC
Organism: Bacteroidia bacterium; assembly: GCA_905373665.1. Classification (GTDB taxonomy): domain Bacteria; phylum Bacteroidota; class Bacteroidia; order Bacteroidales; family CAJPTX01; genus Bacteroides_D. The sequence continues at coordinate 3,631 of CAJPTV010000038.1, forward strand.
GCTCCGAGTCTTGGGTTACAAAAGCGAGCACCTCGCCCGTACGCGCCCTACTATAACGAAGTAGCGGTTGCACCTTAGAGTGTTGCAACTCGGTAAGTACACGCTCGCCCGTCTCATCACGTCCCACCTTACCAATAAACCCCGTTTGTAGCCCAAGGTGGGCAATACCGCGAATGGCATTACAAGCACTCCCGCCCACGCTACGCGTCATACCGGCCGTATCGGCAAGGCGATGCATATCCTCTAAGATATCGAGCGAAACCACCTGCATCCCCCCCTTGACAAGCTTCCACTCCGAGAGAAGGCGCTCATCGGCTAAAGGGACAATGGTGTCCATCAGTGCATTACCAATACCTAAAACGCGTGGCATCAACAGGCTCTGTTAAAAGACGCCCCCTACTTCGGAGCTTGAAATGTATCGATATGACGGCTTCGCTTGTCGGGCAAGACGTCGTTTACCGCCACTAAAATCCCCGTTTCCTCCACGTCGCCAAAGTCATGGTTTATCGCCGTGCCGAAGACCTTGGAGGTAGGGCTCAGGCTGATGTAAGACTTGATAAGGGGCGGGATGCGCTCGCCAAACTTCCCGAGCTCTTTGAGTAGTATCTCAAAGTCGTTCCGATAGTCGCCTCCCACGAAGACGCGGTGCTCCATGTCGGGGTCTAAGTGTAGCTCGAGAGGGTGTATCGGCGTAACGAGCCCCTCGTTGTCACGGAAATAGCGTTGTAGAAAGACCTGCAATAGGTTACGTGCCTCCCAATTGTAGGTGGGGTACATCGTGACTTTCCCAAAGAAGTAACGAATTTGGGGATTAAGGACGAGGAGCGCCCCCAGCCCATCCCACAAATTATCAAGAACGTAGAGCCCCTTCCGCGCGTCACGCGTCGATTGAAAGGCGGTCTGTACAAACGAGCGCCCTAGCTCTATCGTGTACGGGAGGTAGTCGCGTTGAAACTTCTCTGAGAAATGAAAAAGCTCCCCCGTAGCCAAATGAGAAGCATACGCCCCATCATCCGTGGGGATGATATAGCGATACCCGCCTAAGATGAGCTTCGACTCTGGATCCCAAACAATAAGCTGCGTATAGGCAAACGCCCCCGTATCATACGCGTCAATATCGAGCTCTTTGCCTGTGCCTCCGCCCGCAGCACGGAAGGTCTCTTCTCGCAACCGCCCCAACTCCCGCATCGTGTTCGGACACTCCTCGGCACGGAAGTGATAGATCTCATTCCCTCCGTTGTTTGCCTTTCGCAAGAAATGCCCATCGTGCAACTCAGACTCAATGAGGGAGGCGGGGACTATCTCATGACTCACCTCATGTTGCGCATGTTGTCCTTCGGTGCTCTTCTGCTCTAGTTCTGTCATCTATATCTCTAACGCTTACAATGATCTGATATAACACGATAGGCACGATCTAAGCCCAACTGCCCCGCCTGACTCAAGTCGAGACAGGCTTGATTATTCTTCCCCTGCAAGATACGTACCAATGCGCGATTGAAAAGTGCCTCTGCAAAGTGACTCTCGAGGTCGAGAGCACGGTCAAAAGCCTTTTCCGAAGATGCGAGGTCGCGAGACAAATAATAAGCAATTCCAAGACTGTAATAGAGATAGGGGTTCTCGCCGTACTCTGTGGCGAGTGCTTGCAGTTCCCCTATCGGACGCGAGTAGTCGGGCGTATCGGTCTTCGTTGCGCCACTGCTACCTCCGACCCACACGGGCGATAAGGGCGTAGGCGCAAAACGAATTTGTGAAATCTCCGTTGTAGCCTGCACTACACGCCGTAGAGGGTGTAACGACGAATGCCGTGGGATCGAATCTAGAAGCGCCAAAGCCGCTTCGTACTCATGCGCTTCGGCAAGCGAGATACTTCGTATGAGATTGACGGTGTGTACATCCCGCACTGGCGGTAGGAGTTCCAAATCTATCCGTCGCGCGGTATCTGCCGAGGGGATTACAAAAGCAAAGAAAGGAGCACCTGCCACACTGTCAGCTCGTCGTACAGGCTGCCACTCCGTATAGACCTGCTCCTGCCCTACATGAATGCTGGCTAGGGGCAAAAGCTCATCATAGTCCCGCAAAAAGGCAGGAACAACCAAGTCCGACGGTGTCGTAAAATCATTCTCAAAGGCAATAAAACGAGAGAAGTTTGCCGTTGTGTCACTCCACTTGTCACCCCCCTCTCTATCGCTTACGTAGCGTGCCACGATCTGCTGTGCGGAATCATAATCCGTTCGCGCTCCCGCACGATCACCGAGTTTCAAGCGTACATCTGCCCGTAAATTATAGGCTCGTGCAAACTGCGGGTAAAGTGCAATGGCGTAGGAAAGCGCATCCGCTGCCTCCCGATAGCGCTTCGCCTCGGCGTAGGTTACCCCCGCATTGTAACGTATAAAGACATTGCTGGGCGAGATCTGCGCTGCCGCCTCATAGTCTTTGAGCGCTGCGGCATACTCCCCCTTTTGCGCGTACATGATCGCGCGGTTGTAATACGCCAACGAACTACGCGGCGCACAGGCGATCGCCTGCGATATGGTCTCTAGCGCTTGTTTTTCACGCTTCAAGTCAAACTCTATCAAGGCCTTAATCAGGAGCGCCTGCCCAGACTTGGGGGCTAGTGCCAGCGCCTTGTCGAGCGTTTCCAGCGCGAGCTCGTTCTTGTGCTGTGAGTAATAAACGCGCGCGATGTTGATATGCGGTCCTGGGGAATAGGGGTTCGTCTGGGTCGCCTGCCGATAGTCTTGCAGTGCCGTAACCGTATCTCCCTTGAGAAGATAGGCCGTCCCTCGGTTCAATCGTGCATCTAGGTGATCGGGGTCGCGTTTTAGGGTGGCAGTAAAATCCTCTATTGCCTCGGGGTACTCCTCCAAGAGAAAATGGGTCACCCCGCGCATGTAGCGAATATCCCGCTCGTTAGGACGCAACTCCGCCGCAAGACGGATGTCGACCATCGCCGCCGCATGTTCGTTCAACTGGTTGCGTACTGCTGCGCGCAAGACCAGCGCTTCGGTCATAAAGGGCTTATGTACTAACAGGTTATCTAAGTCGGCTTGTGCACCACGCCAGTCGTCAAGTTGGTATTTACAGAGTGCACGAAGGTAGAGCGCAATCTCATCCTCGGATTGATACTCCAAGAAAACCGAGATTGAGCCCACCGCCCCTGAATAGTCGCCCCGCTCGTAAAGCTTTTGCGTCTTTGCGTAAAAGTAATAGCGGTTGAGCTGCGCATGGGTGCTCAACACAGCGATACACAAGGAGAGCGAAATGAAAAGCTTTCGTAACACGGGCAAATCTGTTTAAGGTTAGCGATAATAGAGCTTGTCCACCCGCTCGTAAGAGGAGGGGACGTCAAGACGATAAATGCGGCGGATACCATCTATCCGATAGATGGCTTGGATGAGGTTCTTGAGCTCGTTCAGGTCGTGGATATCAAAAGAGAGCACTCCTTGGAAATAGCGCCCATCACTACGCAAGTCTGCCCGCGTGATGTTGATATTGACATTCTGACGCGTGAAAACGCTAAAGAGTTCCGTCAAAAGATTGTTGCGGTCATCGCCCCCTACGTAAATATGCGTGGGGTAGGTGTGCGCTTTATCAGCTTCCCAATTGAAGTCGCGACTTTGCCCGCCATGTCGCGCGAGATAATCTCTCGCGACCTCACAGTTGGCTTTATGTACCCGAAGCACATTCTCGCCAGACTCGGGGTCTAAAATCCCGACCACGTCTACATCGCCCGGCAGTGCACAACAACAAGGCGAGGTCACGAAGTGATACGCTGGGAGCACGGGCTTGTCAACATGCCCCTCCTCTTCCAACGGCTGGGGCTTGCGGAAACGACTGGTTATTTTCTCCCAATGCGCTTTCTGCTTTTGTCTACGAAGCGCGCGGCGAATCTTCCTCCGCAATGCCCATGGATCGATTATCCCATTAAGCAACCCTTGACAAAGCTCCTGCTCTGACTTGACATAGAAAACAGGTAAAAGGGAGGCTACGATCTCTTCGGAATAATCCTCCTCGAGGCGATTAAAAATCTCGTAGAGGCGCATACGCCCCTTCTCGATTAGGCGCGCCTCACGGGCTACGATCGCTTGATCTATCGCATTGCGCGCTAGGGGAGAGAAGACATACTTGCGCCAATTCTTCGTCGGGTATTGCGTTGGTGCAGAGATCATCTCTATCTCATCGCCCGCCAAGAGCTTATAGTCGAGCCCGACCAAGATGCCATTGACTCGTGCGGCAAGCGACTGATTGCCAAGCTCCTTATCTTTGAGATAAGCAAAGTCTAAGACGAGCGACCCGATCGGGAGTGAGAAGGGCTCGAGGGTACGCTTTTCGCCCTCCTCGGACTCTACGAGTTTACGTTCGTAGACTATCATGCGCGAGAGCAGATCTGTCGAAAAGCGCGCCATGAACCCCGAGGAGCTCATCTCATAGCTGGCGCTGATGGAGGAAAGGCGCTTCCGAATCTCATCGAGCTCAGCCCCCGTGCCGAAATCATCCTCGCCCTTGTAAAGGACGTGCGACGCCGCACCATGCTCGGCAAAATCATCCATACGCTGGGTGCGGATTTGCACCTCGACCCACTGCCCATTCTTGTCCATCAACGTGCAGTGCAGGGCTTCGTAGCCGTTCACTTTGGGGGTAGAAACCCAGTCGCGTGTACGCTCGCGCAGGGGGATAAAATGCTCGGTTAGGAGCATGTAGATAAACCAGCACTGCGTCTTTTCGGGAATATCGGGGCGCGGTTCAAAAACTATACGAAGCGCGATAAGGTCGTAGATTTGTTCAAAGGGGATGCGCTTGTTCGTTATCTTTTGATTGGTGGAGTAGGGCGACTTCTGGCGCGAAAGGAGCTCGTATTTCAGATGCGTCGGTTCGAGGATGCGGGTGATTCGCTCCTTTGCCTCCCGATGCACGCGCGTCAGGCGTTCGCGATGCTGCTCAAAGAGCTTTTCGATGTTCTGATAAGCGTCGGGGTTGAGGAAGCGAAAACTCAGGTCTTCGAGTTCGCTTTTTACGGTATAAAGCCCTAAGCGATCGGCTATCGGAACGTAGACGTTGAGCGTCTCACTGGCAATCTTGTGCTGCTTAGACTTCTCTTTGAACTCGAGGGTCTGCATATTGTGCAGACGGTCTGCCATCTTCACTAGGATGATGCGCGGGTCTTCTTCGATGGTCTGTGTCAAGAGGCGGCGGTAGGTTGCCACTTGCGGACTATCGTCTACACCGTCGTTCTCTTCCGTGTCCTTAAACTTCGTAAGACCATCGACGATTTGCGGCAGGTGTTCGCGCTCAGGGAAGAGGTTCTGCAGGTCTTGGACGGTCACTTCCGAGTCCTCTACCACGTCGTGCAGTAGTCCTGCCAAGATCACATCGATGTCCTTAGGGCAGATGCGCGTGGCATAACGCGCCACCGTAATGGGGTGAATGATATAGGGCTCTCCTGATTTCCGAGCCTGTTGGGCGTGTGACTTCTGGGCAATACGCATCGCTCTGTGAATGAGCCTGCGCATGTCTCGGTTTTGGGCGATCTCGCCCGCTTCCTTCAAGAGTTGTGCATACAACTCTGGGATGTCACGTTTCGAGTAAAAACGCTTCTTTTGAGCCACCGCCTCTTCCATCTTGCGCTAACGCGTTGGATAAACCACCATAAACGAGCCCGTGCGTACCTGCGAGCCGCGATCTTTCATATTAAACTCTATACGATAGATGTATGCCCCCTCGGGCGCGTAAGAGCCGTCGCGTAAACGCCCATTCCACCCCTCGTTTATCCCAGTGAAGATGGTCTCGCCGCTACGGTTGTAAATATACATCGTGTACTGCGCATTGTAGGTGGTGAGGGGGGCAAACACATTACGTCCGAGCTTGTTGCCTGTGGCGGCACTCTCGGTCGGGGAGATAGCCGTCGGGATCTCTATTTGCGACTCGATTTGGGCACACTGCGGTGCCGAGATACTCACTCGCTTCGTGCTATTGTCCGTCGTAATCTCATACGCCGTCACGCGATAACAGAAATGGTTCTGCACGCCTTGACCTGAGAACTCCGATAGGTCATCGACGGTTTTCAAAGGTTCGTGTTGTACGGTGGCTATCTCAAGCTCTTCTATCCCCGTACTCTTGGTTATCATGCGGTGTATACGGTACTCAGCACGACTCCCCTCACTTATCTCGAGTTTGTCCCACGAGATCTCATTCTTGCTGCCACGGGTAGAGATACGAGCGATGATACTGTTCGATTTCTGTGAGCGATCCACCTCCTCATCACATTCGTCCATAGCCACGATGGAATAGAAGCGCTTGCGTCCCTGAATCTGATCTGGGGTCACCGAATCTATCAGTTCGCGCGTATTGGGGTCTGTGAAACGGAGAATGTCAATCGACTCTAGCTGCCCCTCAGCCTCATCAAAGACGTTTTGACGCACGAGACGGAAGTAGGCCGGATTCGTATTGAGTTTCATCTTCAGCGTCAGGCGGTTCTGTCGAGGGGCACTCACGATGGAGTCTAAAAGTATCGACGCGGGGATGTACTGCTTGCGCGTCTCTACTTTCCAAAGGTTTGAGCGCGTTACTTGATTCGTCCCCTTCTGTCTCGCTTCGAGGAAGATATACCACGTCTTGTCTTGCCCAGAGGGGAACTCATGCTCCCACTGCGCGCCAGGCAGGGTCGCAAACTCGGGGATGCTCGTCCAAGTCTGGCTATCGCCTGCGCGTACGACGTAGTTCTCAATATCGTTGTCCCACCCTACGTAGGGTGTCCATTTCAAGCGGATCAGGTTACGGCAGGGGACATACTCCACCTTCAGATAGATACTCGCATGAGGGTCTGTCAACTTGCTTGGCAGGTTCTCATCCGGACCCTTACTCGCCATGACGTAACGCACACTCCCGCTGCGCCCATCCGCGTCATCGTCTGTCCAGCTAAACTGCGAAGGGGGAAGGTCTGCCACGGGCTGCCAAACCCATTTGTCATTTTCTAGCTTCCCGCGATAGACGATATAGCCCACGGCCTCGGGGTTGTTGGGACTCGCTGCGGGGGCTGCCCATGTCAGCGTCGTACGTCCTGTGTTGGGCTCTACGGTGAGAAGCGAAATCTCGGGCGGAAGGGGCTGATCGGTCCAATGCTGGTTACCTCCTCCGCCACCTTGCGCCAACGCCCAGTTTGAAAAAAAGAGAGTAAAAGTGAGCAGGCACGCGAACAACAATCCGTGCCTGTAGGGGAAGCCTAGCATTAAAACCTTATTCATTGACCTTCGTTTATCCGAGTGACGTTTTTACAGAAACGCTACACGATTGCGGATGTTGCATACGGCAAGGCGGCTCGTGCCCCCCGACTACGGCAACGCGTCGATCGGGTCGCCGCCTGCAATACTCCACACGAAATTAGTAAAAAAGAGTTTTTCTTGGGCAATGCGCCAGATATTCTCTGGTGTGATTGTCCGAATGGTGTCTATTTTGGAGCGCATACGCGCCGAAGCGTCCACATCATGCAAACGGAAATCGGTTAACAAGCGTGCTGCTTGAAGGGGATTGTCAAACTGTTCCATGAGGCTGACTAGTAGCTCCGTGCGCAGCCCATCTACCTCCTCTTGCGTGGGCGGCTCGGCTTGCAGACGCTCAAACTCGTAACGGATTTCTTTGAGCGCATCCTGCGCGTAGGTCTTTCCTACAGTCGTTTGAATAGAAACAAAGGTCAGCGCCTGACGCTCAAAAAGCCGAAGACGCACCCCGTAGGTATATCCCTTATCCTCGCGCAGGTTCAACATTAAGCGGCTGCGAAAGACACCCCCTAGGAGCGCGAGTGCCACGTCGAGCCCGAAGTCATCGGTGGGCTCGGTTCGCGGCAAAAAGCACGTTCCCCCTAAGATCGCCACTTGCGCACTGTTGGGGCAGGGAGTGTAAATGAGCCGCTCGTTGGGCAAAGCAGGCATCTCGAGCACTGGCACGGCTGCCGTAGGCTTCGATGGGAAGGAAGTCAACTTATTATCTAACAAAGTGATATCTTCCGTCGAGAGCCCGCCTGCCGCAATGGCAACAAAGCCACAAGGGAGGATCTCCTCACGCCACAACTGCGAGAGGCGTTCGGAGGTGATCGGCTCGTGAGTGGAGGGGGCTTCTTCTGAAGGGGAAAATGCGTCAAAATCGGCAAGTGAGGTGACGAGCCCATAAGGGTGGGTTGCGCCAAAGAGTGCGGGCTGTAGCGCCTGTTGTGCTAGAAATTCGGGGTCTTCGAGGAGTGCCTTAAAGCTCTCTCGTTCGGAGTTTGCCCACTGTCGCACCTCGCTGATCGGATAGGTGGGGGTAAGGAGTATTTCGTGCAGGAGAGAGAGGGCAGGCTCTAGGTTCTGGCGTGCACAGCGCATGCGTATTTCGTAAGCATCTTTTTGTGCATGGCAACTTAGGCGCACCCCGAGACTCTCGAGCGCCATCGCCAGCTCGTCTGCCGTATATTGCTCTGTGCCTCGCACAAGGAGGGCAGGTAATGCCCAGTGTAGCAAGGGGGTAAGGGGCAAACGCCTAGGGAAAAAGAGCGTAAGCGAGATGACCTCTAGCCCCTTAGCGGGAAAGACCGAAAGGGAAAAATGCTTGTGCCGCAGCACCTCGAACTCCGGGAAATCTATATTGAGATCGCGGCGTAGGGCTGGGGGTTGGGTTCTATCGAGAGTCATCGTCTATTCCTTACTTTCGGCTTGGTAATATAGGACACGTGCGCGGTCTCGCTGGAAGGTCTGTTGAGCACAGGCTTCGAGCATTTCTGGGGTCACTACGGCACGCTCTGCGACCCGCTGATTCGCCCACTGGGCGTCGCCCAAGAGTTCGTATTGCGCAAGAAGTTCAGCACGTTGCGAAGAGAGGAGCTCGCTGTAGAGCGCATCGGTCGCAAAGAGATTTTTCACCCGCGTAAGCTCCTGCTCAGGGATTTTCTTCAAACGTTCGAGCTCTTTCCAAACCTCCTCTTCGGCTTCGGCGAGCGACTTGTCGGGGGCAACCGTCCCCACGATGGAAAGCACCCCCGGGTCTAACGACCCATCGACCGAGGCGTCTAGTGAGGAGAAGATGGGGCGCTTCATCACAAGTTCGCGCTTTAGGCGCGCCCCGAGCCCCAGCCCGAGGACGTCGGAAAGGAGGTCGTAGAGCACGTAATCTTTGTCGCGACGCCCCCCCATGGGGAACGAAATGTAGAGGAGATCGGCAGGTACGTCACGCACGACCTCTTGGCGTTCGTAGGCAGTGCGGGGCGGTTCGGTGGGTAGGTGTCGTTCTGCCTTTGCGGGGCTCGGTATGGGGGCAAACCACTTGTCGCACAAGGAGCGTGCTTGGTCGAGGGAGATGCCGCCCGAGAGTGCCAGTATCGCATTGGCGGGGAAGTAATGGGCTTGGAAAAAGGCACGGATATACTCCATGTTCGCCTTCTCGATCTGTTCGATATTGAGCCCGATGGTCGGCCAACGGTAGGGGTGTACGCGGTAGTTGAGGGCAGAGGCTAGGTGGTAGAGGTCGCCGTAAGGGGCATTGAGATAGTGCTCCTTAAACTCTTCGATGACGACGCTCCGTTGTACCTCTAGGCTCTTGGGGGTGAAGGCGAGGGAGAGCATCCGGTCGCTCTCCAACCAAAAGGCTGTTTCGACGTTGGGTGCAGGGAGGGTGCAGTAGTAGCAGGTGAGGTCGTTGGAGGTGTAAGCGTTGTTGCTTCCGCCGGCGCGTTGGATGGCTTGGTCGTAATTCGGGATGTTGATGCTCCCGCCGAACATCAGGTGTTCGAAGAGGTGGGCATAGCCTGTATGCTCCTCATCCTCGTCGCGAGCGCCGACGTCGTAGATGATGCACATTGAGACGAGGGGGCTACGGAGGTCGCTATTGACCAGGACGCGCAGGCCGTTGGGGAGGGAGAACCGTTCAAAAGGAATCATATAGCCAGTAGATTAAAGCTCCTGCGTGAGGCGCTGGACGGTTTCTAGAAAGTCGGTACGGAACTGTTCCATAATCTCTGCGACGGAGGCAACGCCGGTGAATAGCCCTGCGATTTGCCCGATTTCGAGTTCGCCGTGCTCGAGGTCGCCCTCCAGCATGCCGCGGCGTGAACGCCCCGTGCCGATAAACTCGCGTTGCTCCTCGGGGCTCGCCCCTTTTCTCTCTAAGCCTTGCAGCTCATTGACGAACGTGTTGGGGACGACGCGGGTCGGTCCCCAGCCTCGCGAGGTAAGTACCGTGCCGAGGGTGCCGACTTTGAGAAGGTGGTTCTTGTAAATATCGCTTGCTGAGGACTCTATGCTGCACGCGAAGCGGCTTCCGACCTGAATGCCGTCAGCCCCTAGAGCTAATGCTGCGGCGAGCCCCTTGCCATCGGCATATCCTCCTGCAGAGACGAGCGGCAGGGGCGTTGCTTTACGCACAAGCTGTGTGAGGACGAGGGTCGAGAGCTCCTCCAAACCGTTGTGTCCTCCCGCTTCGACCCCTTCGCAAATCAAGAAGTCTACGCCCGCGGCTTCGGCTTTCTCTGCAAATTTGACGTTGGCGACCACGTGACCGACCTTCATGCCGTGCTCGTGTGCCTTAGCAGTCCACTTTGCTGGCGAACCTGCCGAGGTGATGAGGACGGGGACATGCTCTTCGATGCAGACTTGCATACACTCCTCCGCTTTGGAAAAAAGCAGTGGCACGTTGACCCCGAAGGGTGATCGGGTAGCAGTGCGCACCTTCCCGATCTGTTCTCTTAGGAAGTCGGGTGTCATAGAACCCGCACCCAGAATCCCAAGCCCGCCATGTTCGGAAACGGCGGAGGCTAATCTCCAGCCGCTGCACCAGACCATGCCGCCTTGGATGACAGGTTGTTGGATGCCGAGTAGGTTACAAAGTCTGTTGTTGTGGAACATCTTATTGATTCTTGTCTTATTGCCTTGAAAGGTGGCTCACGTACACAGACGCCGCCAGCAGCGACCTTTCCACAAAGATAGAAATTTTGTCCTGAATGCCTCGATCGGCGCTCGTGGTGTGGGAGATTGGTTCAAATACTCGCTCTTTTTACCCGTAGATCATTTTTTTTGCAAAAGAAAAGGAGTGGGGGTACTCTGGGGTGTAAAATTCCTTGATTTCGATTTGTTTATTAAGCTTCGTTTCGTTATCTTTGTCTAGGGAAGTTGTTTTTAAGGGCAAGTCACGGTTAACTACGCAACAGAATCATGACTCAAGAGTTAGAACAAGCCACGATAAATCTCCTTCTGCGGGATACCATTGCTGCCGTTTATGCAGCCTCGCGTGAGGTGGAAAAGATTTACAATTCGAGTGACTTCGGTGTGAATATGAAATCGGACTCTACGCCCCTTACGAAGGCGGACAAAGTCTCGGATCGAGAGATACGGGAGCGTCTGATGCACACCTACATTCCCCTTCTAAGCGAAGAGGGGCGCTTTGTTCCGTACGAGGAGCGTGCGAATTGGTCGCTCTTTTGGCTTGTTGACCCCATCGACGGTACGAAGGAGTTTATCAAGAAGAACGGCGAGTTTACGGTGAACGTAGCGCTGATTCAGAACCGCACGCCCATCATCGGCGTTATCAGCCTGCCAGCACACCACAAGCTCTATTTTGCCGCCAGCGGCGTAGGTTCTTATCGTATCGAGAATATGGACTTTAACGCCTACTCTGATCCAGAGTCTATAACGCTGGAGGAGTTGGTGGCGCAGGGGCAGAAACTGCCGATAAAGCGCCAGCCCGGGCACAAGTTTACGGTCGTGAACAGTCGTTCGCACCTTGCCCCAGAGATGGCCTCTTATCTAGAGAAAATACGCTCTGAGCACCCAGATATGGACGGGCATCACCCCTACGGCTCTTCGCTGAAGTTCTGTATGGTGGCTGAGGGCTCGGCAGATCTCTACCCGCGTATCACGGATACCTACGAGTGGGACACGGCTGCGGGGCAGGCCATTTGCCTCTTTGCGAGCGCCGAGGTGGTCACGATGGGGGAAAAAAAGAACCAGACGCCGTTGATCTACAACACCGAGACGATGAAGAACCCCTCCTTCGTTGCGCGTCAGCGTCAGGAAGATAGAAATGCTTAACCCATAAATACAAATCAAGATGAGTGAACAAAAACCAGCGAAAGCACGGGCGCTGTTTGCGTCTAAGCTTGGGATGATTGCCGCGGCTGCGGGGTCTGCGGTGGGGCTTGGTAACATCTGGCGTTTCCCGAGCCAGACAGCAAGCGACGGAGGGGCGCTGTTCCTTCTCGTTTACATCGCTTGTATTTTGCTCTTTGGGCTTCCGCTTATGATAGCAGAGTTTATCATAGGGCGTGCTGCTAAGGCGAATGCTTCTGGGGCTTTTGCGAAGCTTGCTCCGCGAAAAGAGGGATGGCATTTCCTTGGCGGACTCGGGGTTCTAGCCTCATTCCTAATCCTCGGGTTTTACTTTGTCGTGGGGGGCTGGACGCTGGAGTATATCATCGATTCGGCTACGGGAGCCTTGATGAGTGTCGAGGGCGGCGAGCACGGCTTCTCTGACCACTTCGTTTCGTTTACGCAGAACACGTGGCGTCAGTGGGGGATGGCCTCTATCTTTATCGTCCTTACGGCCTTCTTTGTCATCTCGGGGGTAAAGAAGGGGATTGAGACCTCTGCGAAGTTTATGATGCCCTTGCTCTTTGTCTTGCTGATTGTCTTGGCAGTTCGTTCGCTTATGCTCCCTGGCTCTTTTGTGGGGGTGGAGTTCCTTTTCAAACCTAATCTGGATACCTTGCACCCCACGATTTTCCTTGATGCGATAGGACAGGCCTTTTTCTCCTTGTCGCTGGGGATGGGGATTATGATCACGTATGGTTCTTATTTCCAAAAGAACTCGAACCTTACCAAGACGGCTACGCAGGTGGCGCTCCTCGATTCGCTCGTGGCGGTGTTGGCGGGGCTTATTATTTTCCCTTCGGCGTTCGCGCTTTCCACCTTACCCGTGGCGGAGATACAGGCGGTGTTGCAAAAGGGCGGCGCTGGGCTCGTCTTTATGACGATTCCCGAGCTGTTTAAGTCGCTACCGTTCTCTTCACTTTGGTCGTTCTGCTTCTTTGTCTTCTTAGGGATCGCGGCGCTAACCTCGATGATCTCGCTCATGGAGGTCGTGACGGTCTTCATGCATGAGGAGTTCAAACTTTCGCGTTCGGTGGCTACGATTATTGTGACGGTGCTCTTGTTGGCGTTGTCGTGGGGCTGCTCTTACTCGGGTGTCTTCTTTGACCGTCTTGACTACCTTACGGCGAAGATATTCCTTCCCTTAGGCGGTCTTTTCGTTTCGTTCTTTGTCGGGTGGCGTTTGGATAAGGCGATCGTTTACAAAGAGCTATCGAACGAGGGGACGATCAAGATCGGCACGGGCGTGCTGCGCGCGTATCGTTTCATTCTCAGATTCATTGCTCCGGCAGCCATTATCATCATTTTCATTTACGGGCTTCTGTCCTAAGGGCGGACGGGTCCTCACGCCGGACGGCCCGTGATGGAGGAGGGGCGTGGGG
>CAJPTV010000039.1 GCA_905373665.1 Bacteroidia bacterium
ACACGCAGGACTTAAAATCCTGTGGCTGATGAAGCCGTACCGGTTCGATTCCGGTTCCGGGCACTCTTCCGCATAACTTTTTTAGCGCCTTAGTTATGAGGCGCTTTTTTTATGTTAGGAAGACTGGCACTAGACGTTTATAACCAACTGTTTTTAGCACGGTGTGAAGAGCAATAGGGGCGTTACTATTCTCGCAAAAATCCCCGCTGTCTTGCTTACAGCCTCCGCACATTTTCGTAACTTTGCTAGAGTTTTGATCTTCAAATCTGACGATGTATTACCTCCATCCTGGGTTTCAAGCGGGTTACCATCCAGATAATCTCTTACCGCTTACTTATTTCAAACATATTGGGGAACTGCGCTTCGGCATTCTAACCCAGTTAGAGTCTTGGCAATTAGCGCTCGGCGAGAAAGTCGAACTCTTCTACGAGGGGGATGCCCTCCCCCCCGATGCTACATTCATCTATGCGGGGCTTTTGACAGACCCTCAGATTGTCGAGCGGGTTAAGAAGCTTCCTCACGCCACAAAACTCGAGGGAATGATAGGAGGGGAGAGTGCCGTTCTGGCATACCACACTCCTACCGTGGAGACACCCGAAAATGTCAATTTGGCGCAAGCGGCTAAGACCGTACTTGAGCCCGATGAGATTATTTACTGTGTTACGCGTCCCTGGCATATTTTTCAATATGCAGCGCAGGCTATCTGGTGGGATTTTGAGCGCATTACCGCAGGACGGAAAAGTGCTCCCCTAGATGCATCGGTGCGTACATTCGGCAAATACCCCATCTTTGTAGAAGAAGGAGCGCAGCTCTGGGATTGTACGCTCAATGCTTCGGAGGGAGTGATTTATATTGGGGCGCAAGCCGAGGTGATGGAGGGGGTGCATATCCGTGGTTCGTTCGCACTCGGAGAGCATTCTGTTGTAAAAATGGGGGCTAAGATTTACGGAGCAACGACCATAGGGCCGCATTGCAAGGTGGGGGGCGAACTCGCTAATGTCAACATACAAAGCTACTCTAACAAGGCGCATGACGGCTTTATTGGCAACTCGGTGATTGGCTCGTGGTGTAACCTAGGCGCAGATACGAACTCCTCTAACCTGAAGAATACGTATGAGGAGGTGCGTGTGTGGTCCGTGGCAGAGAATACGTTCGTACCCACTGGTACACAGTTCTGTGGCCTGTTAATGGGCGATCATTCGAAGACGGCGATTAACACGATGCTCAACACAGGCACGGTTATTGGCGCTTTTTGTAATATCTTTGGCGGGGGATTTCCACGCACGTGGATTCCTCCGTTTTCATGGGGGGGGAGCGCTGGCTTCAGACCCCATGATATAAAAACCGCTCTAGAAACGGCTAGGCGCGTGATGGCTAGGCGTAGTATCTCCCTTTCGCAGGAAATGGAAGAGGCGGCACGCAAATTGCACACGCAAACCGTAAAATAAACGTTCTTTCAGGTGGGGCTTTTTCTAGCCCCCTTACAAAGAGCTAAAGGAGACAAGAAATGTCTAAAGAAAAGACGAGACCCGAAGAAGAAAAGAGCTTACCGGAAATCCAAGAGGACGAAGCGATTCAGCCTCCTATTGGGCAGTACGAACTCTCTGATTTCGTCGCTGCCATGCGAGAGACTCGTCCAGAGGTGCTCCCTTTGATAGAGTTACGGAACAATGTCCTCTTCCCACGCACATTAACGCCCATCACGGTCGGGCGTGCACGTACGAAAAAATTAGTGGATGATTTGTCCGAGGGGCAGAACTACGTGATCGTGGTCGCACAGCGAGACCCGAGCGATAGTCACCCCTATCCGAAAGACCTCTACGAGATTGGTACGTTGGCACGTGTGGTGCGTCCACTGACGCTTCAAAATTCTTTCACCCTGTTCGTTGAGGGATTGTGTCGGGTAAAGATCACCGAGTTCTTGCAGGTAGATCCCTACTATCGGGTGCGATATGATGAGATTCCTGAAGAGGACTTAAATAACTATACCCCAGAGTTGCTCGCCGTGCAAGATTTGCTTAAAGATGCGGCTTTTGAATATTCCGAGCAGTTGCGCGGACGTCGTAATGATGTCGAAGGCTTCTTTGATCGATTGAAACACTATGGTCCAGAAGCGACCATCAATTTCATCTCGATGTATGTCCCCCTGGAGGTGGAACACAAGATCGAACTCTTGGAGACACCCTCCCTCTTAAAGCGTGTTTATAAGCTCTTGGAATTTATTCAGTTGGCGCTACAGACTCAAAAAATCAAGCAGGAGATACAAGAGCGTACAAGGGAGTCTCTCGATGATCAACAACGAGAGTTTATCTTACAGCAGCAACTGAAAACTATACAAGAGGAGCTCGGGGGCGAATCGAATAGTGCGGAGGATGTCGAGCGGCTACGTAACGCGGGAAAGAAGAAAAAATGGGGTAAGGAGGTCGAAGAAGTCTTTCAGCGTGAACTGACGAAGCTTTCACGTTTGAATGTGATGTCCCCTGACTATTCGCTTCAACTTACTTACTTGCAATTCTTTGTCGCGCTTCCATGGGGGGAGCTCACCAAAGATAATTATGACCTTGTCCGGGCACAAAAGATCTTGGATAAAGATCACTTTGGGTTGGAACAGGTGAAGGAACGCATCTTGGAGTACCTTGCGGTACTAAAGTTGAAAAAAGACCTCAAGTCGCCAATTATTTGTCTTTATGGGCCTCCTGGGGTGGGAAAAACCTCGTTGGGACAATCGGTCGCACAAGCACTCGGACGAAAGTATGGGCGTATCTCTCTCGGGGGTATGCATGACGAGAGTGAGATACGAGGGCATCGTCGTACGTATGTCGGGGCGCTCCCAGGGCGTGTCTTGAGTACGCTACGGAAGGTGGGCTCGTCAAACCCTGTTATCATCCTCGATGAGGTCGATAAGTTGCGAGCTAGCAATGTCGGTGATCCTGCTGCGGCGCTCCTCGAGGTTCTTGACCCAGAACAGAATTCTACGTTCCACGATAACTATCTAGACGTAGATTATGACCTCTCGCACGTGCTCTTCATAACTACGGCAAACGACATATCTACCATTCCTGCCCCTTTGCGCGACCGTATGGAGATGATCGAAGTGTCGGGTTACCTTGTGGAAGAAAAGGTGGCTATCGCTCAAAAGCACTTAATCCCCAAGCTCTTAAAAGATCATGGGGTTAAGGCTACACAGTTCAAACTTTCTGAGGAGCTGACGCAAGTTGTCGTGGATGATTATACGCGAGAGAGTGGGGTGCGAAAGCTTTCGCAGCAGATTGCTAAGCTCGTACGTCAGCAGGCGAAGTTTATCGCTATGAAAGAGGACTTCAATGCTTCGCTCTCGCTAGACGATGTGCGTGAACGCCTAGGTAAACCTCGCTACTACCGTGAAGATGCAGAACACCTTAACGAAGTCGGGGTGGCTGTCGGCATGGCTTGGACGCAGGTCGGCGGAGAGGTTCTCTATGTCGAATCGAGTCTGACGCCAGGGAATGGAAAATTGACGATGACGGGCTCACTTGGAGATGTGATGAAGGAATCGGCGACAATCGCTTTTCAAGTGGTCAAGGGGCTCGGGGAGGAACTCGGCATTCCTGCAGAGGCTTTTGATAAGAAGGATGTACATATCCACGTCCCCGAAGGGGCTATTCCTAAAGATGGTCCTTCGGCAGGTGTCACGATGGTAACATCGTTAGTCTCCTCTTACTTGAAAAAAGCCCCCGTAGGCGGGATTGCCATGACGGGCGAAGTTACCCTCCGAGGTAAAGTATTACCCGTGGGGGGGATTAAGGAGAAGATCCTTGCTGCGAAGCGAGCAGGGCTGAGTCATATCCTCCTGTCAAAGGAAAACCTCCGAGATATTGACGATATCAAGGAGGGGTATCGTGAGGGAATGAAATTTACCTACGTGGAGAATATCCGTGAACTACTCTCTTCGGTATTTGAAGGGGTATGCCTAAAGTAGCGTATATGTCTAAAGATAGTCTTGCAGGAGCTCCTCTCGAGAGAGAAGAGCTCCTTTTGTTGGCTCAGAACACGATTCGTACCGAGTGTGCGGCGGTTGCCGCATTGGAAGAGGGGCTAAACGACGATTTTGTACGTGCCCTAGAGCTCATCTTGCACATTAAGGGACGCGTGATTTGTACGGGGATTGGAAAGAGTGCCATCATAGCACAAAAGATTGTAGCCACATTCAATTCGACGGGAACGCCTGCGGTCTTTATGCATGCGGCGGATGCCATTCATGGTGACCTTGGGATAATACAACCCGATGACGTCGTTCTTTGCCTCTCAAAGAGTGGGGAGACTGCGGAAATCAAGGTGCTTGTCCCCCTGATTCAAATGAGTGGGACGCCGCTAATTGCCATGGTCTCCAACACTCAAAGCTATCTTGCGCAACATGCCAACTATGTGTTACGTGCAACGGTAGATCATGAGGCTTGCCCTAATAACTTAGCGCCTACTTCTAGCACAACTGTGCAGCTTGTTTTAGGCGATGTCTTGGCGGTGTGTCTACTTAAGGCGCGGGGATTTACTCCGCAGGACTTTGCGAAATATCACCCAGGAGGAGCTCTGGGGAAAAGACTCTACCTACGTGTAGAAGATCTGTTGGATGGTTCTACACTGCCAAGGGTGGCGCAAGAAGATCCGTTACAGAAAGTGATTGTAGAGATATCGCACAATCTTTTAGGGGCTACGGCGGTAGTTGACTCAAATGGCGCTCTGTGCGGCATCATCACTGACGGTGACCTTCGGCGTATGTTACAACGCTCGCCTGCGCCCTCGCTCACAGACACGCGTGCGGTGGATATTATGACCGCTAATCCGAAAACTATTGATGCTGAGGCATTGGCTATTGATGCCTTTAGCCTTATGGAGCGGCATAAAATTACGCAGCTGATTGTGCTTCGCAATGGGCGCTACGTGGGGATGATTCACATTCATGATTTGCTTCGTGAGGGGATTGTAGGGTAGTTGGGCGACCTTATTACTAATCATCATAGAGTCTTAGCTAAATGGAGCTTTTTTCTAAAAAGTTGACAAGGAAACAATTCTTTGCCGTTGTGGGGTTGTTTCTACTGCTGTTGTTGCCCAATATTGCGCTAATTATTCAGTTTTATACCCCTGTTAGCGACTTTGCCATCTTCTTTATGGCGCTCGCCATATTGTTAATCCCCACACTGTTCTTACCGCTTCGTGTGGCGTTTTTGATTCATGGTATATTCCTTTTACTCCTTCCAATTGATATCTCGAGTTGGATGGGGATGCATCAGACCCTTACGGAGGGGTTTATGAACTCTATCTGGTACTCAAATCGTGCAGAGACTTTGGAGCAATTGCGGCAGTACCTTCTCCCCGTGATTCTTTTTGTTGTGCTTCTTCTCTTTTACTTTTATCTCCTTTTCCGAGTTATACCACGTAAACTTTGGTTGGCTCGCACTCTTCGATTGAAGGTACTGCTCCCTTTTGTGCTAGTTAGCTTTTTTCTATTCTCTACTTTGGGAAGTATGTTCTTGCGTCCCTTTTCTACATTTGCTACCGAGGGATGGACAATAAAGCGTTATCATGCTTCGGTGAAATGGACGTTCAATAATACCTTTCCATTTGATATTGTGCGCCGTTTGTTTGCGCTGCAACGCCATGTATCTAAACTGAATGCCCTGAAGCGAAATCGTCTTGTGGAACTTGCAGAAGACGATGTGCTATATACGGGCAATCAAGATAGCATTATTGGTGTTTTTGTAATAGGAGAGACCTCGCGTGCTTGCAATTGGCAGTTGGCGGGGTATGATCGTGAGACGAACCCACGCTTGTCAAAGCGAAAACATCTCTACTTCTTTGATGATGCGTTTTCTGGGGCGAATTACACGCGTTATTCTGTTCCTATGCTGATATCCCGTGCTACGCCGAACGATATGTATAAATGGCAGAATACGCCCCTAATAACCGAAGTATTAGCGCGCGCAGGGTATGCTCAGGGGTGGGTATCGAGTCAAAGTATGGAGGAGGTTTGGTTGGGCTTGGCGCGTCAGCATTGTGGTTACACTTTTCAATCTTGGGATTTGGAGAGTTTGGATGAAAAGTTACTGCCGCCGAGCCGTAAGTTTTTCGATAGTGTAGCCTCAGACCGTCAAATGCTGTTTATGCATACCCTAGGGGGACACTTCGCTTATGTAGAGCGTTACTCGAAGGACTTCGCACACTTCATGCCCGATCTTGCAGACAAGGAGTTTGGAGATAATGCCTTTTTCAACTTCCGTCTCGGAGGAAAGAACGTCCCCGGCTTTGTCAATTCCTTTGACAATACGATTCTTTACACGGATATGGTCTTAGACTCTGTGATATCGATGGTTGAGTCTAAGCGTAAGCCTGCTTTTGTGATTTACATGGCAGATCATGGCGAGAACCTCTTAGAACCTCCAGAGTATCGTGCTTATCACTCGTACGATAAGCCGTCGCATTATGAGGCGCATGTACCTTACCTTATTTGGCTCTCTGATGAGTATCTAGCGCGCTATCCACAGGCTGATTCGTTGTTACGAGCTCATCTGCATTTACCCATACAGAGTACGGTGACCTTCCATACGCTATTAGATTTGACGCGGGTGAAGTATTCGCTTTATGACAGTACACAGAGTCTGTTGAGCCCAAGCTTCAAACCACTGGATACGCGCCCGATTGTAAACCCAGATGAAAAGGCTAATCCTGAGCCGTCTTATCCAGCGGATGGTGTCTGTCCGGTGTACAACCGAAAGGCACGTTCATAAGCGCCAAGCGAAGGATACAAAAAAGGCGTAGCGGTCATCGCTACGCCTTTTTTATGTCCTGTCTTTTCTCTGTTACCAACGGAAGCCTATTGTTGCCATCAAAAGACCCTCAAAGTCACGACGTTTGGCGAAGGCCTCTATGTTTTGGTACTTGTAGAGATAAGCTTCGCCGTACTGCCAGAGGTGACGGTAGGCAATATCGAAATAGAAGCCATCGACCGCCATACCGAACCCCGCCGAAGCATAGTAACGCGCTCCATAAGTCTGTAATAACTTCGTAGAATAAGCAGAGGATAGATAACCACCCCCTAGACGATAAACGAAGGGTAAAGCCAGTATTTCGAGCCCTGCACGTACTTCGTGCGTGCCTTTTATTTCGTTTTGAAGTAGCTCATTGTGTTCCGTGTAGCGTGCGCGGTTAGAAAAAGCCATGAGCGGATTGTGCGAATAGATGTAATCTGCAGATATCAGCCCGTGTGAGCCAAATAGCACAGCCATCGACCCCATCGCACGCATCGGTCCGTAGAAGGAATATTTAGTCTCTCCCTCTGGGCTCTCGGTACGATAATAGTTGGGGGCGGTCTTATAGTAAGCCTCCGCTTCTACCTCGTATTCTGATTCTACGGACATGGCTGTAGGGGAGTGGAAGGCTAAGCCAAAGCGGAGGTAATCAGAAGCACGGAGGACTGCCCCTAGTTTGAGGTTAACTCCTAGCCCTTCTTCCTTAGCCTCCTCTTTGAGTTTGAATCTGTCGAGTTGGGAAGTCGCGGAGAAGAGGATATTCTTCTCAAAGTGTTCTTTCTCCCATTTACGGTCGAATTCTTGCACCCCAAGCGTAAGTCCTAAGAAGAGGCGATTGGAGACATTGATAGCTCCCGAGATGTCGATTTCCCCCAAGTGCCCCACCTGGTAGTAGCTCTGTCGTTGTTCTACCACATCACCGGGTTCGAGGGTGGTAATGAACTTCTTAAACTCTTTATTCGTGCGCCACGGATTACCATCTACGTCGATAGGTTCGAAGAGGAACGTCTTTCGTGCGGCGACCATATACCAGTTATAAGCCCTATAGGCGGAGTTGTCTTTTTCGCTCCCAAAGCTAGAGGGGTTGAGTCCCAGATCGTTTGCCTCGGCTACGAGCGCATCAAGGAAGGAGTGATCCGCATTCTCGCCCTTGGCTGTAAAGCCGCCGTGGTAGTTTGCAAGCTGGTTATAGGCTACGCCGAAGTTAAAGTCCACGACACCCTCTTGTGACTCACGATTGATGGGGAAGTTGATTACCAAGGCAAGCCCGCCGAGTTTGGCATCTACCGTAGGGGTGGTATACGTATTACCGCGATAGGTGTCTGAGCCTAAGTGCAGCCCAAGATTGAGCGTAGCACCCAAGTCGCCGGAGCGGTAGAGCCCCAGCCCCCCAGGATTGGTGGAAAGGGTTGAAAAATCTCCTCCTACCGCACCCATCGCACCGCCCATCCCTACCGAACGTGACGTCGAGGTGGGGAGGTGCTGGGAGTAAAGTATTAGGTTGTTAATGTCTTGTGCGCTGAGATTTGTCGTCGCCCCACTGGCAAGTGAAAGGGCGGTTAGGGCGGCAAGGAAACTCTTTTTGGTTAGCATTGTCTCTCTCATTTATTATCTTCTCGTGGACTGTTGGATGTCCGACCCACTACCGCTATTCCCAGAGGAGCGGCGAGTCGTCTGCTCGTTAGACGAAGAAGAGCCAGAATAGTTACCTCGAGTCGAAGATTGGGTTTGTGAGCGCGTAGGGGAGTCATAGCTCCGTGAGGGAGGCGTATAGTGGCGTGTGTCGCTATTGTTGTAAGAGCCGCGCGTGCTAGATTGTGGGGTGGAGTAGCTATCGCGTCGTGTGGAGGGCGAAGAGCTTTGTTCGCGTCGCGTGGTTTGCGTGTTATTCTGTTCGCGCCGTGTGGTCTGTTGCCAATCCCCTGAATAGTACGAACGGGAGTTCCCGCTCTCAGGACTGGTGTAATTGGGCGTATAGTCGCCCCGAGTCGAAGACTGGATACCGTCGTCGCGCCGCGTGGTCATTGAATTGCGGTAGTAGGAGTCTGTACGTGCTTGTTGCGCAGTCGCTGAGCGTTGTACCCGTCCGTAGCCTGACATCGAAGCGTTCGTCGATGGCATCGAAGCGCCTACGATACGTTCGCGAGGTACGTACAGCGGGTGTTGGGGGGCATAATAGCCATAACCGCCGTCGTAATAGCCGTCGCGGTAGCCATCCCAATAACCGTGCGCATAGCCGTTGCCGTAGCCATGCTTATAGTTCCAACCATAGTTCCACGAATTGTAGTAGCCCCCCCAGTAGTTCCATCTCCAGGGGTCGTACACAAAAGGGTCATACCAGTACGAATAAGAAGGACGGTAATAGCGTACACGATAGGAGGTGCAGTACCAAGGGTCGAAGAAGATCCCCATGGTGAGATCCCACCACGGATCGTATTCGACGCAGACACTCTGTACAGGTTCCGTATTCACATAGTAGTTATTTACCACCGTCCCCGAGGCTGTCGTTTGGCTTGAAGTTTGTTGGGTGGCGGACGAACTATTCGTCGCCTTAGACGAGGTACGTTTACCTAGCCCATCGAGGTATTCCCGATACTCAGCGTAGGTGTTAAAATCTTCAGGCTTCTTTATTTCCTCTCTAACGGGAGTGGATGAGGCGGCGAGTGCCTCTCTGTATTCGCGTTCTCGGATTTCCTCCGCCTCGCGTTGAGCTTTCGCTGCTTCGGCCTCTTTCTTCAACGAAGCGTTGTTAAAGTAGGTGTCTGAATAGGGAGACTGTGCCGACGCTTTGAAAGGCGTTACTGCTAACACTGCGATGCCAAAGGCGATTATAAATGAGCTTTTCATTGTGGCAAACGTATTAAGATGTTAGACATAACCCGTATGTGCATTTTATTTGGTTATTTTGCAGCGTAGTTACGAAGTAATTACGCTCTTGTTAAAAATAGGCACAAACACCATACCAAAAAAAAGTTTACGGATGGCAAAAGAACTAACCGCACGCGCGGAAGATTACTCACAGTGGTATACTGACTTGGTAGTAAAAGCTCAATTGGCAGACTATAGTAGCGTGCGGGGGTGTATGGTCATCCGTCCCCGAGGATACGCCATTTGGGAAAAGATGCAGCGCACCCTCGACGCTATGTTCAAAGAAACAGGGCACGAGAATGCCTATTTCCCACTCTTTATCCCTAAGTCTTACCTAAGCCGCGAGGCCGATCACGTAGAGGGCTTTGCTAAGGAGTGTGCGGTGGTAACTCATTATCGCCTGAAGACCTCGCCCGAGGGCGGGGTGGTGGTGGACGAAGGGGCTAAGCTTGAGGAGGAGCTCATCGTCCGTCCGACCTCCGAGACAATCATTTGGAACACCTATAAGGGGTGGATTCAATCCTACCGCGACCTCCCGCTCCTGATCAATCAGTGGGCAAACGTCGTACGTTGGGAGATGCGTACGCGACTCTTCCTCCGCACTGCCGAGTTCCTTTGGCAAGAGGGGCACACGGCGCACGCTACGCGTGAGGAAGCCGTAGCAGAGGCGCAGAAGATGGTTGGGGTCTATGCGAAGTTCGCTCGTGAGTGGATGGCTGTCCCCGTTATCGTGGGCGTAAAGTCCGAAACCGAACGTTTTGCAGGGGCGGTGGACACCTACTGCATCGAGGCGTTGATGCAGGACGGTAAGGCGCTTCAAGCGGGTACATCCCACTTCCTAGGTCAGAACTTTGCCAAGGCGTTTGATGTGAAATACGCCGACGTGAACGGTAAGCTCGAGTACGTTTGGGCTACTTCGTGGGGCGTATCCTCGCGTCTGATTGGGGCGCTTATCATGACCCACTCGGACGACAATGGGCTCGTCCTCCCGCCACGTCTCGCATCGGTGCACGTGGTCATTGTGCCGATTTACAAGACCGAAGAGGAGCGGGCACAGATACGCGCCTGCGCCGAAGGGCTCTTGGAACAGCTACGTGCTGAGGGACTGGTGGCTAAGTTTGACGACCGTGACAATCTCAAACCAGGCTTTAAGTTTGCCGAACACGAGATGCATGGCATTCCGCTCCGTGTGGCTATCGGCCCGCGCGACCTCGCTAATGGTACGGTCGAGCTTGCCCGTCGTGATACGTTGGAAAAGCGTTCCGAGGCTCTCGAAGGGCTTGCTAAGCGTATACCTGCCCTCCTTGAGCAGATGCAGCAAGATATGTACAACCGTGCGCTTGGCTTCTTAGAGTCGAATATCCGTCGGGTAGACACCTACGAGGAGTTTAAGCAAGTCCTTGACGAAAAGGGTGGGTTCGTTTCCGCACACTGGGACGGGACGCCCGAGACCGAAGCCCTCATCAAGGAAGAGACCAAGGCTACCATCCGTTGCGTACCCCTCGATAGTACCCCAGAAGAGGGGGTTTGTATCCGCACAGGGAAGCCTTCGCACCAACGAGTCCTTTTTGCACGCGCTTATTAAAACATCATGCAACAAGAAAGCGAAAAGACCCCCCTGCCTCTAGAAAATCTCGACACAAAGGGGCGCACTATCGTGGAAACATTGGTAGCGAAATCTACCACCAAGATGGAGGTCTATGACCAGACCTTCGAGGTCTTCAACCAACTCAAAGAGATACTTCACGAACTGGTCAACGACCTCAACCCTTACCTCCGTGAACTAGACAGGCGCGTACGCCTCGAGTACCGCGATCGGGGTAAGTTCGAGGCCGAGGTACGTCTGGCGGGCGATGTGCTCCTGTTCAGTATGCACACCAACGTCTTTGAGTTCGATCGCGACCACTCCGTTTGGCGTCTCTCCTACGTTGAGAAAGACCGTATGAACTCCTATTGCGGGGTGATCAATATGTACAACTTCCTTGCCGACTCCTTTAAGTACAACCGAGCGGACGACTTGGGGTATCTCATAGGGCGCTTGTTCGTAAACCGCGAACAGCAGTTCTTTGTCGAGGGGAAGCGACAGAACGAATATCACAGCGGTACATTCGGGACGCAGACCATTGCACGCGAGTCTCTCGTAAACATCATCCAGACTGCGATGCAATACACGTTAGACTTTGACCTCCTCGTCCCCCCTTACGATATTGTGAAGATTGCCACCGTTTCGCAACTCAACACGAAGGTGGAGAACAGCAAATTGCAGACGGGAAAACGCCTAGGCTTCCGTTTCAATTCTGACGACGTCGCAGGCGAGCCGCAGCAATAGAATCAGTAGCTTAATATAAATAGAGAAGAACATGAGAAAGTTAGCAGCCCTTTCAGTAGGCTTTTTCGGTCTCGTCCTGGCCTCTTGTACCTCTTCGGTACAGCAGCCCATGGCACAAAATGAAGCAGAGATGGAGCTCCAGCAAAAAGTAGATGCTTTCGCGTCTGTCCCATTGAAGTCGAACATTGACCACCTTACAGACTCCGAACGTGCCGTCTTGGGGCTCTTCTTTGATGCGGCGGCTATCATGGACGACATCTTTTGGGAAGAGGCGTACGGGGCAAAGGACGAATTCCTTGCCAACCTCCCCAATGATACTTACCGCGACTTCGCGCGCATTAACTACGGTCCGTGGGAACGTCTGAACGGGAATGAGCCCTTCGTGCAGGGCTTTGGTGCTAAGCCCCTCGGGGCAAACTTCTATCCCACCGATATGACCAAGGCGGAGTTTGAGGCATGGAACGATCCCCTCAAGGAAAGCATGTATGCCGTGGTACGTCGTGGGGCGGATAAGAAGTTGGTCGCTGTCCCTTACCACGAGGCTTTTGCTGAAAAGATAGAACGTGCAGCAAAGCTCTTAGATAGCGCTGCGGCGTTGGCAGAGGACGCGGGCTTGAAGAAATACCTCACCCTCCGTGCCGAGGCATTGCGTACGGACAAGTATTTCGATAGCGACGTGGCGTGGATGGAGATGAAGAGCAATCGGATAGACCTCGTGGTTGGTCCTATTGAAAACTACGAAGACCACCTCTTTGGGATTCGCGCTGCTCACGAAGCCTTCGTCCTAGTGAAGGATATGGCGTGGAGCGAGCGCCTCGGGCGCTATATGAGCTTCCTGCCTGAGTTGCAAAAACGCTTGCCGGTGGAGGACAAGTATAAGTCGGAGCTCCCAGGCTCGGAGTCTGACCTTGGGGTTTATGACGTGGTGTACTACGCGGGTGACTGCAATGCGGGGAGTAAGACCATCGCAATTAACCTCCCTAATGACGAGACTATTCAGGAGCAGAAGGGCTCGCGCCGTCTCCAGTTGCGCAATGCAATGCAGTACAAGTTTGACATGATTATGCGCCCCATCGCAAACCTGCTCATTGACCCCGCACAGCGTGAGTACGTTACCTTCGAGGCGTTCTTTGAAAACACGATGTTCCACGAAGTGGCACACGGGCTCGGGATTAAGAAGACGCTCGACGGTAAGACCACCCCGCAAGAGGCATTGGTGGAAACCTACTCTTCGATAGAGGAGGGGAAGGCCGACATCCTCGGTATCTTCATGATAGAGCAGCTCGCAAAGCTTGGTGAACTCTCGGGGCATGATATGATGAACAACTATGTGACCTTCCTTGCGGGCATCTTCCGTTCGGTACGTTTCGGTGCGGCGTCGGCACACGGTAAGGCAAACATGGTGCGTTTCCACTACTTCCAAGAGAAGGGGGCGTTCGTACGCGATGAGGTAACGGGCTACTACCGCGTAGTGCCTGAAAAGATGGCTGAGGCGGTGAGTGGCTTAGCACACGATATTTTGGTCATTCAAGGCGACGGCGACTACAAGCGCGCTTCGGAGATGTTGATGAAGGACGGCGTCGTAGACGAGCTCCTTGCCGCAGACCTCGCTAAGATTCAGGAAGAGAACATCCCGATTGATATCCGTTACCGTCAAGGGAAGGAAGAGTTAGGGCTTTCCAAGAAATAATTAACTTTGTTCTGCAACCTAACGGGCACGGGCGCGTAAAACTACGAAAATAGAAAACACATGGAACAGATGAATCTGACGTTCAATTTTGTGAAGTCCATCACTAGTATCTATGACGAGATGCTCTCTAATGGCTTCTCATTGGTTTACTTTGGCGAGTTTAGTCACGAAATAACCAAGATGTTCACCTCTATGGCAGAAAGCGACATGGAGAAGAACAGTGAGGAGCGTTCGGTGCAGCGCCGTGTCTATCACGTTATGGTAGAGACCCTACAGAATATGAACAAACACTCCGACGACCTGAAGGACGAGGCGAGTGTGGGCGGCGGGATGTTTATCATCGGTAAGAAGAACGACGTTTATTACGTCATCACCTCCAACAAGGTGAAGCGTGAGCACAAAGAGAACCTCGAAATGGCGCTCAACACGGTGAACAATGCCACGCTCGAGGAACTGAAGGATATGTACAAGAAGCAGATCAAGGAAGGGCGCATCTCAGAGAAGGGCGGCGCGGGGCTTGGGCTCATAGACATCGCGCGCAAGACCGAAGAGCCGCTCGAGTATCAGTTCCTACAGCTCGACCAAGACTCTTTCTTTTTCATCCTCAAGGTGGAAATTAACGCAAAGAAGTTCCTAAAGCAGTAAAGGGTATAGAGTTTGTAACTTGCAGGGAGGAGGTACGTTCGTCGCAGAACGAGCTCCTCCCTTTTTTTACACAGTAACAACAGATGGACACGGAAGTTAAGAACAAAAAGACGAGTTTCGCGCCAGGCATCAAACTCCTGCTATTGGGGGTTATCGCACTGGCGCTATTGATTCCACAGGTCTTTATTGACCTCTTGGTGGATAACCGTAAGGAGATGGCTGAGGATGTGCGCGAGGAGCTAGCGCGCTCTTGGGGAGGCGAGCAGTATGTCCGCCCGTTGTGGCTT
Organism: Bacteroidia bacterium; assembly: GCA_905373665.1. Classification (GTDB taxonomy): domain Bacteria; phylum Bacteroidota; class Bacteroidia; order Bacteroidales; family CAJPTX01; genus Bacteroides_D. The sequence continues at coordinate 14,602 of CAJPTV010000039.1, forward strand.
GCTTTTCACAAACTTGATGAGCGGGGCAAGGAGACCGACGACATGGTCTACATCCAGGCTGATAGCGTACGTATGAACGTGGAGGTGACTACCAGCGAACGGACGCGAGGCTTCTACTCGGCTATCCTTTACCATGCCACGCTCCGCGTGTCGGGCTATTTCAACCCCGCGCTCTTAAAGGGCAAGGAGGGCGAGGATATCAACGTAAATCCCGATGGTTACCTCTGTACGGCTATCCGCGAACCGATGGGCTTAAAGTCCAATTTCGTGGTAAAGATGGGAGGGAAGGACTACGCTTTGCAGGTGAGCAGCATCCCACAGCCTTTTGTAAATACGTGCCTTGCTGCCCCCTTTAACGGGGAAAGGGACTCGGCGGGCTACTTCGCTTACACCTACGAGCTGAACGGGTATAAGAACCTAGAGTTCTACGTACAGACGCCCGCAACGGACGTCTCTTTGACAATGCATTACCCTAACCCCGCCTTCTCGGGCGACTGTTTGCCAGACGAACGTACCATTACCGACAGCGTCACCACGGCACGTTGGAAGCTCTATGCGAGCACCTCGCTTTTTCCGCAAGTGATGGTGAAGGAGCGCTCCGATCGTTACTATGACTATGATGAGGATAAGGAGCGGAGCTTCATCGTCTCCACGCAGTTCACTGACGTCTACTATCGGGCTATCGAGCGTTCGTTGAAGTATGCGATATTGATTATCGTCTTTACCTTCCTTACCTTCTTCTTTACCGACACGCTCTCCAAGACCAATATGCCGATGATCGGGTACTTGCTCACAGGGGTGGCGATACTGCTCTTTTACACGCTGCTGCTCTCCCTCTCGGAGTATCTGCCCTTTGGGTGGGCTTACTTCCTCTCGAGCGTCGCCATTATTAGCATGATTGGGATTTACTTCTGGAGCTTCATTCGGAGTCTCAAGGCCACGGGCGTCTGCGTCGGAATCTTGGTGCTCTTGTACCTGTTCCTTTACATTATCTTGCAGATGGATGCCTTCCCGCTCCTTGTGGGCAGCTTGTTCCTCTTTGTAGTGCTGGGGGTGGTGATGTACCTCTCGCGCAAGTTAACGTGGTAGTAGGACGAGGCTATACTGTGACGGACGCATTACGGTGCGTCCGTTTTTTTGTGCCCTATTTGCCGCATTTCGGTATCTTTGCTGTGCAACAAGGAAGAGTTATGGAAAGCAAGGGCGCGCAAGGGTATATTACCCTAGAGGGGGTTCGTGTGAACAACCTCAGTATCGAACGTTTGGAGATCCCACGGGGGGAGTTTGTCGTACTCTCGGGGCTCTCAGGCTCGGGCAAGTCCTCGCTTGCATTTGATACTCTCTATGCGGAGGGGCATCGGCGCTATGTACAGAGCCTCTCCTCCTACGCACGGCAGTTTCTCGACCGTTTACCCAAGCCTGAGGCGAAGCGCATTGCGGGGATACCGCCCGCAATAGTGATAGAACAGCGCGTAAGTAACCGAAATCCGCGTTCTACGGTCGGGACTATGTCAGAGGTCTACGAATACCTCTGTCTGCTTTATGCACGCGTCGGACGCATTTTTTCGCCCGTCTCGGGAAAGGAGATTAAAATCCATACTACCAAGGATGTGGTGGACTTTATCGTTTCGCACGAAGGGGAGCGCCTTATGCTCCTCTCGCCGATAGACGTCCCCGACGCTGAGGCGCTTTCCGTACAGCTCGATATCTACAAGCTTGATGGCTATACGCGCCTTTTCATGCGCGACAAGGTGTATGACCTTGATGACCCCGAGGTGCAGCCTGCTTATGAGGCAGGCGAGGCGATTTACCTGCTTATTGACCGTTTCGAGGTGGCTACGACCCCCGAGTTTCGCATGCGTTACGGCGATTCGGTCGAAGCGGCGTTTCGCGAAGGAGGAGCAGCCTGTCGCGTCGCTGTGCTCGATGCCGCGGGTGCATACTCCTATCATGACTTTAGCGCCCGTCTTGAGGCAGATGGTATCGCGTTTCGCCCACCGACGCCCGCCCTCTTTAACTTTAACAATCCGCAGGGCGCTTGCCCAACTTGCGAAGGCTATGGGCGCACGATGGGGATTGACGAAGACTTGGTCATCCCCGACAAGCTCCTTTCGGTCTACTCTGGGGCGGTTTCTTGTTGGCGTGGGAATGTGATGCGGGAGTGTCTCGACGAGTTTATTCAACGCTCGGCACGGTACGATTTCCCAATCCATCGCCCTTACTACCAACTTTCAGATAAGGAAAAAGCACTCTTGTGGGATGGCGACGGCAAGGAGCTCTGGGGCATTCACCAGTTCTTTGATTACCTCGAAGGTCAGCGACACAAGGTGCAGAACCGCATCATGCTCTCGCGCTTTAAGGGGAAGACTACCTGCCCCTCCTGCCACGGCAAGCGGTTGCGACAAGAGGCGGAGTGGGTCAAGATTGACGGACG
>CAJPTV010000040.1 GCA_905373665.1 Bacteroidia bacterium
GGCAACGGGCTATCGGTTTAAGGAGCTAAAGAGCGACGATGTGGCGATAGAGGGCAATAAGTTTGAGGTGAAGAGTGAGAAGGAGGCAATCGAGGTGAAGGTCGTCTTTGAGCTTGAGAAGTTTGACATCACGACGGAGGTCGTTGCAGGCAAAGAGGAAGGTTGCTCCATCAAAGTCAACGGACAGGAGTCGCTCACAGGGGTCGATTATGGCACGACGGTCACGGTAACGGTAACGCACGCTGAGGGGTGGAAATTGCAATCACTCACGGTGGACGGCGTGGATATCACGGCGAGCAAGACGTTTGTCGTAGAAAAGACGGTGAGCGTGAAGGCTACCTTTGAAAAGAGGAAGCTGAAGGTTAGCGTGACGAAAGAGGGGGGCAACAACGAGTGTACCTTTGAGGTTGTGGGGAATGGTTCGGATAACCTTAATGCGGTAGAATATGGCACGAAGCTTCAAGTTAATACAACGGCGGTAACGGGCTATCAGTTTAAGGAGCTAAAGAGTGACGATGTGGCGATAGAGGGCAATAAGTTTGAGGTGAAGAGTGAGAAGGAGGCAATCGAGGTGAAGGTCGTCTTTGAGCTTGAGAAGTTTGACATCACGACGGAGGTCGTTGCAGGCAAAGAGGAAGGTTGCTCCATCAAAGTCAACGGACAGGAGTCGCTCACAGGGGTCGATTATGGCACGACGGTCACGGTAACGGTAACGCACGCTGAGGGGTGGAAATTGCAATCACTCACGGTGGACGGCGTGGATATCACGGCGAGCAAGACGTTTGTCGTAGAAAAGACAGTGACCGTAAAGGCGGTGTTTAAGAAGAAAGAGAACAACGGAGGTAACAATGGAGGCGGTAGTGGGCAACCCCAGAAACCAGGGACGGCGGTAGAAGATGCAGTGTTAGCCTCGCTCGCTGTTGCACCTAATCCTTTTACCACACAGTTACGGATTGAGAATCCTGAGGGTGTGGCGGCTCGTTATGAGCTCGTCAATGCCGCGGGGCTCATGGTACGAGCTGGGGCGTTCTCTGCCACAGAGATGATTGTTGATACTGAAGCACTCCCCGCAGGGCTCTATTTTGTACGTATAGAGGCTCAAAATGGCGTTAGAAAGGTGGTTCGGGCAATTAAACACTAGTTCTCTTTCCATTAAACAGGAAGCCGCCTCAGGTAAAACTGGGGCGGCTTATTTATTACACGGTATTTTTGAAATGATTACCTTTGTCGTACTGTTCTAGTTATGTTTTAGAAGGAAGATTCGATGTCAGGGCATAATAAATGGTCTACGATCAAGCGTAAGAAGGGGGCTGCCGACGCAAAGCGAAGCAAGGCGTTCTCTCGCGTACTTAAGGAAATTACGATTGCCGTAAAAGAGGGCGGTTCGGATATCAACGGTAACCCACGACTCCGCGTGGCGGTCAACAATGCCAAGGGGATCAATATGCCCAAGGACAACATTGAGCGCGCTATCAACAAGGCGGAGAAGGAACCAGAGAACCTCCAAGAACTCACCTTCGAGGGCTATGGGCCAGGTGGGGTTGCTATTTTCATCGAGTGTCTGAGCGATAACAATAACCGCACTGTGAGCAATATCCGTTCGATCTTTACGAAACGGAACGGCTCGCTCGGTACGAACGGTTCGCTCAGCTTCCTTTTTGCACAGAAAGGGGTCTTTGAATTGAACCCAGAAGATGTGGCAGCTAAGGGATTAGATGACGAGGCGCTCGAGATGGAACTCATCGAGGGGGGCGCCGAGGATATCGAACGTGAAGAGGATAACATTACCGTACGCACAGCACTCGAGGACTTCGGCACGATGCAGAAGCGCTTGGAGGAACTGGGGATTACGCCCAAGAATGCCGAGCTGCAACGCATCCCTAATGACCTGAAGATGCTTGAGGTTGATGAGGCGCTAAAGGTCTTCCGTCTTGTCCGTGAGTTTGAGGACAATGATGACGTGCAGAGCGTTTATCACAACCTCGAGATGACCGACGAGTTGGCTGCCGCTCTAGAAAATGAGGACTAAGTCATTTTACCTTTAGACCCAGAAGACAGAGACGTGGGCTCATCCGCGTCTCTGTCGCTTTAATAGCAGATGACCTATTGGCGTAACCGATTTCTGTTCACCCTTGGAGTGCTGACCGCGCTGCTATTTTGCGCTTGTGGCTCTCCGACCGCCCCACAGATAGAGAAAGTGGTAGACCTTCACCTCGAGGGGCTCTCCGTCCACCTCGGGGCACAGGTCTACAATCCCAATCCGCGAAAGTTAGTGCTTTCAAAAGCTAAAGCGACGCTTTGGCTCGATGGTACAGAGCTTGCTGATATCGTTTTACGACATCCGTTGAAGATGCCGCGTAAGAAGACGACGTTGGTAGAGGGGCAAATAGACCTCTTGTTTCGGACTCCTAGCGACGAGTTCCGTTTTATGCTAGCAGCCCTTAGTTTAAGTTCGCATACCGTGGAACTCGAGGTCAGTGTGCGAGGGCGGTATGGTCTTATGCCCTATTCCAAGAAGATAAAGCGAGCTCCTTACGATCAGGTTTTTAGGGAATTAGGTTTACCAGAAAGTGCATTCCAGTTATTGAGATCGAAAAGTAACGAACGGTAGATGCCAAGCGAAAAGAAGCAAGAACCAGTTGAGGGAGAAAAGTCCACTCCACCACGGGCTAGCGAACCGTCGAAGTCTAGACGGAAGTCTGCCACTCCCGCTTCGGAGGGAGGTAAGGTGGATGAGCGTTTGGTGCTCTCTGGGGGGCTGTTGATGCTCCTGTTCGGTCTTTTTCTTCTCTTTGCGATGCTTTCGCACCTTTTTGTCTGGTCCAAGGATCAGAGTCTTTCATGGCAAAACATCTTTAGTCCAGGGGATTTTGAGGCTAGTAATGTGAGTGGACCGTTGGGGGCGCGTCTTGCTTCCTCATTGATTACCCACGGCTTTGGTCTTGCGGCGTTTGTTTTTCCGTTACTGTGTTTTATGTATGCTTTGCGGATTTTCCGTATCCGTTTTTCGCGTTGGATAAAGCGGCAGGTGCTCCTCTTTTTGGGGATGTTGCTCTCTTCTGTGGTCTTGGGCTACCTCTTTCGTGAGACGGGAGGATTCCTAGGGTTCGGGCTCGGGGGAAAGTTTGGCTACTATGTCTCAACGTGGTTGATAGACTTTATGAGTCTGGTGGGGGCTGGTCTTTTACTCCTTTTTCTGAGTGTGAATTATTTGATATGGTTACATCCTCGTCTTACGGTCGTTTTTCTTTCCTTTTTACAGTATTTGGGGCGTTTGTTCCGTATTGAGGGGAATCGGCGTCTTAGTCGTGTGGTTACGCCAGTTGTGGAAACTCCTGCAGAGGAATCGGATGTCACTCTTGCGCCTAAGCCTGTAGGAGATGCAATAGAAAAAGAAACCTCAAAGGGGGAAGCTGAGCCAGATACGAACGATGCGCTGACGCAACAGCCCTCCGAACAGAGTAACGCAGAGGCGTCTATACCGTTTGAGGTTGTGCCGCCTCAATCAGAACACGTAGAGAGACCACAGGAGGTGATTCTACGACCTGTTGTGGTGGAAGAAGACGAATCAGAGTTATTGGGTGAAACGTTCCCTGCAGAAGAAGCTACGTTTGAGGTCTATATACCTCCTACGGAGGAGGCTGAAGAGGAGGGAGAGTTTACGAACCTAGAACCGTATGACCCGACTCTCGATCTCGCGCATTACACGCAGCCGCCCCTCACGCTCTTAGAGCGTCATGATGACGATGCACAGCTCGTTACCCCTGAGGAGTTGAATGATAACAATCGGCGGATCACGAAGACGCTCGCGGAGTTCAATATTGAGATAGAGAAGATCGTCGCGACGATCGGGCCGACAGTTACGCTCTACGAGATCTTGCCTGCGCCAGGGATACGTGTCAGCAAGATTGAGAGTTTGGAGAAAGACCTTGCTATGCGTTTGGAGGCCGTTGGTGTGCGGATTTTCATCCGTAAGGGGGCTATCGGTATTGAGGTTCCGAACCAGAAACCAGCTACGGTATCGATGCTTTCGGTACTGGAGTCTAAGAAATTCCAAGAGCATAAGGGGGCATTGCCCTTAGCCTTAGGGCGCACGATATCGAACGAGGCGTTTGTGGTAGACCTTGAGAAGATGCCTCACTTGCTCGTGGCTGGGGCTACGGGGCAGGGGAAGTCGGTCGGGTTGAATGCTATTATTGCCTCCATCCTTTTCAAAAAACACCCTTCGCAGGTGAAGCTGGTTATGGTCGACCCGAAGAAGGTCGAGTTCTCGCTCTATGCCAAGATAGAGAAGCATTTCCTTGCGAAATTGCCCGAGGAGGAGGAAGCTATCATTACCGATTCGGAAAAGGTGATCTATACCCTCAACTCGCTCTGCCTAGAGATGGATCATCGTCTGGATATGCTCAAGGAGGCGCAGGTGCGTAATATCACGGAGTATAACGAGAAGTTTGTGGCGCGGCGTCTGAATCCTGAAAAGGGGCATGCCTACATGCCGCGTATTGTGGTGATCGTGGATGAGTTTGCTGATCTGATGATGACCTCGAGTAGCGACGTCGTCCCGCCACTTATGCGTTTGGCACAGTTGGGGCGTGCGCCTGGGATACACCTTGTGATTGCAACACAGCGTCCGACGACCGATATCTTGGTGGGGAAGATTAAGGCAAACATCCCAGCACGAATAGCTTTCCGCGTGACTTCGGGGACGGACTCTAGGACGATCCTTGATATGCCAGGGGCGGATCGTTTGATAGGGCGTGGGGATATGTTGGTCAAGACCGAGGGGCTGAACGTAGACCGTGTGCAGTGTGCATTCCTGAGTACGGAGGAAGTGGCGAAGCTTACTGAGTATATTGGGCAACAGCAGAGTTATTTCTCCGCATGGTCTCTGCCCGATGTGGAGACTTCAGCGGGTGGCGGTAAGGACGATAGTTACAGTGGAGGAAGTGGTGAGCTAGACCCTCTTTTTGAGAAAGTGAAGGCGTATGTGATAGCGGAAGGGACGTGCTCGACCTCGAATATCCAACGAGCGTTTGCGATTGGTTTTCCACGCGCTTCGCGTATCGTCGATCAGCTGTGTCGTGCAGGTATCGTGAGTGAGAAGCGCGGTACGAAGGAGCGAGAAGTATTAGTTTAGAGAAAAGAAGGAGCAAGAATGGCAGACCTACCTCAACAGCCTGTGTCTACCCCAGAGTCCCCGTTGCGGAGTGTGAAGACCTATAAAGCGCTTTTCCCTGTCCTGATTGGGTTAGGGGTGGTGGGCTTTCTATTCTATCGGGAGTTCCGCCCAGAGGCGATGAGCTTCGTATCGTGGTCGTGGGATGTGTTCCTTTGGTTTTTCGTAGCGTTGCTCTTTATGTTGGGGCGCGATTTGGGGTATGTGTGGCGTATTCGGATTCTTTCGGAGGGGCGACTGAGTTTCCTTCAGGCTTTGCGCGTGATTATGTTGTGGGAGTTTACCTCGGCTATCACGCCCTCGGCCATTGGGGGAACGAGCGTAGCGATCCTCTATGTGACCAAAGAGGGGCTTTCGGTCGGGCGTAGCTCGGCAGTGGTGATGGCGACGAGCTTCCTTGACGAGATCTATTTCCTTGTCATGTTCCCCATCTTGTTGCTTTTGGTGGGGGGAACGCAGCTTTTTTCCATCGGGGGCGATGCTTTTTCTTGGACGGGAGGGCTTTTCCTTGTTGCCACCCTTGGGTATGCGATTAAGGCGGTTTATGTGGGAATCCTTGCCTACGGCTTCTTTGTTAACCCACGGGGGCTGAAGTGGTTGCTTTTGAAAATCTTTAAGCTTCCCGTACTGCGGCGTTGGAAACAGGGGGCGCATCAAGCGGGGACGGAGATCATTCAGACCTCGCAGGAGTTTCGTCGGAAGCCTTTCCGCTATTGGTTTAAGGCTTTCTTGGCGACCTTCCTTTCTTGGACATCGCGCTATTGGGTGGTGAATGCCATCTTGTTAGCCTTCTTTGCGGTCAATGATCATTTCCTCATCTTTGCTCGGCAGCTGGTGATGTGGATTATGATGCTCGTAAGCCCTACCCCGGGCGGGAGTGGTTTTGCAGAGTATGTCTTTACGCGTTACTTGGGCGATTTTATCCCCGTAGCCCCAGAACACCTAGGGGCAGTGGCGATCGTCTTGGCTTTTATTTGGCGCCTAGCTACCTATTACCCTTATCTCATCGTGGGGGTCTTTCTTTTACCGAAGTGGATGCGCAAGCATTTCCTTACAACGAAAAAATAGAACCACCAAGCTATGCGACGTTTAGAGGTCTTAGCCCCCGCGGGCAATTTTGCTTGTTTACGTGCCGCCATCCAAGGTGGGGCAGATTCGGTCTTTCTTGGGGTGGGCGAGCTGAATATGCGCGCCTCTTCAAACACGAATTTTACGGTAGAAACGCTGCCCGAAGCTGTTGAAATTTGTCACAAGGCGGGGGTGAAGCTTTACCTTACGGTGAATACGATCGTTTATAACGAGGAGCTCGAAGCGGTGCGCGAAACTCTCGTGCTTGCAAAACGCGTGGGGGTGGATGCCATCATCGCGAGTGACCAAGCTGTCATTGTGATGGCGCGGGAGTTAGGGCTGCGGGTGCATCTCTCCACACAGCTCAGTATCTCGAATACGGAAGCATTGAAGTTCTATAGCCATTGGGCAGATGTGGCGGTTCTGGCGCGAGAATTGAGTTTGGAGCAGGTGCGTCGTATCACAGACGACATCCGAGAGCAGCAGATTTGTGGACCGAGTGGTGAGCTGATACAGATAGAGATCTTCTCACACGGTGCGCTGTGTATGGCCATCTCGGGCAAGTGCTATTTAAGTCTCCATGAGGTGAATCGTTCGGCAAATCGGGGTTCGTGTGTGCAGATCTGTCGGCGGAGTTATGAGCTACGAGACAAGGAGACGGACAATGCCATCGAGGTAGACAACGAGTATCTCATGTCGCCAAAGGATTTGAAGACCATTCATTTCCTTAATAAAATCGCGGATGCGGGGGTCTCTATACTCAAAATAGAGGGGCGTGCACGTGCGCCAGAGTATGTCTTGACCGTCACGCAGTGCTATCGGGAGGCTGCAGATGCTTTAGCGGAGGGGCGTTGGAACGAAGAGATGGTGGCTGCTTGGGATGCGCGTTTGACTTCGGTCTTTAATCGCGGCTTTTGGAATGGGTATTACCTCGGGCAACGCTTGGGGGAGTGGTCGCCACACTATGGTTCTGCAGCTACGGAGAAGAAGGTGCAATTGGGGCTGGTGCGTAACTTCTACGATCGGCTTTCGGTTGCGGAGGTGGTGATTCATTCTGAGGGGTTACACGTAGGGGATTCGCTTTTTATCATTGGGGAGACAACGGGGGTAGTGACCTTAACGGTCGAGGAGCTTCGGAATGATGCTGGCGAGCGTTGTAACGAACTTAAGAAGGGAGCTGTGGGTGCCTTCCGAGTCCCGACCAAGGTGCGCAAGGGCGATAAAGTCTTTCTGCGTCAAACCATCGTTTCGCAATAAATTGGTAGCATGGCGGGCTGGGTTAGCGATGTCTCGAAGTTCGTAAACGACCTGCAAGCGTCTATTACGCGGGCGCGCGAAGGGCAGTTTGCGCCCTTTTACTTTTTGCATGGGCAAGACAAGGTGTCTTACTTCTCGATGTTGCTCGCTAACATTATTGAAGAAAACGCTGTATTGCCAGAGCACAGGTACTGGAACTTCTACAAGGTCATTCTCTCAAGCTCTGAGAGGCTAGAATCGGACATTTATGCAATAGGGGGGGCGGCGCCACGTGGAGGGGCACCGCGGACGTTGATTTCTATCCGAGAGGCGGAGAATGTGAAAGATTGGGGAACGCTTCTCCCGCTCTTTGAGCGTCCGAACCCGACGGCGGTTATCGTCTTGCAGTTTGGCACAGAGGTGGACGCAAAGGAGCTTAAGAAGAATCCGGAGCTTAAGAAGATTATGGATATCGTTGCAAAGAGTGGCGAGCTGTTCTCTTTCCAGCTGATTTATGAAAGTCGGGGCGACCGTGTAATAGAGTTCATTGCAAAGCAATATAACCTTACGATAGCCTCCAACGCAATATTTCGTTTGAAGACGCTTTACGGTGCTAACTGGATGCTCATTGATAATGAGATTCGGAAGATTGCGTCGATAATCCCAGAGGAGGCAGAGCAGCAGATTACGCTACAGGTGCTTGAAGGGAGTAAGGCGAATAAGACCTATACGTTGAGTGACTTAACGAAGCTCCTTCTTTCCAAGGACATTACGAAGGTGATCCCCATCTTAGAGAATCTTACCACAGGAGCTGACGCGATAGCTCTCGAGCTCGTGGTGGCAACTCTTTACCGTTATTTCCGTACGACTTTTCTCTACGGGGTATTGAAGCGGAAGATGGACAATGACGAGATCTTTCAACGTATGGGGATACCGCAGAGTCAGCAACAGGAGTATATCATCGCATCCAAGACTTTTGACCCCTCACGTTGTGCGAAGATTTTTGAACTCTTGCGTGACTTTGACCAAAAGATAAAGACAGGGGTTATCTCCCGCGACAAGAGTACCAATCAGGAGTTTGAAGCGGTAAAGCAGCTTTTACTTCAAATCTTTGCTTAAAGCGAGGGGATGGTGGTCGTTGCGATTATCCTTGTCACCGTTGGGGTCTCTTTGTGGGCACTCTCGCGTCGAGATATTTTTTACCGCTTGGCTCTCTCTTACTATGAAACGGTGGAGCGTAGACAGCTCTATCGCCTCCTTTCGCATATGTTCGTACACGGGGGTTGGATGCACCTCTTTATCAACATGTACGTTTTTTACTCCTTTGGGGAGGTGCTTTATCAGCGACTGTTGTATTTCCATGAAATGGAGGTGATATACTTCCCGTTGGTACAGTTTCTTTTCCTCTATTTGGGCGGGGGGATTACAGCAGGTCTCTTTAGCCTACTCTTACAGAAGAATCGGAACACGGTGAGTGTCGGCGCCTCGGGCGGAGTCTCAGCATTGGTCTTTGCAGAGATCTTCTTTGACCCATGGGCGCGCCTCTATTTGTTGGGACTTATTGCTCTCCCTGGGATTATCCTCGGGGTGGCATATTTAGCCTACTCGTGGTATATGGCGCGCCGTGCCGTGGACAATATCGACCACAATGCACACCTTTTCGGCGCTCTTTATGGGCTTGTGTATCCTGTGGTCGACATAGACCCTCATCTCGCAAAGGAGTTTGTGCAGCATTTGTTGAGCTTTTCTTAACCACCACCGTCAGTGTTGGCTGCTGGTGAGTCGTTCCCCTCTTTTTAGCAATGGAAGAACATTTCCCTTACCGTAGAATCAAAAAACCAGCGCGAGTGAAGTGTTGGCTCGATGGGAAGTATTATTTTGTGACAGACCCGATTTTTACCCTCGCGGATTGGCGTGAGGCCTTTCGTGCGGGCTTTTGGTTTGATGTGCGAGCGTACGCTAGCGAGGTGCCTTATTTCGGGAGGTATTACCAGTATTTGAAAGATAGTATTGCGGAGAATGACTATCCTGACGTCTTTTTTCTAGAACAGGAGACCTTGCGTAAAGTCTTTGGTGATTTATTGCAGGCGAACCACTACTACGGGAATACCATCCTCCGCGTGACGTGTTTTTTGCGTTATATACCCGATGCCTTAGATGTTGTGCGTGCGCAGACTTCGATTCTTATCGAGGCTTTCCCTCTCAAAGGAAAGTTCTTTGAGCTAGAGCCGCCCTCGGGCGTGATAGCAACGTTTAGTAGGCAGCTGTTCGATCCGAAAAACGTCCTGCGTTCTCGCCCCCTAGTTGACCCTTACCGTTGGCAGTGTGAGGTCTTTTGTCGGCGCTTTACGTATACCGATGGCGTGTATTACAACACCCACGACCGTGTCATACAGACGAGCTTGCGCGATCTCTATTGCATTGCTCAGGGGCGGATTGAGACCCCACCTATCGAAGAGGGGTTACGTTATGACCCATTCCGCGAGATTGTGAAAATCTTAGCAAGGCAAGCTGGGTACTCTTTTGTGGAAAGACCATTAAAACAGGAGGACGTGCTGCGAGCACAGGAGCTCTTTCTGGGCAGTACGCGTTACGGCATAGAACCCATCAGGAAGTTTGACCACGGCTATTATAGCACGTCTCGGACACGAGCGCTAATCTCGGAACTAAACCGAATATATTTCCCCAACCACTGCGCATAGTGCTTTCGCAAAGGGTTGTATATCTTTGCTGTGTGAAATCTTTGGAACAAGAAACCTTAGAATACGATGAAAAAGATCTTGGTGCTAGGAGCTGGAGGACAGATAGGGTCGGAACTCGTCCCCCATTTGCGTAAGGTATACGGTGTGGATAATGTCATAGCCGCAGATCTTAAACCCAATCCAGTACTTGCTGCTGCGGGTCCGTTTGAAACGGCGGATGCGACGGATGCGAATGCTATTGCCACCTTGGCAAAGAAACATAAGGTGGATACGCTATTCAACCTTGTGGCGCTTCTTTCCGCCTTGGGCGAGCAACGCCCAGAGTTCGCATGGCAGCTGAACATGGGGGCTCTCCTCAATACGCTCAACGTGGCGAAGGAATTGGGTTGTGCGGTTTTTACCCCCAGCTCTATCGGCGCATTTGGGAATGATACGCCTAAGGATAAGACGCCGCAAGACACGATCATGCGCCCCAACACGATGTATGGTGTATGTAAGGTTTCGGGCGAGCTGCTCAGCGACTATTACCATTCTCGTTTTGGCGTTGATACACGTAGCGTTCGCTTTCCAGGGATTATTAGCTATGTGACCCTCCCAGGCGGAGGTACGACGGACTATGCGGTAGAGATTTACTATGCTGCGGTAAAGGGCGAGGAGTTTATTTGCCCCATCCCGCAAGGTGTGTATATGGACATGATGTATATGCCTGATGCACTCGACGGTATCGTACAGCTGATGGAAGCCGATCCGTCAAAGCTAAAGCACCGCAATAGCTTTAATGTAGCCTCTATGAGCTTTGCGCCAGAAGAGATTTACGCGGCAATACAGAAGGAGATCCCCTCGTTCCGTATGCGTTATGAGATTGACCCCGTGCGGGAGTCTATTGCCCGTTCGTGGCCGAATTCGTTGGATGACTCTTGTGCTCGCGCCGAGTGGGGCTGGTCGCCGAAGTGGGACTTGGCTTCGATGACGCGCGACATGCTTGCACAGGTGGCTAAGAAGCTGGGGAAATAGGGTAAAGAAACAGGGCTGCCTCGCTGCTACGTGGGGCGGTGGCATTACAGGACGAAATACGTTACTATCTTTGCGGTAGGCGTATTTCGTCCTTTTCTTATTAAAGCAAATGATGAAGAAGGTTATAGCCATCATCCCAGCGCGCTACGCCTCTACGCGGTTGGAGGGGAAGCCCCTTAAGGAGATCGGCGGTCACCCGATGATTGAGTGGGTGTATCGCCGTGGGGTGCGAGCGGTAGGAAAAGCCGTGGTCGCGACGGATGATCAGCGGATTGTGGAGGCAGTACGTGCTTTTGGTGGCGAGGTGGTGCTTACAAGCGAGGCGCATGTCAGTGGTACGAGCCGTTGTATTGAAGCCTTGGAGCATATTGAGAAGACGGCGGGGGAACATTACGAGATTGTAATCAATCTCCAAGGCGATGAGCCTTTTCTAGACCCTGAGTCCGTGCGCACGTTGATTTCGGCGTTTGAGGATGAGCACACGGAGATTGCCACCCTAGTACGTCCGTTTCGGAAAGATGAGGAGGTGGGCAACCCCAATGCGCCGAAGGTGGTCGTAGATGTACGGGGAAGGGCACTTTACTTTAGTCGGAGCGTTGTCCCGTACGAGCGCAATGCTGTGGACTACCCTTACCTCAAACATATCGGGATTTACGCCTTTCGGCGCGAGGCGCTGCTGAGACTACCGATAGCCTCGCCCTCGTTATTGGAACGTTGTGAGGGGCTCGAGCAACTGAGTTGGTTGTACCATGGTTTTTCGGTGCAGACTCGGGAGGTGCGCGACGAATCTCTCTCTGTGGATACGCCTGAGGATTTGGAACGGGTGCGCCGTCTGGCAGCAAACGAAATATTTTAGACGAACATTTGTCAACAAACTAGTAATACACAATGAAGATTTTAGCATCGTTCGCTTTCCTAGCGTGGGTGGGGATGAGTGCCCCGCTCGTGCACGCACAGGATTGCAAAAAAGACAGTACTAATTTCCAGTTTACTGACGTGGTGACCGTACCACAGACCTCGGTAAAAGACCAGCACCGTTCGGGGACATGCTGGAGCTTCTCGGCTCTGAGCTTCATCGAGGCCGAGTTGATGCGTATGAAAAAAGGGGAATATGACCTCTCTGAGATGTTCGTGGTTTACAACAATTACCACGACAAGGCAGAGGCTTACGTACGCTACCACGGTACTATGGAATTCGCAGCAGGGGGCTCGTTTGGCGACGTCTTCCAAGTGCTGAAGAAGTACGGGGCTGTGCCAGAAGAAGCGTACAAGGGGCTAGAGTATGGCGAAAAGAACCATACGCACGAAGAATTGGATAACATCTTGCGTGCGTACGTGGATGCTGTGAACAAGAATGGCAACCGTCGTCTTTCTACGGCGTGGCTACGTGGTTACGATGGTGTTCTTTCGGCGTATTTGGGGCAAATTCCCGCGGAATTCACCTACAAGGGTAAGAAGTACACCCCCAAGAGTTTTGGCGAGAGTTTGGGGCTGAAATACGAAGATTACGAATCCTACACCTCGTACACCCATCACCCTTTCTACGAGCCGTTCATTTTAGAGATCCAAGACAACTGGCGTCGTTCGTCGACACAGAATGTCCCCTTGGATGAAATGATGCAGATCATCGACAATGCGCTCAACAATGGTTATTCGGTAGCGTGGGGGAGTGACGTGAGTGAAACGGGCTTTATGTGGAAAAAGGGGATTGCTATCATGCCCGATGAGTCAAGCGAAGAGGTTGCGGGCATGGAGTCTTTGAAGTGGTCATCGCTTAGCAGGAAGGAAAAGGAAGAGAAGATTAAGGAAATTGTATCCCCCGTACCTGAGCTAAAAATAACCCAAGAGCTTCGTCAGCAAGCCTTTGACAACTGGGAAACGACCGACGACCACGGGATGGTGATTGTGGGGATTGCCAAAGACCAGAACGGCACGAAGTACTACAAGGTGAAGAATAGCTGGACAGCCGAAGGACCGTACAAGGGGTATTTCTATGCATCGGAAGCGTTTGTGCGTTACAAGACGATGAACATCGTGGTGCACAAAGACGCCGTGCCGAAGGATATCCGTAAGAAGTTAAAGTAAGCGCGTCCTCTCGTCTCTGACGAGAGTGTGATACTACAGCCCTCCGTTTAGGGGGGCTTTTTTTATACCCAATGACGCAATTTGTCGTGGCGGCACGTCGGACTTACATTCCTTTTTTATCTTTGTTGGCGAAATAACGAACCAAAAAGACACGGCAATGGGTTTGATGAATTTTATACGTGGCGAGTTTATTGACGTCATTGAGTGGGTGGACGAAACGAACGACACTCTCTTGTGGAAGTTCCCTCGCTTTCAAAATGCAATTAAGAATGGGGCACAGCTTACCGTCCGCGAGTCGCAAATGGCGATCTTTATGGACGAGGGGAAGTTTGCCGATGTTTACGGCCCGGGGCGCTATACGCTCACGACGCAGAACATGCCCCTCTTGACTACGCTCAAGTCATGGAAGCATGGCTTCAACTCCCCTTTCAAGGTGGATGTGATCTTTGTGAACACAAAACAGTTTCTTAACCAGAAGTGGGGGACGAAACAGCCTATCTTGTTGCGCGACCCAGAGTTCGGACCGATTCGCATCCGTGCCTTTGGCTCATTTGCTTTTCGGGTTGACGAAGACCCCAAGACGCTGATTACCGAGATTGCGGGGACGAACCCAGACTTTACGACAGAGGAGATCTCCGCTCAGATTCGCAACTTTATTGTTACGCGTTTTACCGACGCGGTGGCTGAGTCGAAGCTTCCCGTGCTCGATATGGCGTCGAACCTGAACGAGTATTCGGAAAAGATACAGGAGATTCTCAAGCCGAGTGTGTCGCAATATGGCTTGAAGCTTACGACCTTCTTGGTGGAGAACATCTCGTTGCCAGAAGCGGTACAGGAGGCTCTCGATCGTCGTGCCAGCATGGGCATTATTGGAAAGGAGAATATGGGGACTTATACCCAGATGCAGTTTGCCGACTCTATGGGCAAAGGTGGCGAGGCGGGTGCTGCAGCTCAGATGGCGCAAAGCATGATGGGCATGGGGATGGGTATGGCGATGGCTGGTCAGATGGCAGGGGGCTTTGGGCAACAACAGCCGCAAATGCAACAGCCGATGCAAGGACAGCCTTATCAGCAACCCTACGGACAACCGATGCAGCAGCCGATGGGAGGGGCGCAAGTACCTCCTCCTATGCCCGGCGCGATGCCGCCCCCCATACCCGGTGCTATGCCAGCTTTAGCTGTGCATGTTGCTTTGAATGGGGCGCAACAAGGACCGTTTGACTTTGCACAGTTACAACAACTGGTACAGGCCGGACAATTGACCCCAGCGACCATGGTCTGGATGGCGGGGTTGCAGCAGTGGACGCCTGCGAGTGGCGTGCCCGCGCTTGCTGTTCTTTTTCAGCCCACGCCTCCTCCAATGAACTAACCTTTGATACCTAAAACGATGGCAGAAAATACTAGTGCGATGCAGTTCACGTGCTCGTCGTGTGGCGGGCAGATGCAGTATTCGCCCGAGGCGCAGCAACTGAAGTGTATCTATTGTGAGGCTGAGCAGCCCATCCCCCACGTAGACGGCGAGATTATAGAAAACGACTACGAAGAGTGGGTAGAGCGTGAAACGCGTGCGCCTTTCTATACGCAAGGAGCTCAGAATCAGAAAGTCAGTGTAACGGAGGTTGAGGAGCACGGCGGCGACGCGTTGTATGAGGTGACGTGTAAACAGTGTGGCGCGACCACGACGTTTGACCCACACGTACAGTCGCAGCGTTGCCCCTTCTGCGACTCGCCGTTGGAAAATAACGAAGCGCACTTGGCGAACTTCTGGGAGCCGAACTACGTCGTCCCATTCGCTTTTTCACAAAAGAAGTGTGGCGAAGCCTTTAAGAAGTGGATTCGAGGCAAGTGGTTTGCTCCCAATGCGGCGCGCAAGAGTGAGATCGGGAGTAAGCGTTTTAGTGGGCTCTACCTCCCTTTTTGGACTTACGATGCACAGATGAGCTGTACCTACGTCGGGGAGCGTGGGGAACGAGAGACGATATCTGATAGTGACGGAAATTCTAAGACGATCATCCGATGGTATAAGGTGACAGGGTCGGTCGCAGACTTCTTTGATGACGTGCTCGTACCTGCGGTAGACAGCATTGACCGTAGCATCCTTGACAATGTAACAGACTGGAAGGTCGAGGCTTACAAGACCTACAACAATGCCTATTTTGCGGGGTTCGTTACGCAGATTTACACGACCGACTTCATCCAAGGCTTTGAGTTTGCCCACAAGAAGATGGAGGAGGCGACACGGGAGCTCATTCGTCATGACATTGGTGGGGATGAACAGCGGATTCACGCAATGGATATGGAGCTTGAGGATAAGAAGTTCAAGCTCTTGGTGCTGCCCTTCTGGGTTTCGTCGTTCCGTTACAAGAACAAGGTTTACCAAGTGGTGGTGAATGGGATGACGGGTAAGGTTTATGGTAAGTTCCCCTTGAGCTTCTGGAAGATCTTCTTCTTTACGCTGTTGATGATTGCGCTTCTTGTTGGGGTTAGTTATCTTAGTGATTTACTCTCTTAGTGATCTAATCCCGTCGTAATGTTCGGAAGTCGAGTATTGCTACGCCTAAGCCTGATGGTTTTCCTCGGGCTGGGCGTAGCCTTTTTTTTGCCCCTTTATGCCCAAGCGCCTGTCGGTGAGGAGGAGCTTCGCGGCTCAGAGATTGCGGCACGCTTTGAAGAAAAGATGTCCTCGCTTAAGAGCTTTGCTGCCGAGGTGGGCTTTGAGCTGCAACACCCGCAATGGAAATCTCCGCGCACCTATACAGCTAAGCTCGAGGCGCGTGGGCGTGCTTTCTACTTCTCTGGGATGGGCTATGAGCTTTACTCTGATGGGGCGTCGCGTTGGCAGTATAGCCCTGCGCAGAAGGAGGTCGTAGTGCATACGGTAGACACCGCTTCGCTTTCGCCTATTGAGAACCCGTTGCGGCTCTTTTCTCATCTAGGGGCTACGTTTAGGACGCGCTATCGTGGTGAACGGACGGAGGGGACGACGCGTTATTACGACCTCACGCTCTACCCGCATGATACGAATGCGCCCTATTCGCAAATCCACGTGGCGCTTTACCAAAAGAATTTACACCCAGCGCAATTTACCTACCTCGGACGCGACGGGGTGAACTACGTGGTAAAGATTATGAAGTTCGACCCTAATGCCAAGGTACGCACGAACTTTACCCTTGATACGAAGGCGCTCAAGGGGGTAACGGTGACGGATCTCAGGGAGTAACCTCTTGCCGTTAATCGGAATAATCACTTGTGGGGAAGGGGCAAAGCGCAGTAAGCAAGTGTAACGCGTTGCCGTAAAAACACAGTGGGGGGGCGCAACCGCAAAAAACAGTCTAGAAGCCTTTAGACGCTCTTCTGTTATCTTTGCCTTACCAAAAATGCCACAATGCCCACACCATTACGAGCCTATCTAGAGCGCCTTGCCAAAGAATACAAGACGGGCGTAACCACAGAGAACAGCCTGCGCCCTGCCTTGGTGGAGTTACTCTCGTCCTTACCAGAACTTAGCCGCTTCCGTGTACTTAACGAGCCGAAGCGCATCGAGTGTGGCGCGCCCGACATCGTGCTGCTCAACAAAGAGAATACCCCCGTCGCTTACCTCGAAACCAAGGATATAGGCGACCCAGACCTGCGGGGTGTGCGGCAGAACAAGGAGCA
>CAJPTV010000041.1 GCA_905373665.1 Bacteroidia bacterium
ATGCAGATAGTGAGAGAGTAATCATAATAACGCACAAGCGTTGCTAGCCTAGGGTCAGCTTCTAGGCTAAAAATACCGCTAAGACCCCCACCCGCTGGTGTGGTTTTTAGCGGTATTTTTTATTGCGCCCGTTGGGGTGGAGGAAGGCGGCACGCCGTGCCGAGTTACGGTGCGGTGTGTGGGCGCACAGCCCAGTGAAATGAGAGAAAGGATCGCGATTCGGCGCGAAGCGTTGCGGGGGTGGGGACAGTAAGGAGATTAAAGGCGATTTCCCTACCTTTAGTCCGAAAATACAATCGCAGCAATGACCTATCTAGAACAACTGCTGGGGGGCGCGGAGGTGGCGTGGAAGCCGCTCGGGGAGGTGTGCCAAATAGTTCGTGGAGAACGGGTAACGAAAAAAGATTTGATAAAGGACGGTACATATCCCGTAGTAAGTGGTGGGGTTGGTTATATGGGCTTTCTAGACCGTTACAATAGAGAAGCAAATACGGTAACGATTGCACAATATGGTACAGCAGGTGTTATCGCTTGGCAAGAGCTGCGTTTTTGGGCGAATGATGTCTGCTATTCTGTTGTCTCTAACTGCGAACAGTTACATAACAAATTCTTGTACTATTTTCTAGCTAGCTGGCAACAGCATATATACGCAATGGTGAATAGAGAGGCTTATCCGCCAAGTCTTGATAGAAAGAAGCTACTTGCTATAGATTTCCCCCTTCCCCCGCTCGCGGTGCAGGAGCGTATCGTGGAGATATTGGACAAGTTTACCGCGCTTATCGAAGCGCTCGAAACTGAGCTCGCGCTCCGTACCCAGCAGTACGAATACTATCGCAATAAGCTGCTGCGGTTTGATAAGGAAGTGGCGTGGAAGCCGCTCGGGGAAATAGGTAAGGTTTGTATGTGTCGGCGTATTTTTAGAGAGCAAACAACGCCTAAAGGCGACATCCCATTCTACAAAATAGGGACGTTTGGTAGAGAAGCCGACGCCTATATTTCCTACGAACTTTATGAAGAATATCGTAGACGCTACCCATTTCCTAAAATGGGCGACGTGCTCATCTCCGCTTCTGGCACTATTGGGCGATTAGTCATTTATGACGGCGCACC
Source organism: Bacteroidia bacterium (assembly GCA_905373665.1). Taxonomy (GTDB): domain Bacteria; phylum Bacteroidota; class Bacteroidia; order Bacteroidales; family CAJPTX01; genus Bacteroides_D. The sequence goes on from CAJPTV010000041.1 coordinate 1,111, forward strand.
CGCTTATTTTCAAGATAGCAATATCGTATGGATAGATAATGATGAGTCACTCGTCCTTAATCGTTTTCTTTATTACTATTACGGAATCGTGACATGGAAGACAGACAAAGGAACCATAGAAAGGCTGTACAATAGAAATTTGGAGAAAGTGCCTATCCCCCTTCCCCCGCTCGCGGTGCAGGAGCAAATCGTAGCGATACTCGACAAGTTCCATACTCTCGTGCATTCGATTAGTGAGGGGCTGCCTGCAGAGATCGCCCTGCGTAGGCGGCAATATGAATATTATCGCAACCTCTTGTTAAGATTTCCGAAGCCTTAGCAAGGCTAAGGGGGCGGGGGCGCGCGGCCCGTGGTGAAAGAGAGGCGTGGAATAATCAACAGAGCGGCACGTCGTGCCGAATTGCGGGCGTAGCACGCTACGCCCCTACAAAATACTGAGATACAGTGGTTTAATGATGAACAATCCGTGGGACAGGAAGGGCGGAGGGGTTAAAGGCGGACGCGGCAGATATGCTGCGTCCGTTTTTTTTTACTTTTGTAGGCGGGCTTATGAGGAGAGCCCCCAGAATCGTTGCTAGAAATGAAATACCTATTTGTCGTAATTGCCCTTGCAGTGGGGCTGTTTTGTAGCTCGTTTGACTTTCGGAAAGATCAGCGTCTGAACCGCGAAGGGTTTCGCCTCGCGGGGCCTGTTAAGCTCGTCTATGCCAACACGTTTCAGATAGCACAGAAGGGGTCTGAGGAGCTTGATTTGCCCGTCTATTCACTCCCCAAAATCCAAGAAGAGCTCAATGACAATCCTGCCCCAGACACGTGGTTTATGAACTATGGGAAGAACTCGTTGCAGTACATGAACTTTAACGAAGATGGCTACCTCTCGGAGTGGACGCAGGTCTTTGCGGGGATGTCGCTCGACCGCACGATTTACGCTTACGACGATGGGAATAAGCTCGCTTGGAGCTCGAAGTTCTCCATGGGGGAAATGACCACCTACGCGACCTATAAAGACAATAAGCTCAGCGAACTCTTTGACTATCACGGCAAGGATGACAAGCAGGTCGTACAGCCCATCGTCAAGACCTTCGAGTATGAGTCTTGGGGCGGTAAGCTCAAGAAGGTGAGTACGAAGGATTTGCGCGCGAACACCGAGCTCTTTTCCTATAGCCTACGTTATCAGGGCGATAGCATCGTCGTGGAACAGCACATTGCGGCCATCGATTCGGTCTATCATCTGGCGACGGTCAAGATAGACTCGAAGGGGCGCGTCCTAGAACGCGAGGTGCACGAAGAGGGGAAACTCTCTGAACTAGAGCTGCATACCTACGATAAGAAGGGGGGGGAGATCTTCCGAAGCGTTTACAACGCATACGCTAATTATACTTCGGAGATCACGTATTCCTCTCAGGAGGTCTTTGAGAAGCGCATTCACGTCGGCGAAGAGAAGCCCTTTGAGACCTACAAGCTCGTTTTGTCGCGCCCCGACGAATATGGGAACTGGACGCTCGGGACTCTCTACCGTAACAACGAGCAGCAGTACGTCATCCTACGTACCATACGGTATTACGAAAAGTAGACGTCTATTTTTTAGCGAAAAGTCGTCGTATACTCGGCTCGATTGCCGACGGCATCCTCAAGAATAAGGCGTAGTCGGTGCTCGGCTTGCTGGGGCATGCGAGTGGAGTCGACCTGATGCCAGATTTCCCCAGTCTTGGGTTCAAACTCCCAGAGAGCCCACTGCCCGTCAATCGTGCTAGAGATACGGCGGATGGCGGTCGTTTTGTCAGAGATTTTAAGGGCAAAACAGTAGGGTTTGGGGAGTGTCTGTCCGCGTGCGTCTTTATCCCATCGTGGGGAGACGATGCGTGGCGCGACGGTATCTAGCAGGAGGGTGTAGCGTCCGAAGTCTCGGATGTTGCAGACCAGTCCCTTATTATTTCGCGCAGGAACACCGTAATACGCGTACTCTTTCTTTTTTGCGTCCCAGCGTGCCAGATAGAGTTTATCAAGCGGAATAGAGTCCTTTACGGCGGTTTTAGGGATAGTGAAGGTAGCCGCCTTGCGTAGGGCAACATTCTCGTTGTGAAGGGTGTATTCGGGTGCAATGTGCCCCTTTTTAGGACGACGCACACTGCCTTGGTAAAGCAGGTCGGCAAAGAGCGCTCCGGCGGGGATGAAGAGGTGATAGTCGGGCGAGGCTATCTGTCCGCCGCTTTTCCACGCGATGCGCGTCCCTGTGGCTTTATATTCCGTTTTACGCCCAGAGCCTTTTACCACCAAGTGAAGCTCGGCGGCGTTACCCGCAGCGTCTAGGGCGCGGATGCGCAGGGGGTGAGGTTTGTTGTCGGCTAGGGTCAAGAGTCCGCGATTCTGGTTCTGATAGCGCGAGAGGAGGTTGCCTGGCTGCTGAAATAGGAGGTGGATGCGCCGCCCCGTCTTAGCTCGAAAGGCATAATCCACGTGCCCGTCGGCGTATGAGGTTTCATCAAAAGAGATGGCGTTAAGGTCGAAGTGATAGATGCGCTCTTGGTCAAGGAAACACTCAAGGGCGGAGATGTTGCATGTAAGGCTTCTAGAATTCACAATGTCGGTTACTTCGACCCCAAGTCCCGCTACACTACTTAAAGCGAGCGTGTCGGGTAAATAAAAGCGTTTTTGAGCGGAGTTGTAGCGTGGTGTAAAGGCGCGTCGGTTATGGAGCGAAGCTTCGTAGTTCTGTTCATCGATGTGATAGAGGTAGAGTCCTTTGAAGGTAGGCGGCGTAGCGTCGATATAGGAGACCCCAGAAAGATAGGAGTTGTAAGGGAGCGTGCCGTTCTTAAGGCGCAGTTCAAAATGAAGATGCGGCCCGCCCGAGCTGCCTGTATTCCCTGACCAGCCAAGGAGATCAGCTTGAGCAACAGGGAATGTACCCACGGCGGGATATAGCTCTAGTTCGGCCTTTTGCTGTGCATACTGTTGGTCTCGGATGTAGGCTTCGAGGTGGGGCGCAAAGGCTTGAAGGTGACCGTAGACGGACATTACGCCGCCTGCATGTTGCACATAAATGCAGTTTCCATAGCCCGAGGTAGAGACGTTGATTCGGACGACGTTGCCCACCGCTACGGCACGTACGACCTCTCCTTCCACGCCAGAGGTACGCATATCCGTCCCCGAGTGGAAATGGCGCGAACGGATAGAACCAAAGCTCCCAGAGAGAGCGATAGGCATGGGCATGGGCGAGATGTAATCCCCACGCGGGAAGCGCTCCGCCGTGCCATCCTGCTGGGCAGCAATGGGGGTAAACAGAGTAAGCATAAAAAAAAGGGACAACGCACGCGCTGTCCTTCGTGAGAGTCTCTTCATTCTACCTGACGATCCTTACAAAACGGGGTTAAACAGCTACCTCACCAGCAATGTGAGGGTGCGCTACGTAGTCACGCACGTGGAAATCTTCGTAGGTATAAGCGTCGAGGGTGTCGTGTGTGTGCAGCAGCTCTAGGCTCGGAAGCGGGTAGGGCGTACGCGTGAGCTGTTGCTTTATAGCCTCAAGGTGATTGACGTAGATATGGGCATCGCCTAGGGTATGTATGAACTCGCCTACTTGTAGCCCCACGGTTGCCGCTACGAGGTGTAGCAATAGTGCATAAGAGGCGATATTGAAGGGCACGCCTAGGAAGATATCTGCGCTTCGCTGGTAAAGCTGGCAGGAGAGGCGTCCGTTAGAGACGTAAAATTGGAAGAGGATATGACAGGGAGGGAGCGACATTTCCGCGAGTTGGGTCACATTCCACGCACTCACAATCATCCTGCGGGAATCAGGGTCTGTACGCAACAGCTGGAGTACTTCTGCGAGCTGATCTATCACCCGTCCGTCACTCCCCTTCCACGACCGCCACTGTGCGCCGTAGATGGGACCGAGGTCGCCGTCGGGAGTCGCCCATTCGTCCCAAATATGCACGCCGTGCTCATTAAGGTAACGGACGTTGGTATCGCCACGCAAGAACCATAGTAGTTCGTAGGCGATGGATTTCCAGTGCAGTTTCTTGGTCGTAAGAAGCGGGAAGCCTTGACTCAAATCAAAGCGCATTTGGTAACCAAAGACGCCGAGCGTATCGATACCCGTGCGGTTTCTACGACGCTCTCCACACTCAAGGACGTGTTTTACTAATGCGAGATACTGTTGCATAACGCTTACTTTTTCTTAGCCCTTTTCTGTGGAATAGGCCGAAAACTCTCCCCCACAATGTGTATCGCAGGGGGCTCTCCGTAGGCGGTCTTAAACTCGGAAGACTTGATGTAGATGAGCGTCGCCTTTTTTTCCAGAGCCTGTTGTTGCAGCTGCATCATAGCCGAAGCCTCTAATTCAGCGGGTTTCGTTTTTTGCATATTGCTCCCAGTAGTAAGGGTTACGTCTATCTTCTCCACGGAGATCATCCCCTTCGTATCGTTAAATTTCTTCGTAATCCCCACCGTACGCCAAGCTTCGTTCACCGAGGCTACAACAGCCCCCGACTCGTCAAGTGAGACAATCGTACCATCGCTGTATTCTATTTTCTCCACAGCGCTACGAGGCATCGTATACTGCTTCTTCAAGGAAGGTAGGCGGTAGTGTAACGAATCGTTCGTTAAATCAATGACCACCGCCTCAAGGCTCTTCCCGTTACGTAAACGGAGCAAATCTTTCTTTTGCGCGGAGGCACTAGCTAACAGCAGCATCCCCACAAGAGCCAAACAAAGCAAGTTCTGGATTTTCATCTTACACACTCCCGAGATATCTTCTAGTGGCAACAAAAGTACAAAAAACAAAAAGTAGGGCGGAAGCGGAACATATTTCAAATACCTACGTATACGAGGGTGTGTTGAGGTAGACACGAAGACATGACGGTAGTGGAAAAAGGGCAACAAGCTAGTAGCAGCAAGTTTTTTACCATCGTAGGCTGGATAGCCACAACGGCATCCGTAGCCATGTATGTTTCGTACATTCCACAAATAGCGGACAATTTGGCTGGTCACAAGGCCAACCCGCTCCAGCCCTTAGTTGCTGGTATCAACTGCATATTGTGGATAAGCTATGGTCTTTTTGCTAAGAAGAAGAAGGACTGGCCGATAGTGGTAGCTAACATCCCTGGTGTTATTTTCGGCTTCACTGCCTTCGCGACCGCTCTTTGATAATGTAGTTCTATTTCAACCTCTCAGGCGCCTCTCAACCGGCGCCTTTTTTTTGTTTCTATAATTTAGCTTATAAACTCCTAGACATAAAGCTCCTAAGCTCGGACTATCGAACAGTAGCTATGCTCCGCCTCAATAACGCCGTAACGTGTGGGACATACACCTCAACCATACACCTCCCAAACTAGGATTACGCACAATAGCTTCCCCCCGCCCAATAATGCCAGAATGTATGCCTGAAGCGGACTCTTAACCCTGTGTTTTTCTTAAGATTGTTCCTGTTTTTCCAGTATATATCACCTATATATAGCTGACAGCCTTTCTCCAGCGATAACTATTCAAAGGCGCTACGACCTAAAGGCGTAAGTAAAAACCGTTTCCTCCTCTAAATTAGGAGAAGTCCCTTGAAGTCTCAAAGCACTTCTAAGCCGCCATTTTCTATCAACTAGCATAAAAGAAGGGCTTCGGACGCTAGCCTCCGAAGCCCTCTAAGTACAGATAAACTAGAGTTACCTCTTAGATTTAGTTTTCCCTCCGAGCAGCATAGTTGATCTTAAGCGCAGCCGCCTTACGCAACTCCTGCTTCACATCAGAGACAATCCCCATACGCGTATTTTCGTCAACTTTCAGAGAGGTCGTCAACATATTACGATCCGCCTCACTAAGCGCATCACGCTCAGAGGAGATAAAATCTCGTATATCGACTAGATTCTTAAAAGCATCATTTAACTGGATACGCGAATCCGTCCCATAAAGCTTTTGATATTGAAGTATTGGGGTACCTATGTAGACATAAGATACCAACGACTTCTTTTCCAGCTTTGCCACTTCAGTAGCTTGGGGTAAAGTGAGCGATACACGCATTTCCGTTTCTCGCATAGAGGTACTCACCATGAAGAAGAAAAGCAACATGAAGACGATATCTGGCAACGACGCCGTAGATATCGCAGGCAACCCACCCTTACCTTTTCTAGAGAATTTAGCCATCGTAACTCTTCCTCCTACTTTTTCCCTTCTACAGGTTCTGCCTCGGAAATACGCTGCGGAATAGCACTCTGGATAGCCTTTTGCTGGTCTTCCGTCAGCTTATCATAGATATTCCCAAACTTCTGGCGCGACAAGTCATTACGCAACTCATTATAAGCGGCAATCAACTCGTTCTGCACCTTAAGGTAAGCAGAATAGGTCGTAGACCGGTCGTTCTGTAACGAAATCACACCAGCGGTCACCATCACATCTCCCAACATCGGGATGTTCTTCTGAACCTTCTCTGGGAGCGTAGGGTCATTGTTCGGATTCAAAAGGAACTCCTTTGCCTTATCTCGCAACTCCGAGATGTCCATGGGGCGTCCACCCACTAGCAACTTATCACTTCGGTTGATACGAACCAACAACACGTTTCGGATCTGATAATCCTGCGCTTCCTCTTTCTGATCCTTAGTAGGCATAGGAGGCAACATACGTGGCAAGCCCGTATCTACATTCATCGTCGTCGTTACCAAGAAGAAGATCAGAAGAAGGAATGCGATGTCAGCCATAGAGCTAGCATTGATCTCCTCCATTTTTTTGTGTCCCATACTTCCTAAACCTCCTTTTTTATACTTCCCCCGCATTGCTGCGGGAGAAGCTGTAACCTAACGACTCATAAAGATACTACGCACCCCTGTAACAACAAGCAATACGATTGATGTTACGACAAGAATCAGCGTGGTATAAATCCCCGTATCCGTTAACTTCAAGACTGAAGGGTCTGAGAAGTCAGGATTGGTAGCCGAGGTCGCCGTTTGGATAGCTGTTGCATCAGACATCGCATAAGAAATGCCAACAACAACACCAAGGATAACCAACGAAACCAACGCCTTAACAGCTTTCTTTGGGTTCTGAATGATGTAAATAATCGGAAAAATCACCGCAGTAGCTGCTGCTACCACCAAGAGGACATAAGTCCAGTCCAACATTGGCTCAACCGCCGACATCAGTACTCCCCGATCATCCGTCCCTGATATATCAAAAACGAACTTTATACTAAGAATCACCGATATGGCAAGAAGTACGCCAAGTGCGATGCGCAGTACACGCTTAACTATCTTTTCTGACATACTCCACTCTCCTTTTACAAGTAATCAAATTCGTACGGAAAGTGCAAGCATTAGCGCTTATGGCGCACTAAGATATCAATGAGCGAAATAGAAGCATCTTCCATACGCATCACGATATTGTCGATCTTAGCCAAGATGTAGTTGTAAAACACCTGCAAGGTAGCTGCAACCACAAGACCAAAGACCGTCGTAATCAAGGCGATCTTAATACCCCCTGCCACGAGTGACGGAGCAATATCACCTGCGATCTCAATTGCGTCAAATGCCGAAATCATCCCCAAGACAGTACCCATAAACCCGAACATAGGCGCAAGTGCGATAAAGAGGGAGATCCAAGTCAACCCACTCTCCATCTGCTGCATCTGTACAGATCCGTAAGAAACCACAGACTTTTCTACAGCATCAATCCCCTCACTAGAACGATCAAGCCCTTGATAGAAAATACTAGCCACTGGTCCGCGCGTCTTGCGGCATACTTCCTTAGCAGCTTCGATGCCACCTTCGGTAAGCGCCTTCTCTACCTTGCGCAGAAGCTTATCCGTATTCGTTGTGGCAAGGTTAAGATAAATAATACGCTCAATAACAATAGCAAGACCCAGAATCAAAAGAAGAAGGATAACACCCATAAAGCTAGGCCCCCCCTCAATAAACTTTGTCTTGAGCTGCTGATGAAGCGGAACATCTGCATTCGGGTCTGAAAGCATCGGATTATCATTCGTAGCTGGCGCAGCATCTAATACAACTGTAGCCCCCTCAGGAACAGCAGCCATACTATCCGGCGTTTGTGCCAAAACCATTCGCGCTGCACCTAAAACTAGGAACAACGTCAGACAGAACATGAGTAGTTTTTTCATAGACTCACCGAAATTTGAGTTCGTAACAAACGATTTATCTGTTAACCTTAAAGAGCGGAGAGGGCGGGATTCGAACCCGCGATACCCTTTTGGAGTATACACACTTTCCAGGCGTGCGCCTTAGACCACTCGGCCACCTCTCCTAACATTTCGCACTTCAAACGACACCGCAATTTACAAATAATATCAGAAATGCAAACTACGAGCGCTCTCCGACACAATTTGTTTCCAAATATTTTTTGACCTCTTCAGTCGTTTCAAACCTAGCCAAACCCAGCATCAACTTGCAAATAGCGGTCTCGAAAGTCATATCTGCCCCACTGACAACCCCCATACGTGCAAGCCCCAAGCCTGTATCATAAGACCCCATAGAGACCGTGTCCGCCTGACACTGCGAGACATTCAAAAACAGAATTCCACGCTTAATTGCAGACTCCACGGCACGCAAAAACCACCGCTCACTCGGCGCATTACCCGCACCAAACGTCCTCAAAATCACCCCTCGCAATGATTTCTCTTCCAAGACAGAAAGGACATAAGCTTCGCTCATACCTGGGAACAGGTGAAGGGTTGCGATGCGGGTATCAAACTCCCCAATTAACGTAAGGGACTGGTCGCCCCACGGAGCGATGACACGATCGTTATAAACGATATCAATCCCCGCCTCTGCCAAAAGAGGGTAGTTGTAACTCCGAAAAGCATCAAAACGCGCAGCACCAAACTTCGTAGTACGATTACCTCGAAAAAGACGATGATCGAAAAAGATGCTCACTTCTGGCACCCGAGACTCCCCATTACGGTGCTCTGCTGCTATCTCGAGCGCCCCCAGCAAATTCTCCTTACCATCCGTACGGATCGCCCCCAACGGTAACTGCGAGCCCGTAAGAACGACCGCCTTACGAAGCCCACGCAACATCAAGCTAAGGGCAGAGGCTGTGTAGGCCATCGTATCCGTGCCATGCAAAATCACAAAGCCATCAAAAGCCTCGTAATTATCCTGGATTTCCTTAGCCAAACGAAGCCAGAAGGCGGGATCTGCATCCGAAGAATCCAAAAGGGGATAGAGAGGTCGCGTCTCCAAACGATAACCAAATTTCAACACCTCTGGCACTTCTCGCTCCAATTGCGTGATATTAAAGGGCGCTAACCCCCCCGTAAGAGGGTTCTCCTTCATACCAATCGTGCCGCCTGTATAGAGCACCAATAATGAACGTGATAGGTTTGCCAAAGCCGTCTGCTATTACTACGCTTACCGCAACAAAAGTAAGAAAATTCTGCTATTTGAGAACCCCTGCAAGTAACGAATTAAATATTTTTCTGTCGAATACGGAGCGAGAATGCACGGCTCGAGAGCAATAAATGCTCCATCAACGCACTCCGCATTTTCTCATGCTCTGGCCACACCACAGAACGCGAAAAGCAGTAAACCTCAACACCAAGACCTCCATCTACCAATTCTTTTACACGAACAAGATGCGGAGCGGCAGGATCGACCCAAGGCGAATTCTCAAAAAGATTCTCCACAGAACTCCGCCAAAGAGCAAGATTCGTATCCCCTTTCAACTCGCCATAATGCTCTGACAAGTGATTTCTTTCCTCATCACTCAATACAAAGATCGTCGTGACATCAAAAAAGAGTTGAAGAATCATCCGTCGCCCCTCACTCGTAGTCATCGAACGCCAATTCTGAAACGTGTCTGAGATTAAGGAATAGGTAGGAAAGGTCATCGTACTGCGATCATACGACAAGACTCGCACGGACCAGAGGGTGACCTCTATCACCTCTCCATCCACCCCCCTACTCGGCATCGTAATCCAATCCCCACGACGAATCGCATCACTATGCCGCATCTGAATCGAAGCCATAAGCCCAAGCAAAGGGTCTTTGAAGACCAATAATCCGACAGCGGCGAATGCACCCACTGCAGTGAGCGCTCCCCATGGTCCTTTCCCTAACAAATAACCGATAGCGATAATCACACCGATTGTCCAACTGACAATTCCCCCTGCCTGCGAAAGAGGTCCCCAAAGCGTTTCAGAACGACTCGTTCGTTCCCAAATGCCAACCAAGCGACACCCTCCCGCCAACACCCCACTCGCAAACAGCGTACAGGCTGCACTCAGAAACTGATCCAATATCACCGTGCTAGATTCTTGAAAATCAAGATAAAAAGCAATCGTATCACTCTCGACAAGCAAAGCATAACTCACGAGCGCCCCCATCAGACGCCACCCAATTTTCCGAGTACGTTGCGGCGGGATATTTAACTTACCAAGGACGTAAGAGACTATCCTCCAAGAGAAAAACGAAAAGAGAATAATGAGTACCCCAGCACCGAAACGAAAATATGACATCGCCATCCAATAGTTAATTCTCTACTTCACGAAGATACCTTACAGCCTCCCCTCCCGCGACAACCCCCGTGGAATACGCCAATTGAAGATTGAATCCTCCTGTATTGGCATCAATATCCAACATCTCTCCACAAAAGAACAGCCCTTTATGAAGGCGCGAAGCAAGCGTCTGTTCGTCGACCTCCTGCGAGGAAATCCCACCAGCTGTGACGACAGCCCTTTCCCAATCCTCTGAGGTTAAAAGCTGCAATGTAAACGATTTTAGGGTAGCCGCCAACCTCTCCAAGTCCCCTATTTTTAACATACTCCCTTTCAGCTGCGGACTCAAACGAGCACGACGGAGCATCGCCTTCAATAACTCTGCCGGCACCCACGCCCGAGCTAAACTGAGCAACGGTTCGTGCCCACGCTCGGCCACATCTCGTTGAAAACGAGCTAAAAGCTTCTCCGTAGAAAGTGCTGACTTAAAATCAATCACAAGCTCCACCGTTTCGCCCCTTCTTAACCCCTCCATTGCACGTCGACTGAGCCTCAAAACACCTGGACCGCCCACCCAATCGTTACACAACTCGATGTCAACTGGCGAAAGCTCTACCTCATTCTCTCCATTACAGCGCAGCGTGAGTCTAACGTTTTTCACCAAAAAACGCTCCCTCACCCCCCAATCCGTATTTACAAAAAAGCCCACTAACGTCGGAAAAAGCTCCGTAATCGAATGTCCCAACGCTTTAGCCAAACGATACCCCGTACCGTCCGACCCCGTACGCGGATAGCTTTGTCCACCACAAGCCAAGATTAGCACCCGTCCCTCTGCTACATCGCCATTCGCCAAAAGGATTTTCCACCCAGCCTCCTTTTTTTCTATCCCCTCCACCGACGAATCGACCCACACTTCCACGCCATTGCGCTTGCAGTAGTGTAAAAAAGCTTCAGCAACATCCGAAGCACGCCCCGAAAGAGGATAAACCCTATCGCCACGCTCCTGAATAGTCTGCACCCCCTCAAGCTGCAACAGTTCTAACACCTGCTGGTTCGTGAAACGCTGCAATGCCCCCATGGCAAGCCCCACATTGCCGTGCAACATCGGGCGGAACTCCTCGATAGGACGTGCATTCGTGATATTACAACGTCCCTTCCCCGTGATGCGAAGCTTTGTCCCGACCCTCGGCATCCGCTCTACGAGTAGCGTCTTTGCCCCCTCTGCAGCAGCAGTGCCCGCAGCCAAAAGCCCCGCAGGACCTCCGCCAACCACGATAATATCATACATACTCTCTCTCTTTTCAAACAAGGCACGCCCCCGCAAGCTATGACAGTCTGCAGGGGCGAGAACCTTGATTTCGCTATTCTTTTCCACTAACGCACCTCAAACTGTTCGAGGTACTCTTTCTTATTCCCCACAAAGTCCGTCACGACGATCTTCAGACGATTCCGTCCCTTTTCCAAACCACGGAATGGCTGTTTATAATCTTGGAGCGGCTTCCCATTGAGAGAATACTGCAACTTCGCAACCCCAGTCATATTGTCTTGTGCACTGAGATAGATCATCGCATCCATCGGATAAACGGGCTTCCCATCAGCATCCTTCTCATTCGGATAAGCCTTCACGCTGATATAGTACGAGGCGCTCGGCGCATCACTATCCACAATCACCATGAAGCTCTTCACGTTCCGATTCCCCACATTGTCATAACCAAAATACTCGATGTCGTGACGCCCCGAAGCAAGCCCATCAAGGTCAAAGGGGGCAGAATAAGCCTTCTCCCACGGGTCTCTATCTATCGCGTAAGCAAGGTGATGTAAGCCAGACTCCCCGTCTGAACCAGAAAGGCGAATCTCCGACTTGCTAGCAATAAACGTCGTGTCATTACGCGCATATTTCAACCCCCGTATCTGATAATCAATGGTCGGTCCTGTCAAATCCACAAAGACTTTATCGATCTTCATCCGATACTCATAGAGCCCAGCACCATCAATCGTCGTGGTCGCATTATCCGTACTATCCACCGAATAATATTTTACCGTATGCCACCCCTGTACATTGGGCATATAAAATGGCTCGTCGTAAACATTAAACTCACCGCCATCAATCGAATAACGAACTTCCTTTACTCCAGAGTGATTGTCTACGGCAGTAATCTTCATCTTCGTACGGCTCGAGAAATAAAGCTTATCGCCCACGAGGAACTTATCACCCAAAATATCCGAAATCGTTATCGGCGGCACAGCATCGACATAGAACGTAAGGGGCTGCAACTCCTCCTTATTGTCCATCTTGTCAATCGAGTAATACTCAAGGGTATGGTTACCATCAGCAAGCTCCCTCAGACTAATCTTCAACTTCGGGATGTAGGTATGCCAAGCCCCTTGGTCTATCCGATAATACGTCATAAGCACACCGCTCAAAGCATCCGTAGACGACAAGTTGATTTGCGTATAAGGGGTCACTGTATTATCCTCTCCAATCACAAGCCCGATGAGCTCGCTTTGCGTCTGTGGCGGCGTGATATCGCAATTCAGCACCTGTATGTGAATCGTTTCTCGATTCCCTACTCGGTCTTCTGCACAATAACGGACCTCATTTCTCCCCTCATTAACAAGCAAAATCTTCTCCGTGTAGGGCTGGAAGGGCGCTCCATTGACCGAATAATAAATACCATTTACCCCACTGATATGATCCTTGGCAGAGAGCGTAAAAGCAGCCCCAGCACCAAGATAACGATTTGAGCCCATCGTCCCCTTATTATCCGTTACACGAATGACGGTTTGAGGCGCCTGTCCATCCGCATACACCTCCCATAGAATCTCCCGCTGGGGTACAATAGCCTTCTTCGTGTCAGGATCGACTGCCCAACGCGTGCGCATAAAGTTTCTCCCCTCCGTATCAAAATAAAAAGGAGTACCATACTTGGGCATAGCCTCACTTTTAAGGATATGAAAATCCTCACCAGAAGCATTTTGTGAAAGAAGAAGATAGACGGGCAGATGCTTATTCCAGTAAAGACGCTCCGTGATCGGGTCTCTCCAGGTACGATACTCTTCGGGTGGCAGCCCATCCTCTTGCTCCTGTCCAAAGACAGCCGTGTACTGCCCCGAGAGCAAAAGCAAAAGAGCAAACGAAAAAAGTAAGTGTAAATATTTTTTCATGAGAATGCGCACTTCGTGTTAAAGAGGACGGAAACCAAGGACTAGGATATCGTCTGTTTGCTCAGCTTTCCCCTTCCAATCGTTCAAACGGTTTAGCAAAATCTCCTGTTGGCGTTTACCGTCTTTACCAGCAAACGTCTCAATCGTCGTCTTTACTCGCTTCTTGGCAAAACGCTCGCCCGTTTCACTAAACTGGTCACAGATACCATCGGAGAAGATATAAAACCAACTTCCCTTCCGAATCGGGAGCTCATGTACTGGATATATAGGCGGCGTATCCCCCACCAACGGATTCCGATGGCCAAGGATATAACTAGAAGCATTGATTGACTCACAGCCGTCGTCGTTCAAAACATAGAGCCCCGTTCGTGAACCAGAAAAGCGAAGCACCTTTCGTTCTCGATCTATAATACACAGGGAAATCTCCATCGAGTGGTACGGGATATCATTCTTCTTGTTGAGGACTCTAATCTCCGCATCCAAGACATGGAGAATCTCATTACAGTCCGTCAGCTTGTGGTCAAAAATAGCTTTGTCAAGGGTCATCATCCCGAGGATGGTAAGAAACGCTCCTGGTACCCCATGTCCCGTACAGTCTCCGAGTGCAATGATCATCTCCCCGGTCGGGAGTGCTCGGGCGTAATAGAAGTCTCCTGAGACGATCGCCAGCGGCTTCTCGACAAGCATATAGTCGACACAAAGCTCCTGAAGTGGCGTATTGTGCCCCAAGACGGCGTCTTGTATATTTTTAGAATAGAAGATACTGGCCTGAATCTCCTCATTCTTATGCACTAAGAGCGTACGCGCCTCTTTTTCCTTTTGAAAGAGCGTGGCAAGCTCGCTCTTTTGCTCTTCTAGCTTAACGTTCTGTTTTTCAAGAATCAAGTTCTGTTCCTGAATCCGTACGTTTAGACGTATCTTCCGACGCCGATCCACCACCAAGTGTATGAGCAATACGGTCAAAAGAACCCCGATTAGTATAGCGGCCACAAGATAGGTAATCGTATTCTTCCGCTCCAGACGGAGATGCTCATTCTCCAATTCCTGGGCTCGCTTATCTGCCTCAAGCGCTGAGCGCAGCTGCCCCGACTTTACGAGCGAATCGACCAAAAGACGCTGCTCTGCCGTGAGTTCTTGTAGCTGCTCGGTCTTTCTAGCATTCGCCCGCTCTTGTGCTTGCAACTCAAGCTCCTGATTTCGCTTTTCCAGAAGAAGTTTTTCTTGTTCTATGCGCTGAAGCGCCAGTTCCTTCTTCGCTTCAACGACGGTTTGCCCGACCACGTACTCGTTAAACGAACGATAGAAGTCGTAATAATACATCGCCTTATCGGCCTTTCCCCACTTTTGGTAGGTCTCGGTAAGCATCCCATAGATGCTACGCATCTGCTTCTCGTCATTCGTCTCCCGCGCGTAACGCAAGCCCTCTTCGAGTTTTGCCACCGATTCCGAATAACGCGTCATGTTGTTGAGCACAACCGCCTCATTCACGAGCGCCGAGATAACCCCCAAGATATCGCCCTTAGCCTTCCGTACGGCAAGGGTCATCTCGAAATAGTCATAAGCCCTAGGGTAGTCAGCCTTATCCGCATAGATGAACGCGAGGTTACTATTGATCCCCGCGATACCGTTCTGATTTCCAAGACGCTGGTTGAGCTCAAGCGAACGATTAAAATACTCAACGGCTTTCTCGTAAGCGTTATGCACCCAAAACAACATCGCATTCTGATCGAGATTCCGCGCCGCTTCTTTCAAATTCCCACCCCTCAGATGGTATCTATAGAGACTATCGTATTGATAGTGTGCTGCAGAATCATTGCGCGTAAAGGGGATAAATACATGCTGCGCCACAAGTGGCTCACGACTCCCCCACAGACACAAAACCACCACGCTAATCACCCAAAAACGTAAGGCTTGCGATGTGCCAGAGCGCCCAATGTTCCACACCATTATCCAACTGTTTACCAGAAAAGCACCGTAAAGAGCTTACGAAAATAACAAAAAATAGTTACAAAGCCCCCTCCTCTCATTGACCGATATTGCATATTCTTGCATCAAAAGTCATACCAAGAAGACAAAACAGCCGAACTCTCGTATCGTACAAGCGGCACGTCGTGCCGAGTTGCGAGGGTGTGTCAAAACACAACACCTCTTTTTGCATCGATTCATTATGCGCCTTACGGCGCAGGGCGTAGCATGCTGCGCCCCTACGTGTC
>CAJPTV010000042.1 GCA_905373665.1 Bacteroidia bacterium
TCGGCTCTCGAGGTCGTGATGACTCGGCTCCATGCTGGAGGAAAGTTCGACAAGGGGTCTTACAAGGTTTCGGGAGGTTTGCACGGCGTGGGGGTATCGTGTGTCAATGCCCTTTCAGACTTTTTGGTGGCGGAAGTACGCCGAGATGGTAAACTGTGGCGGCAAGAATTCTCCAAAGGTAAATCTCTTGCCCCCGTGGCATGTATTGGGACTTCTGAAACGACGGGGACGACGGTTACCTTCCATCCCGATGCCACGATTTTTACACAGACCACCGATTTTCGTTTTGAAATCCTTGCCCTTCGTCTACAAGAACTCGCTTTTTTGAATAAGGGCATCCGTATTAGTCTACAAGACCATCGCAATAGCGAGGATCATAAGCCGCGTCGCGAAGTATTTTATAGCGAAGAGGGGATAAAGAGCTATATTGCTTTCTTGGATAAATCGACCCCTTCGCTTTTAGAAAATCCCATCTTTATTGAGACGGAAAAGAATGGGATTCCTGTGGAAATCGCGATGACCTATCACGAGTCTCGGGTCGTAAAAGAGTACTCTTTTGCAAACAACATTCATACATTGGAGGGGGGGACACACCTTCAAGGTTTCCGTCTTGGGCTTACGCGTACCCTTAAACCATACGTGGAAAGCAAAAACAGCAGTATTGCGAAGCTGAAAGAGGAGTTCACGAGTGATGACTTCCGTGAAGGGCTCACCGTTATTGTCTCGGTTAAGATTGCAGAACCGCAGTTCGAGGGACAGACCAAGACGAAGCTTGGTAATCCGGAAGTAACTGCTGCGGTGAGTCAAGCTGTTTCGGAGGCGTTGGCACAATACCTTGAAGAGAATCCGCGCGACGCGAAGATGATTGTCGATCGCATCGTACAATCTGCTGCGGGGCGTATTGCGGCTCGAAAGGCACGCGACATGAGTAACCGTAAAACGGTGCTCAGTGGGGCAGGTCTGCCAGGAAAATTAGCCGATTGTGCCGATCGTGATCCGCTGCACACAGAGCTTTTCCTTGTCGAAGGGGACTCTGCAGGGGGAAATGCGAAGCAGTGTCGTGATTCCAAATTTCAAGCCATCCTCCCACTTCGCGGTAAGATCCTCAATGTGCAGAAGATGCAGGGGATTCACGCCTCTAAAAATGAGGAGATCGGGAATATCTATGCTGCCCTTGGTATCAAGTATGCCATGAACCCTGACGGTTCTTTTAGCGACCAGATCGACATCTCGGGGCTTCGTTATAACAAGGTGATTATCATGACCGATGCCGATGTTGACGGTAGTCACATCGCGACACTTATCCTGACCTTCTTCCACAAGAATATGAAGGAACTGATCTTGAATGGTCATGTTTATATTGCAACTCCACCCCTCTATTTGGTGCGCCGTGGTAAGAAGATGCAACGTTATTGCTGGACAGAACAGCAGCGCTTGCAAGCCATAGAGGAGTTTGCTGCTGATGGGAAAGAGCAGAGTGTTTCGGTACAGCGTTACAAGGGTCTTGGTGAAATGAACATCGACCAGCTTTGGGACACGACGATGGATCCTGAGAAGCGTCTCCTGCGTCAGGTCATGATTAGTGACCTAGAGACGACCGCTGGGGTCTTTGATATGTTGATGGGTGATGAGGTTGCACCGCGTCGTCAATTTATCGAAGAGAACGCTCGTTACGCAAATATCGACGCCTAAAACACTCCTACGTTTGTTTGGCAACAAGCATTGTAACCTAGGTTTTTACACATAGTGTGCTTCAAGTCGCCTAGATTTTTACCTTGGGCTGAAGGTTCACTCTCCGGTAGGTGGCTTTTAGCCCAAGTTTTTTATGATACCTTGATAGGGGGAGGGCGCAAAGCGGGAGTAGGTTAATAGTTAAGATTATTTATCACCACGAGTCGTCCGCCCTTAGGCATTATCCACCTGTATGGCGTGAGCGCAGGATCTAATGTTTCATAAAAAATACCTACCTTAGAGTTGAGAAAAAAGAACGGAAAATGAGGGATTTTGTGGCAATTGACTTTGAAACAGCGAACAACTGTCGCACGAGTGCGTGTAGTGTAGGAGCGGTACGGGTGCGGAACGGCGAGATTGAGGATAGCTTTTATTCGTTGATTCGTCCCTATCCTAACTATTACAAGTTTACCGATATTCATGGGCTTTCTTGTGAAGATACCGACCCTGCAGATCATTTTGACAAGGTATGGCCGCCCCTCAAGGAATTCATTGGGGATTTACCCTTGGTAGCGCACAATAGTCCATTTGATTCCTCTGTATTGCGAGATACATTGGAGCATTATGGCTTTTCTTGTGATACGCCATTTTTCTGTACACTTAAGGCTGCGCGTAACTGTAGCGCGTTGAAGGGATTGGAGAATTATCAACTTCATACAGTGGCTGCATATTTTGGCTATGATCTTGCCAATCACCACCATGCCTTGGCAGATGCTGAGGCGTGTGCGATTATAGCTTTGCATCTTTTGTAAAAAATGCGACTACTTTTGTCTTTGATATTGCTAATAACACTCTCGGGAGGTGTAAAATCGATGGAACAAGCAACATTTGGAATGGGGTGTTTTTGGTGTAGTGAGGCGATGTTTAGCCAGCTACGCGGTGTGGAAAGTGTTCGCTCGGGGTTTAGCGGTGGTACGACGATCAATCCATCTTATCGAGACGTTTGTACGGGAGAAACGGGACACGCCGAGGTTGTACACATCACTTATGACCCTGCTCAGATTTCTTATACTGAGCTTCTAAAGGTCTTTTTTACGATGCATGACCCTACGACGCTCAACCAGCAGGGACCAGACATTGGTACACAGTACCGCTCTGCGATTTTCTATCATTCCGAGGCGCAACGTGAAGAGGCGCAACGTACGATTGCGGCGTTAACTGCCGAGAAGGTTTTTCCTAAACCTATTGTGACGGAGGTTGTGCCGTTCCAAGCCTTTTATCCGGCAGAGGATTACCACACGAACTATTTTTCTCTAAACAAGAACGAAGGCTACTGCCGTTTGGTCGTTGCCCCGAAAGTGGAAAAATTTGAAAAGGTATTTAAGACCTTACTCAAAGGCAAATAATAACGAATTGTATAACTGATGCGTGCACGATTCTTTCTACCTTTCATCCTCCTTTTTGCATTTTCTACACTAGGTAGTATGGCACAACGAGACCTCACGATGGAGGAGGCCGTCCTCCGTAAATCGGACGGTAAGAGCCTCTCGCCAGCAACATTGGCACAGTTCCGATGGATTCCGGGGCGCGATGCCTATAGTTATGTCGATGGGGAGGTGCTTCGTGTGGTAGAGGGCGAGCAGACTCGCGAGTATCGTCTCCCAGATTTTGAAGCTGCCTTTGCAGCGGCTAAGCTTCCCAGTAATCCGAGTGCATGGGCTGGCTATCGTTGGTTCTCGGGCACTGAGATAGAGCTTTGGCACAATAATCAGCAGCTCTTTCTCGACCCAGAAGCAAAGACGCTGCGCCGTGGCTGGTCGCTTCCAGAGGATGCGGATAATCTGCAATTTGCTTCCGAAGGACGTGCGGTTTCCTATAACCAAGAGGAAAGCATCGTGGCATTAGATGCCAAAGGGGAGCGCTATGAGGTGGAAGGTTTTGCCGAAGCGGGGATTCGGCATGGGCGTGTCGTACATCGCAACGAATTCGGCATTGAGCGTGGTATCTACTGGTCGCCTAAGGGGCGTCATCTTGCTTACTATCACCTTGATGAACGGATGGTAACCGAATACCCTTTGGTTGACATTTCCTCCACGCCAGCCTCTTTGAACTCGATTCGTTATCCTATGGCGGGCGGCGTGACGCACCGAGTTACGATAGGAATTTACTCTCTAGACGACCGTAAGCATGTCTGGTTAGAAACCGAAATGAAAAGTGACCAGTATTTTACCAATCTTGCTTGGAGTCCTGATGGGAAGTTCCTTTACGTTGCTGAGCTAAATCGTGGGCAGGATACGATGCACCTGAACCGTTATAATGTGACCACAGGTAAGTTGGATAAGACCCTCTTTACGGAAACGAGCGACAAGTATGTCGAGCCTATGAACCCTGTTCGTTTCTTGCCCGGAGCGCCCAATCTGTTTGTGTGGGAGAGTCAACGCTCAGGGCATAATCATCTTTACTTGTACAACACCGATGGTAAGCTAATAGCCCCGTTAACCACAGGAGATTGGGAGGTGTTGGATGTACTAGATTTTAGTGTAGATGGTTCTACACTCTACTATGCTTCTAACGAGAGTGCTGTGTTGCAACGCCAATTGTATGGGGTAGATTTGAAGAGTAAGAAGCGTAGCCGTTTATCTCCTAAAGAGGGGTACAATCAGTTCGTCATCGATGTGGTCGGAGGACGTTACGCGGGTTTCTGGAGCTCGTTTAAGAATCCGGGCGGTGTCTATCTCGGAGCGTTAAAGAAAGGAGCGCCCGTGCGCGATATTTTAACAGCACCCAATCCTTTAGCAAGTTACAATATGCCAGATGCGGAACTGGTCTCATTGACTTCGGCGGATGGTAAAACTCCCTTGTATGGGCGTCTTTTCACCCCTAAGGGGGCTGCGAATGGTACTAAAAAGTATCCTGTCGTGGTTTATGTTTATGGGGGTCCTCACGCACAGTTAGTACAAGATCGTTGGATGGGTGGTGCGCCCTATTGGGAACTCTTGATGGCTGAGCGGGGGTATGTGGTATTTGTGATGGACAATCGGGGTTCGGCGAACCGAGGCTTCGCTTTTGAACAAGTTATTCATCGAAATCTTGGTGAGTCGGAACTTGCAGATCAGCGCCAAGGGGTGAAATACCTCGAAGGGCTTCCCTATGTAGATAAAACGCGTATGGGGGTACACGGTTGGAGTTTCGGAGGCTTCATGAGTATGAGTATGCTTCTGCGTTTTGGAGATACTTTTAAGGTGAGTGTTTCGGGGGGACCTGTGATAGACTGGCGCTTCTACGAGGTGATGTATGGTGAACGCTACATGGATACGCCCACCGAGAACCCAGAAGGGTATGCAAAAGCTGACCTTAAGGGCTATGTCAAGAATCTTGAAGGAAAGCACTTGTTGATGATTCATGGTTATCAAGACGATGTGGTTGTTCCTCAACATACCCTTTCCTTCCTAAAGGCGTGCGTCGATAATAAGATGACGGGAGTCGATTGTTTCTTCTATCCAGGGCATCCGCATAACGTCCGTGGAAAGGATCGGGTACACTTGATGCAAAAAGTAACGGAATATTTGGACGAGTATTTACGTTAGGTTCGAGTTTGTATATGCAGGAAATCTTGCAGTATAAGAAGATCCCGATTAGGAAGATCCTTGCGGTGTCGGCGCCCATCTTTTTCGGAAGTGCCGTCCAGACGGGGATTCTCATTACCGACACGGCCTTCCTAGGGCATCTTGGGAAACTCTATCTTGCCGCCTCGGCTATCGCAGGCTTGCTTTATTTTGTCTTTGCGATGCTCTTTTGGGGCTTTAGTACGGGGTTACAGATTTTGGTGGCACGTAGAAATGGTGAGGGACACAATAAGGAGATCGGTAGTCTAGTCTCGCACGCTCAGGTGATGATGTGGGGATTGGCTATCTTCCTTTTTGTACTGCTTTGGTTTTCTATGCCTGCGATACTAGGGGTTATGGTGAAAGAGCCTGAGATAGCAGCAGAAGCCCTAGACTACTTGCGGGTGCGTATCTTTGGTTATTTCTTTTGTTCGCTTAACTTTTCCTTCCGTGGATTCTATTTAGGGATAGGGCGTACGAAGGTTATCACCTTCGTGACATTCAGTATGTTGCTCGTGAATGTTTGTTTTGACTATGCGCTTATCTTCGGCGAATGGGGGTTACCTGCGCTTGGGATGCGCGGGGCTGCCTTAGCTTCAGTTTTAGCAGAAGCTGCGGGACTGTTTGTCTTTGTTTTCACTACGCTGCGCAATGTCGATCGGAAGCATTATTGGCTCTTTACCTATACTGCGATGCGCCTACGCGTAGCGAAAGATTTGTTGCGGACGGGGCTACCCCTTCTTGTACAATCTACTGTTAACTTTTTGGCTTGGTTCGTCTTCTTTTTGATTATCGAAAAGATGGGCGTTTTAGAGCTTGCTGTCTCTAACCTGATTCGGAGTGTTCTTGTCGCTTATTTTATCCCAATCAATGGCTTTTGTGCCGCAACGAGTACATTCGTAGGCTTTCTCTACGGGAGTCAACACCAAGAGCGTATCCCTGATTTTATTCGGCGCGTGCTCTGGATGACCTGTTTGAGTATCTTGCTTGTGGTGATACCAGTGCTTATATTTCCAGAGGCTATATTGGGCATTTTTAGCGATGAGCCAGATATTATCGCAGCCTCGCTTCCCATTGTCTATCTGGTCTCTATCTCCATCTTTGGACAAGGGATTGGGAATATTCTCTTTTACTCTGTGATGGGGATGGGGCGTACGCTCCAAGCTTTTTACATGGATCTTGCGGTGTTGCTCGTTTATATCGCTTCGGTCTGGTTCTTCGCGCTCGGTCTAAAAGGCTCGCTTTTGATGGTCTGGAGTGCCGAGTTTGTTTACGGAGGACTGCTGATTACGATGTTGACGCTCTACCTAGCCCATATCCGTAGGCGTGGTGGACTGCAACCTTCCTTAAAATCAATAGGATAGAATACGAGATGCGACGCTTTATACCTAATCTATTAACATTGTTGAATCTCCTCTCAGGATCTGTTGCTGTGGTATTGGCTGTGCTTGCGTCGATGATGGACAATGCGAGTTTTATCAATATCGCTATTACTGCTATTGCGCTCGGTGCTATTTTCGATGTCTTTGATGGCTTTACGGCACGCAAGCTTGGAGTAGCCTCGCCGCTAGGAGTGCAGTTAGATTCGTTGGCAGATTTGGTGACCTTTGGTTTAGCTCCGTCGACACTCTATCTTCATTTACAAATGGCTCACGTTTCGTACGACTATTACGAACCTAAGGGATGGGCTGTTTTGATATTTGTCCCGTTGCTCCTTGTACTCTTTTCTGCCTATCGCTTGGCAAAGTTTAATATAGACACCGAGCAAAAGCATTATTTCAAGGGGTTAGCTACGCCTGCGAGTGCCCTTTTTACACTGGGGCTGGTGCTTGCTATAGAAAACGGAACGGCATCGCCATGGGTGAGTGCAATGGTATGGACGCCATACGCGATACCGCTGATTGTCATCCTACAGGGACTCCTTTTGGTGAGTAACATTCCTATGTTTTCGCTTAAAGTAAAGCCGTTTACGTTATACAATCTTGTACCTCACTTGCTTTGGTTAGTCATTACGGTACTTTGTATGATCTTCTTCCGCTGGGAAGGGTTGGCGTATGGGATGATTGCTTATCTCCTCCTTTCCCTCCTTTTCAAAAAACGTATCGTAACAGCTTGTTCGGAGCATTAACCTCCACGATGGATTCTCTTTCATTCTCTTGCCAAGTAGTTCAGTACAACGGAGTAGAGGGGATTGATGCGCGCTGGACTCCTCTTTTTGCAGCGGCACGTACTGCTGCCGAGAGGGCATATTCTCCTTATTCTCGTGTGAGTATTGGAGCGGCATTGCTTCTTTCTAACGGTGAGATTGTGGGGGGCTCTAATCAAGAGAATGCTGCCTATCCGAGTGGCGTGTGTGCGGAGCGTACGGCGCTCTTTAGCGCTTTTCACCAATATCCTGATTCTTGTCTAGAGGCGATAGCTATTGTGCGGGGGGATAGAACCGAACAGGGGACGCTTATCTGGAGTAGTATGCCGCCGAGCCCTTG
This sequence comes from Bacteroidia bacterium, assembly GCA_905373665.1. GTDB lineage: Bacteria > Bacteroidota > Bacteroidia > Bacteroidales > CAJPTX01 > Bacteroides_D. Next base: position 7,763 of record CAJPTV010000042.1, read on the forward strand.
CGGTGCTTGCCGCCAAGTCTTGTGGGAGTATTTGCAGCGCCCTGGAATCAAGACTGTCCCTTTTTTTATGCTCGGGACGGAATGTTCATGGTGTGTAGAGGATGCGCGCACGCTCTTGCCTCTAGCTTTTCTCCTGTAGTCTAAAAAATCCCTATCTTTAGGGCATGGTAGCTTCTTGGTGAGGTGGATTGGTCTCTGATGCAACGGAATATTGTTGTTACACTGCTTGTTCTATTTTGCGCTCTTTTTGCTCCGAAAGTGTGGGGGCAGGAGGGGATCTCTCCTGTGGAAGGATATCGCAATCGAGACTCTGTGATTGCGGGGCCAGGGGATACGGTCGCAGGTAAAATTAACCGTTCGTGGCTTATTTTAGGTGCAGAGCAGGGGTCGCCTGTTGTTGCGCCTTTTACGGCTAAGGTCATCAATCTACGCTTTGCCTATTGGCACTCTTTTTCAGAATTCTTGTCTTGGAATATTCGTCGACGTACGGAACAAGAACAGAATGAGCAGTTAGAGGCAATAGCTAATGAGAATGAGCTTTCGCAGCAGTTTCTTAATGCATTGGTGATTCTATCTTCGGATCAGACCGATATGCTCCTTACAGGGTTCAAGCCCCTAGAAAGTTTACGGTTAGGAGATTCGGTTAGGAAAGGTGACACTATTGGGACGGTCGATTATTTCTCGCCCCTAGTTCCCCAACCTGCGGTGGCATTCTCCGTTTCGGGGAAGGCGAATCGGAGTGATCCTTTTTTCTTTACTGGTATAAAGAAGCCCAAGAAACACACCTACACTTTCCTTTGCTCGCGTAAGCGTTTCACAATACCTGAGATGCACGATGAGTTGGATATCGTTTACGACCTCCTCAAGGAGGCTAATCCAACGCTCTACGATTATCGTCGTCGGGAAAGTTTTGATTCGCTTTACCAGAGTTTGCGAGCGCAAATTGTTACACCTTTGGAACATAAGGACTATGTAGCGCTTTTGAACCAGTTCGTTCGTTTTGTGCGTGACCCGAATACGCGGTTGCTGACGCGTCCACTTCCCGACTCTCTTCGAGAGCTTTATCTTTACCCTGTACTCTTTGGTGTCTCGGGAGACTCGCTGTTGATTACACACAACTACCTAGACATCAAGCAACTGAATGGTGAGACGCTTCTCGCCGTGGATGGTGAGCCAGCATCGTCTATCATCTCTTTCATTCACAAGCAGACGAAAGATAATGCCATTCCGTATAGTGTCGGGGGTTATAGTCCTGAGTTGCAGTTGATGACGGAGTTTACGCGAGGTGGCTATATCTATTATCGATGGTATCGGCGTAACAAGGTGACGCATGGGATTACTCTTTCCCTGCAGAACGGAGAGACTGGGAATTACGCCCAACTTCCAGAGGAAAACGGATATTCTGAATCCCTCCCCCCCTCCTTTGCTCCTTACTTTAAGAAGCTGGACGATGATTCGATTCGTATGCGTTTGCTTAATCCGCAGGTGGCTTATTTGGGATTGCCCAATTTCGACTTTGGTTCGCTGAAGCTTGCTGATATAGAGAATTTTTTAGACTCTCTGGCATACGCAGGGTGTGAGAACCTGATTCTCGATCTTCGTTATAATCAGAGGGGAACGATTAAGAATGTCGAGACGCTATTTTCTCATCTTATGCTTCATTCCTTTCATTCCTATTTGTGGAAAGATATTTGCTCTCATGTCTGGGATGTGAAGAAGCGTTATAAGGCGACATCAAATCACCCTATGGAATCGCAATATCTTTATTCCTCCACAGAAGACGAGCATTTTCTACGTATTGATAACCAATCGAATAAGCCAGTTAGACCAGCCTTCATCCCGTACCGAGGCAACGTGTATCTCTTAACCAATGAATTTACCCAAGGGCTCGGCTCTCTTTTTGCGGCATTAGTGCATCGAGAGAAGCGTGGATATATCATCGGTCGTGAGACCAATTCGCCCTATCATGCCCTCTCTATTGATCCTGTGTTGAGTTATACACTCCCGCACTCACATTTTGAATTGAATATACCTGTGATAAAGGTATATTTCGATACGGCGCAGAATGCCAAGATCCCGTATGGGCGTGGGGTGATCCCTGATATACGGATAGATTATTCGTTGCGGGAATTTACAGGAGAGGCGACGGATTCTATTCTTGCTTACACGGAAGCTTTGATAGCAAGAGGCGGTTTGCACCCTCCTGTCTCTGAGGTTAATTATCTATTATACATCGGGGTTATTGTTTGGATAGCTCTCGTGTTTGTTATCTTGGTATTGGTTGCACGCGCTTCGCGTCGTCTTCGTGCTATCCGCGCTGCGTGGTTTGCTCAGCATCGGAAGTAAGAGTGTGATAGAGGACATTCTACTTATACAACAGCGAGAGTCTCAGGAGCTTTCTTTTAGAAGCACGCATCGCGTCGATGTTCAGGCTTCGATCAGGAAACTTTCTATCTTGTTAAAGTTACTATCTTTGTCACGCACAAAAAGGAGAGGTATAAAGATGTTGCGTAAAGAGTTGGCTTTGAAGACTGGACATTTAATGTTCATTACGCAGCAAAATGAGCATAACACCCTCCAAGAACAGCTAGAAGGATATGTAAAGGGCGGAGGTCGTCTTTTACAGCTTCGCCTTAAGGGACTCCCGAAAGAGGAGTTGACACGGATAGCCGAGCATGTCGTGGAAGTAATGCAGACGCTTGGCGGTAGTGTGATAATCAATGATTATTGGGATGTTGCGCAGCGTACCAGAGCGTGGGGCGTGCACATAGGGCAAGAGGATGGAGATCCCTTTGAAGTAAGGAAAGCTGTCGGTGAAGAAATGGCTATCGGTGTGACGGTGAACACGCTCGAGCAGTTGATTGCCCTTAAAGATGCACCGATAGATTATGTCGGTCTCGGTCCTTTGCGCTTTACGCGAACGAAAGAGAAAATAGCTCCTCTGCTCGGTATGGAGGGGGTACGAAAGGTGGTAGAGGGGGCGCGTGAAGCTGGAGTTTCCCATCCTATCTTCGTTATAGGAGGAGTGGAAAACTTGGATGTATACCCCTTGCTAGAGCTGGGAGTGCACGGTGTGGCAGTATCGGGTAGCATCGCCTCGGCTAGCAACGCTAGCTTTGCCACAGAGAAGTTTATGGATTCTGTTCTACGATTTTTACGTAAACCCAATGCTACGACTAGGTAAATATGAGTTCTCCTCGCACCTACTTTTAGGCACGGGGAAGTTTTCGTCTAATGCGGTGATGGCTGCCGCAATTACAGCCTCGGGGAGCAATTTGGTAACCGTGGCGCTTAAGCGTGTTGACGTTCACGATGCGGAAGATGATCTCCTTACTTCGCTCCGCGGAACGGGCGTACACCTCCTTCCGAATACGTCGGGGGTGCGCAATGCTGAGGAAGCTATTTTCGCTGCAGAAATGGCTCGTGAGGCGCTTGGGACAGACCTCATCAAATTGGAAATCCACCCAGACCCGCGCTACCTATTGCCCGATGGAGAGGAGACCCTGAAAGCGAGTGCGCATTTAGCAAAGGAGGGGTTTACCGTCTTGCCTTACATCAGTGCAGACCCTGTCCTTTGTAAGAAATTGGAGGATGTCGGTGTGGCGGCTGTAATGCCCTTGGGTGCTCCCATCGGGAGTAACCGTGGGTTGTTGACACGTGACTTTTTACGCATTATCATAGAACAGGCAACGATTCCCGTGATTGTAGATGCAGGGATCGGAGCGCCATCGCACGCTTGTGAGGCTATGGAGATGGGTGCTTCGGCTGTTTTAGTCAATACGGCTGTGGCTGTAGCTAATGACCCCGTGGCGATGGCGAGTGCCTTCAAGGCTGCTGTTATTTGTGGTGCGGAGGCGCGTTTAGCAGGGATTGCTGCGCCAGCTGGGGCGCTCGAAGCGTCTGCTTCGAGTCCTCTTACAAGCTTCTTGTCAGAACTGAATTGTTAGGGTTTCGCCTCCTTACCCATTTCAAGGAGGATTTTCTCTACCATATAACAAGACCTCGGAATATGTTAGTCGTCTTGCTCTTAACAATCCTTTTTCTCGGGATTTGCTTCTTAGCCCTCGGGGTAAAGATCTTCTTTCACAAGAGTCATCAATTCCCTGAGACCTCCGCTGGGCACTCGCCTTCCCTTCGTAAATATGGTATCACTTGTCCACACGCCGAGGCTAATAAAAGCTGTGGGGAAACGCAAGAAGGTTGTGGCGGTTGTTAAACCATTATGGGTATGGAGAAAAAGGGGAGTAGGTGCTCAAAGGCTGAGAACTGTGAGCGAGCGTTACCCGTCTTAGACGCAGTAGATGTGGTCAATACCCTAAGACAGGAAGCCTCAGAACGCTTACAAGACTTCAATGCACGCCTCATACCAACGATTGAGCGGGACAGAATCTTGGGCGTAACGATCCCTACCATTCGCCGTTGGGCAAAGTTCTTTCTAAAGGAAACTGACGTACGTCCTTACCTTGACCAGTTGCCCCATTTCTACTGGGAGGAGCAGGTGCTTCACGGCGAGCTCCTGAACACTTACAAAACGTACGAGGAGCTACTCCCACACCTAGAATGTTTTCTACCCTACATCACCGATTGGGCTACTTGTGATACCCTAGCCCCGAAGGCGCTTGCTAAACAGCAAGAGAAGCTTCTCACACAGTGTCAGGGTTGGTTGGGGAGTGCACATGAGTATACCGTACGCTTCGCCATTGTGTCGTGTATGACGTATTTTCTCAAAAAGGACTTTCGCCCCGAGGTGTTAGATTGGATAGCTGCGATTCAACGTCCAGAATACTACGTACAGATGGCGCAAGGGTGGTTCTTTGCAGAGGGGGTGCTTCATCACCCTACAGAGGTAATGCCTTATCTTTCAACGGAAAGACTTTTACCCGAGGTGCTTAATAAGGCGCTGCAAAAGGCGTGTGAGAGCCGTCGCTGTTCGGAAGAGGACAAGGCGCGCTTTCGCACAATGAAGGTCAAGGTTGAGAAGTAACACCGTGTGCATGTTTGCCATTTTCCGAAAGGAGTTAACGCTTTATTTCTCTACGCTTACGGGCTATATCAGTGGGGGACTCTTCTTTCTCTTAAGTGCTTTAGCATTGTGGTTGCTCCCCGGGTGGGGCAATATCTTTGAGACCAATACCGCCTCCCTTGCGCCCCTTTTTTCCCTCGCCCCTTGGCTTTTCTTAGTGCTCGTACCAGCGGTTACGATGCGCATGTTTGCCGAAGAACGCCGTGAGGGGACGTTGGAACTCCTGCTCTCCCGTCCTGTCTCCCTTTGGAGTGTGGTTTTAGGAAAGTACCTCGCGAGTGTGACCCTTGTCTTGCTGATTTTGTTACCCACACTCCTTTTCCCGCTCTTTTTGCACCGTTACGTAGCCTCTGCCTCGAGTATAGACTTTGGGGCGATGTGGGGCTCTTATTTTGGTTTGCTACTTCTTGGGGGCGTATATGCTGCTGTAGGGCTGTTGGCTTCCACATTTACTTCCAATGCGGTCGTCTCTTTTTTGCTTGCCGTCGTGGGGTGTGTTTTGCTCTATGTGGGCTTGGGCGAGCTCGGGCGTCTCTTTGCAGGCGCTACCCAATATGCCCTTACGAGTCTGGGCATCGAAGAGCATTACCGTTCAATTCGCCGTGGCGTCGTAGACTCGCGCGATCTTCTTTACTTCCTTTCCGTGATCTTTGTGTGTCTTTATGCCGCGGTAAGGGTCTTAAGGCGTAGAGGATGAGAAAAAAGCTCCAATCGCGTTTTAAGCCGCTATATTCTTTGAAGAATGGAGCGCGTGGACTGTTTATCCTCCTAGCAGTTTTATTGCTTAATTATATAGGCAATACGCTTTATTTTCGGTGGGATTTAACTGCCGATCGACGCTACACACTCAGCCCCGTAACCGAAGAGCTGCTCCGACAGATTGATGGGACGGTCTATATCCGTTCCTTTTTAGGCGGAGAGCTTCCTCTAGATTTCCTCCGTTTGCGAAACGGACTTACTGAAACCTTGGAGGAATATACCGTACGGAGCGGACGACGCCTAGCCTTCCTGCACGAAGATCCTAGCGCAATATCCACCAAAGAAGAGGAAATACAGGCCTATCAGCGTGAACTCATCGGGCAAGGCATTGAGGCTCTGAGTGTGCACGAGCGGACGGCGGCAGGGGCACAGAGCGAGCGTGTCGTTTTCCCTGGACTTTGCATCTCCTACGCAGGGCGTACGGTGTATGTCAACCTCTTGCGTCGCGACGTGGCGCTCTCTAACGAACAGAATGTTTCGCTCGCCTTGCAACGCCTCGAATATTCGCTTACCGAAGCCCTCTATCGTCTCCTTGAGCATGAGAAACCCCTCATTGGTTTTACCACCTCGCATGGCGAATTGCCGCCGAAACGTACGGCGGACTGGGAGCGGGAGCTACGGCATCATTTCCGTATTCGTAGGTTTGACTCCTTGTCGCGCGTCGGGATGTTAGATTCTTGTCGCTTTGTCGTGGTGGCACGTCCTACAGCGCCGTTTACGGAGTTAGAAAAGTTAGTATTAGATCAGTACCTAATGCAGGGCGGAGGCTTGCTTTTCTTTGTCAATCCCGTGCAAACGAGTGTGGATAGTCTCCAGCAGTTCGGTCGCACCTTCGCCTTTCCCGAAGATTTGAATTTAACGGATTTGTTCTTCCGTTACGGGGTACGCCTTTCCACCAATCTCTTGCAGGATGCGCAGTGTGCTCCCGTGCCAGTAAACCTTGCTGCTGAGGGAGAAGGGGCTCGCTTTACCCCCCTGCCGTGGGTCTATTATCCGCTTTTAACGCCCCAGCCCTATACGTTGCTCTCTAAGAACGTGCCGCTCGTCTATTCGCGTTTCCCTGTCGCACTGGAGCTTACGCAGGCAAAGGATAGTCTGCTGAAGCTTCCCTTCCTGACCTCCTCCCCTTATGCGCGCCTTGTAGGGACGCCGAAGATTATCGAGCTTGCCGAAATAAAGGAAGATCCGCAGGCGCGCCCCATGCCACTCTCTGACGTGCCCGTGGGGGTGCTCGTTGAGGGAAAATTCTCTTCAGCTTTTGCACATCGTCCGTTGCGAAGTATTGCACCGGGGCAACAGTTTAATTTTTTATCCAAAGGGGGCTATGCGCGAATGGTCGTCTTTGGTGATGGGGAGCTTTGCGCTAATGACCTCTCCTACAAACGGGGACAGGAGCGTATCCTCCCACTGGGCTTTGACAAATACACGCAGCAGACCTTTGGGAATAAGGAGTTGTTGGGGAATATCACCCTCTACCTCGGTGGGCACGATGCCCTGCTCCTGCTCCGAGGGCGAGAGTTCCTCTCACAGCTTCTTGATGCACGCCGCCTTGCTAAAGACCGAACCTTTTTGCTCGTAACGAACACGACCTTGCCACTACTCTTGCTCTTACTTTTGGGATTGTTGTGGTGGGGGCTTCGTTGGCGAAAATACCATGGACGTTAAATATCAGCGCTGTAGGCGCACTTGCGTAGCATGAAAAGTTTCTATCTTTGTGCGCACTTGTTGGGAAAAATTACTCACGTCCGTTGACTATGTGGACGTTCGGAGTCGCATCATCTCGTTTTCTTGGAAAGATACTATCTCTTGTGGTGATACTAAGGGCACGCCTGCTCTTAAGCCACTAGAACCGAAAATCTCATTATGTACGATATCACTGAATTGCAAAATATGCTACTGCTCGATTTGCGTGTCGTAGCAAAGGCTATGGGCTTGAAGCGCGTTGAGAGCTATAAAAAGATGGATTTAATTTACGCTATGCTCGATCGACAGTCTGAAATGCTGCCAGATGAGATAGCACGCATACGAAAAGAAAATGCAAATTTGCAGAGCGCGCCTGCAGCGGTAGCTGAGGAAAGAGAAGCGGGAGTACGAGTTAACGAGAATGCAAGTTCGTTGCCCCCTATCAATTTCCAACGAAAAAAAGAGAGGCAGCAGTCACATCAGACGCCCACAAAAAAGGATATGCCGCAGGAAAGGACGTCGCAAACGGCCAATGCTGATGCTAACTCAGCTCCTGCGGAAGGAGAGGCTTCTCTTTTTACCATTCAGCAAGAGATTGTGCCCGTGCGCGTAATGCAAGAGGATGCAAAATCTACGGAAACGCCAGTAGGACTGGTGGAAATCTCCGTCGCAGAAGATGAGGAAGGGGGGAATGTAAAGCGCTCGCGCAATCAGCTCAAGAAGGAACGGGAGCGGAAGGAAGACCCATCACTCATTTTCGAGGAAGAGGTGCTTACCACGGGGGTGCTTGAAATTACCAATGAGGGACAAGCCTTTTTACGTTCCTCTGATTTTAATTACCTCTCCTCGCCAGACGATGTACAGCTCACGATGCATCAAGTGAAGCAGAATGGGCTCAAGAATGGTGATACGGTGGAGTGTATGATTCGTCCGCCGAAGGAGAATGAGAAGCATTTCATGCTACGAAAGGTCGTGACCATCAATGGGCTTTTGCCCGACGAGGTGCGCGAGCGGGCAGGGTTCGATTTCTTAACGCCCCTCTTTCCAACGGAAAAGTTTACGCTCTTGGGGAGTGAAAACAACCTTACACTTCGGATGGTGGATCTCTTTGCGCCGATTGGTAAGGGGCAGCGTGGGCTGATCGTGGCACAGCCAAAGACGGGGAAAACGATGCTCCTCAAGGAGATTGCGAATGCGATCGCTGCTAACCATCCCGAGGTTTATCTTATTGTGCTGCTCGTAGATGAACGCCCCGAGGAGGTGACCGATATGCAGCGCAGCGTGAAGGCCGAGGTGATTAGTTCGACCTTTGACGAGCCTGCGGAACGTCACGTCCGTGTCTCAAACATGGTCTTGGAAAAGGCCAAGCGTTTGGTAGAGTGTGGGCACGACGTTGTTATTTTGCTGGATTCGATTACGCGTCTTGCGCGTGCCTACAATACCATAGCGCCCGCTTCGGGCAAGGTGCTCACGGGGGTGCTTGAAATTACCAATGAGGGACAAGCCTTTTTACGTTCCTCTGAT
>CAJPTV010000043.1 GCA_905373665.1 Bacteroidia bacterium
ACGGCAATAGCCGCCTCAAGGAGAAGACCCCCGAGGGCGGGAAGGACGAGAATGTGTTTAACATACAGACGGGGGTAAGTATTACGCTTTTGGTTAAGCAGAAAGAGGAGCAAAACAGACAGGCAACGCTCCACTATGGAGAGCTCTATGGTTTACGAAAGGAGAAGTTTGCAGCTCTAGAGACGTTGCGTCTTGGAGCCGTATCGTGGCGGGAGTTACATCCTGTCGCGCCCTACTATTTCTTTGTGGAAAAGGACTTCTCGGTGCAGAGTCAGTATGAGCAGGGTTTCCTACTCTCAGATCTGTTTATAGAACAGGCTACGGGCATGACTACTACTCGAGACGACTTGTTGGCAAACTTCTCTCGTGCCCAAAGCGAGGCACTTAAAAAGGACTTTTTAGAGGGTGCTGCGAAGGTCTCAAATAAATATTCTATTCCGCGCGACACGCGCGATTGGAAACTCGATAACGCCGTGGCTGATATTCAGACAGCAGAGGCAAATCACGCGCTTGTCATTGCTTCGTATCTTTATCGCCCTTATGATCATCGACGAATTCTTTATACGGGTAAAACAGGCGGAATCGCGGCTTGGCCGAGATTCCGCCTGTTGGGCACTTTACTCAGTAGAAAGAATTATGCTTTGTGTGTGGTAAGACAGGTCGATTCGTCTAGTACGTTTCAACACTGCTTTGTTGCGAACACCTTGATTGACATCCATTTGCTTGCGGCGTGTACAAGCGCCTTTTCCCTCTACAAACTCCCCGCGGGGTGGAACTACACCCCTGCCGAGCTCGCAGCAGGTAAGACGCTCGCGGGTGAACCGATCCCCCTTGAGCTGAATATGCGCCCCGAGGTGCTTGCAAAGATTAGCGAGGCGGTGGGAGAGTCTGTCACGGGCGAGGAGCTCTTTGACTACGTCTATGGGGTGTTGCACGACCCCGAGTACCGCGTCAAATACTTTGAGTTTCTCAAGATAGACTATCCGCGCATCCCTTATCCGAAAGACCTAGCAGAATACCGCTTATTTGCCACGCGTGGGGCAAGGTTGCGTCGCCTGCACCTCATGGACGAGTCGCTCGAGCTGCCCCAAGTGGCAACCTTCGAGGTGTCGGGGAGCAATGAGGTGACTACTGTCCGTTACGAAGAAACCCCTTTGGGTGAAAGAAACGTTCTTGACGCGAACGCCCCAGAGGGGCGCGTCTGGATCAACGACACGCAGCATTTCGCTCACGTTCCGCGCCGCGTGTGGGATCATTACGTCGGGGCATATCAGCCTGCGCGCCTCTGGTTGCAGAAGCGTGTGGGGTGTAGGCTAGACTTTGATGATGTGAAGTGGTATTTGCGGATGGTGGCGACCATTGCTGCATCCTAGGGTTCAGCTGGCTGCCGTGCTGTTCGCCTTTAGCGTTAGGGTGAGAATAGGAGTGGTCATTGTTTTTGTCTTTCCATACCCTCTATATCGTAGATTTATACTACTTTTGCCAAAAGTATAAAGACTGAACGAATGTCATTCTTGAGCGATCGTGTTATTGCGGAAGGTATTACCTTTGACGATGTACTGCTAGTCCCCGCTTATTCGGAAGTACTACCTCGTGAGGTAAAGCTCTCTACCCGTTTCGGACGGGATATCCAACTCGAGCTGCCGATTATTAGTGCAGCCATGGATACGGTGACAGAGTCGGCAATGGCGATCGGGATGGCTCGTGAAGGTGGGCTTGGGGTCATTCACAAAAATATGTCTATTGAGGCACAAGCGCGACAAGTGCGTGACGTGAAACGGGCTGAGAGTGGAATGATTTATGACCCCGTCACGATGCTCCCACACCAGAATGTACAGGATGCGTTGATGCTTATGCATGAGTATCACATCGGGGGAATTCCTGTGGTTGATAATGACACACGTCTGTTGGGGATTGTAACCAATCGCGACCTCCGCTTTCAACAAGATCTCTCTCGCCCGATTAGTGAGGTTATGACCCCCATGCCGCTCGTGACCACGAAACCGAATACGAGTCTTGAGGAAGCAGCTGATATACTCAAAAATCAAAAGATTGAGAAACTGCCCGTCGTTGACGAAAAAGGGTATCTAAAAGGGTTGCTTACCTTCCGTGATCTGGTGAAGTTGGTAATAAATCCCTTCTCTAGTAAGGATAAAAAAGGGCGTTTGCTCGTAGCTGCTGGCGTCGGGGTGACCAAAGATACGCTCGAGCGCGTAGCGGCTTTGGTGGCAGCAGAAGTCGATGTTATCGTTATAGACACCGCTCACGGGCACTCTAAATATGTAATAGAGAAGCTCAAAGAGGTGCGTAAGGCTTACCCGAATCTTACGATCGTGGTCGGGAATGTGGCTACTGGCGAGGCAGCACTTACGCTTGCTAAGGCGGGAGCAGATGTTGTGAAGGTGGGGATTGGACCTGGGTCTATTTGTACGACTCGCGTGATAGCAGGGGTTGGCGTCCCACAGCTCGACGCGATTCACAATGTTGCACAAGCACTTAAGGGAACGGACGTTACGCTGATTGCTGATGGAGGTATTCGTTACTCAGGTGACCTTGTGAAGGCGCTGGCCGCTGGTGCTCATAGCGTAATGATGGGTTCTATGTTTGCCGGGGTGGAAGAGTCGCCAGGCGAGACGATCCTTTACAATGGGCGTCGCTACAAGTCCTACCGTGGGATGGGATCGCTCGAGGCGATGCAACAGGGATCGAAAGACCGTTATTTCCAAGATGTCGAAGAGGACATTAAGAAGCTGGTACCTGAGGGGATTGCAGCGCGCGTACCTTACGTCGGGACGCTCAAGGAGGTGATCTATCAGCTCGTCGGTGGACTTCGTGCTGGTATGGGCTATTGTGGCGCACAAGACTTGACGGCACTTCGCGAGGCAAAGTTTGTCCGCATTAGCAATGCGGGAATCTTGGAAAGCCATCCGCATGACGTGGCGATTACTAGCGAAGCCCCCAACTATTCTCGACATCAGATTTGATGCACACGACGCTACTCAGTACTCGATTCGCGCACTTCGGAGTGGGAAGCCTCCTTCTCATTCTACTGTTTTGTGTATATGGAATAACGCACCTCCGAGCGCAAGAAAAGCCTCTATTGGTCGTAGGGACAGATTCGGTATCGCGAGGCGAGTTCCGCTATTTGTGGCAAAAACATCTCTCTTATTCGATTGAGAGTAAGTCGACCACGATGGATGATTTCCTTCAGATGTACGTGAATTATCGTCTGAAGGTGCTGGATGCTAAAGCACAAGGGTTGGAAAAACAAGCCTCGTTGCAAACAGAATATCAGCAGTATCGCGATCTGCAGCTTATGCCTTATTTTCTTGATAGTGCTGCACGCGAGTCGCTCTATCGAGCCGCTTACGAACGTATGCAGTGGGAGGTAGATGCGTCGCATATCCTCGTGAGTGGTAAGGCGGATGCTGATGATAGTATTACCTATCAGCGAGCTTTGGACTTGAGAAAACAGCTCAAGCAGGGGGCTAATTTTGATAGTTTGGCGCGTGCAATAAGTGCAGACCCTTCAGCGGCACAAAATGGGGGACATCTGGGGTATTTCGGTGCATTTATGATGGTCTATCCTTTTGAGCTGGCGGCTTACAACACCCCTATAGACTCGCTCAGTATGCCTGTGCGCTCCTCTTACGGTTACCATCTGATTCGAGTGAATGGGCGACGTCCCGCCTCGGGGAAGATGCGCGTGGCACATATTTTACGAACACTTGCCCAGGAAGCAACTCCAGAACGGAATCAGCAGGTTAAGGATACGCTGGCACTTATCCGCAAACGCTATGAAGCGGGGGAGTCTTTTGCGAAGCTCGTTCAAGAGTTTAGTCAAGACGAATGGTCTGTAAATAAAGAGGGGATGCTCCCCGTGGTGACCTTGGGACGTTATCCGAGTTCGTTTACCGATGTCGTTTTTGCTTTGAAGAAGGACGGAGAGCTCTCAGAACCCTATCGTTCCTCTTACGGGTGGCACTTGGTGCAACGCATTGAGTACATTCCCGTCGAAAGTTATGAGCAGGCGCGAGAAACGATACGTCGTAATTTACAACGAGTGGGGATAGAGTTAGAAGGGCGTTCGGCGCTCATTAAGAGTATGTTAAAGCGCACAGAGGCTTCCCTCGACGAGAAGGCTGTGCTTTCGCTTGTCGGGGCTTCTGATTCGGTAGCACCAGCTGCAGCGCTGCTCCGTACGACCTTTGCTAAGGTCGGGGGGCGCGAACTTCCCTTAGAGTCTCTTTATCAGTATGTTGTGAAAGAGGGGGGAGCGTTTCAAAAGAGCCCGCTCCTACGAGCGGCACAAACCTTGCTCGAGCAGGAGGCTTTTCGTCAATGCGAGGCAAACATCCGACGCGAACATCCGACGCTTGATTACTCCTTGCGCGAGTTCTACAATGGTTTGTTGCTTTTTGATATCAGCGAACGAAAGCTTTGGCAAAACGACCCTGCTCAGGAGAAGGCATTCAAAGCCCTTTACAAGCGGCGCAAGAAGGAGTTTACTTTCCAAGAGTGTCTCCGTGTGGAAGAGTATGCTACGAAGCATGGTGCTGAAAAGTTAGAAGCCTTGCGGGCTCGCATTTGTACGAAAAAGGAGGTGTTGGTAAAGGTCGCCACGAAGGAGTTGGCGCGAGACAGCATTACCCTAAAGAAAGCAAACTACGAAGCGGGCACGACTTACTTTGTGAATTATCGTGCTGAGTCTCCTTCCGAAGCAGCATTAGGCTGGGAGGGATCGTGTAGCAAGATTTTGCGTCGCTCGGGTTCAGCCTCTTTTTTCCGTGTTGTAGGGCATAAGAAGGGGGGGCAGAAGTCTTATCAAGAGGCACGTGGAGAATTGCAGCGTCTTTATCAAGAGGAAGAGGAAGCGAATTGGCTAGAGGCTTTGCGTAAGCGTTACCCCGTTATTGTAGATCAAGAGGCTCTGAAAGGCTTGTAGCGGGGCGAGAGTCTAGTTTGCCCAGTCTGCCCGTTTTTGGGGAGAGGGAATATCACCTTTCTGAGCTTCGTTTCTTTAACACTTGCCACCGTGAGGGGGAGGACAATTTGAATCCCACCGAGGGTGAGGGGCTGAATCCCACCGAGGCAGGGTGAAAGTGTTTGGTAAATACGTGCTGTGTGCGAGGCATCTTAGGGTGTCATTGCATTTACTACACTGGGGGGATATGAGCGCCTACTGGGTGCATACTTTTAGCGCCTTAGGGAAAGCCTTGTGGTAGCTACACTTTGTACCACCGAACCTACTCGCTCCTCCATGAGAGTATGTCAAAATACAACACTACTGATGTTACAGACATAATGTGGCATATTCTTCCCCAAACATCCATTGATAATCAGTAGATTGCAATTCGGGCATAGCGCGCTACGCCTCTACAGAAGAGAGGGAATTGTCTTTTGACGCACCCGCACTTTTTTCAATAATCTTACTTGTTAAAACTTAGAATCTATATATTTTACTATCTTTGTATGCGAAGCGGTGATAGAAGGGGAGTGATAAATAGCGTTGTAATTTACTGTATAGTAGAACGGTACGACGCAATTTGTAATTATAATAGAGACAAAATAGACCAAGGGCGCTAAATCTCGGTTAAAACGGTGTTTTGGATGTACCAGAGCAGCAAAAAAGTCTTTACCTTTGAACAAGCAAAGCGGTTGGAAAGCTCCAAGGTTTTGCTTGAGTCGAGAGTGTATGAACTGCATAAATTTTGTCTAAGATGCCTATGATGACCAGTGAGCAATACGTTGAGAGCTTGCGCAAGATGAAGCTCCGCGTATATATGTTCGGAAAGCTTGTAGAAAACCCAGTGGATCACCCCATCATCCGTCCCTCGTTGAACTCTGTTGCTATGACCTATACCTTGGCGCAGATGGACGAGTACAAGGACATCATGACGGCAGTATCCAACCTTACGGGTGAGCGCATCAATCGCTTTTGCCACTTGCATCAAAGCCCTGCGGACTTGGTGATGAAGGTTAAGATGCAACGTCTGATGGGGCAGAAGACTGCTGCTTGCTTCCAGCGTTGTGTAGGGATGGACGCTTTCAATGCGATCTATTCCACGACCTTTGAAATGGATAAGAAGCACGGTACGGAGTATCACAAGCGCTTTGTGAATTACCTCAAGATGGTTCAGGAGAACGACTGGACTGTCGATGGTGCTATGACTGACCCAAAGGGTGACCGTGGTCTCTCGCCTTCACAGCAGAAAGATCCTGATATGTTCGTGCATATCGTGGAAAAGCGTGCTGATGGTATCGTTGTACGTGGGGCTAAGGCGCACCAGACTGGGGCTGTAAACTCTCACGAACACCTCATTATGCCTACCATTTCCATGAAGGAAGAGGATAAGGCGTATGCGGTTTCTTTTGCAATCCCCTCGGATGCAGAAGGCGTATTCATGATCTATGGTCGCCAATCTTGCGATACCCGTAAGATGGAAGGTACCTCGATTGACGTAGGTAACTCCCTCTTCGGTGGGCACGAGGCATTGGTAATTTTTGACAACGTATTCATCCCATGGGAGCGTGTCTTCATGTGTGAAGAGTATGACTTCTCTGGTATGATGGTAGAGCGTTTTGCTGGTTACCACCGTCAGTCTTACGGTGGATGTAAGGTGGGTGTGGGTGACGTGTTGATCGGTGCTGCTGCGCTCGCTGCGGATTATAACGGTGCTGCGAAGGCAAGCCACGTAAAGGACAAGCTCATTGAGATGTTGCACCTCAATGAAACCCTTTATGCTTGCGGTATCGCTTGCTCGGCAGAAGGTACGAAGACCCAAGCTGGGAACTACCAGATCGACCTCCTGCTTGCAAACGTATGTAAGCAGAATGTAACGCGTTATCCCTACGAAATCGCTCGTTTGGCAGAAGATATCGCAGGGGGGATTATGGTAACGATGCCCTCAGAGGCAGACTTCCGTAGCCCTGAAGTGGGTAAGTATGTTGAAAAGTACCTCCGTGGTGTAGACAGCGTACCTACCGAAGATCGTATGCGTGTATTGCGTTTGATTGAGAATATGACGCTCGGGACGGCTGCTGTAGGGTATCGTACAGAGTCGTTGCACGGTGCTGGTTCTCCACAAGCACAGCGCATTATGATCTCTCGTCAGGGTAATTTGGAAGCTAAGAAGGAGCTCGCGAAGAACATCGCGCGTATTCGTAGTGACAAGAAGTAATAATTCTCTAGGACGTTCCATCCTACCGATGGATTATTACCCACGGTAAATAGTTTTTTATCGAGGCGTGGAGGTCTTGGCCTCTGCGCCTCGCTTTTCTAAATACAAAGAAGATAGCGGATCATGAGTGCGAATGCAGAGTATCAGAGTCGTTTGACGAGCGCCACCGAGGCGATTAAATCTATCAAAAGCGGCAATCGTGTAGTCGTAGGACACGCTGCCGCCGTACCTAATGTGCTTCTTGAAGCCTTGGCAGATCATGCCACCGACTACGAGAATGTGGAAATGGTACACATGTTTACCCTCGGCGAGGGACGTTACATGACCCCTGGGATGGAGAAGCATTTCCGTCACAACGCTCTGTTTGTTGGTGGGAATGCTCGCAAAGCCGTTGAGGAAAAGCGCGCTGATTTTACTCCCGTCTTCTTTCACGAAGTCCCAAAGTTGTTCAGAGAAGGGAATATGCCAGTCGATGTGGCTCTCGTTATGGTCTCACGTCCGAACGAAGAAGGCTACTGCTCTTATGGCGTATCGTGTGACTATTCGAAGCCTGCGGTCGAGTGTGCTAAAGTCGTTATTGCAGAGGCAAATGATCAGATGCCTTTCATTGCCGGAGGCGACAATTTGGTGCATGTGAGCAAACTCACTAAGATTGTAGAGGTTTCTTATCCACTTTTTGAACTCCCGAAAGGAAAGATTGGGGATATTGAAAAGGCGATTGGGGAACATTGTGCTTCGCTTATCCCAGACGGTGCTACGCTTCAGCTCGGTATCGGTTCGATCCCAGATGCTGTTTTGCTTTTCTTGAAGGGCAAGAAAGATCTAGGGATTCATACGGAGATGTTCTCAGACGGGATCGTGGAGCTTGCTGAGGCGGGTGTGGTCACAGGCGCGAAGAAGTCGATTCATAAGGGCAAGATGGTGGCGACCTTCCTAATGGGCTCGCAGCGCCTTTATGACTTTGCGAACAACAATCCGAATGTGGAAATGTACCCCTGCGACTATGTTAATGACCCGACTGTTATCGCAAAGAACGCGAATATGATCTCCATTAACTCTTGTCTTGAGGTGGATCTCATGGGGCAAGTGGTGTCGGAGTCTATCGGGTTGCGTCAATACAGTGGAGTCGGTGGACAGGTGGATTACGTGCGCGGTGCAAAGATGGGGCATGGTAAGTCGGTGATGGCGATGCCTTCTACGGCTGCGAAGGGGACGGTTTCGCGTATTGTGCCTTTCTTGGCGCAAGGGGCAGCGGTAACGACCTCGCGCAACGATGTGGATTATGTTGTAACGGAGTTTGGGGTAGCAGCCCTCTGGGGAAAGAGTTTGCGTGAGCGTGCAAAAGCCTTGATAGCAGTGGCACATCCCGACTTCCGTCCGATGTTAGAGGAAGAATTTGCGAAACGCTTCTAAGGCGTTTTAGGTGTTTAATCTAATCAGGTTCGGTTATGCAGTTGTTTAAGTTACGCCCGACCATTGGTCGTTTCTACTCCTTCGCTGAGTTCGCTAAGGAGTATGCGCTCGGCGAACGCGACTTGGTGATCACCAATGAGTTCATCTGGGCGCCCTATATGAAGGATTTGAACCTTAAGTGCCATTTCCTCTTCCAAGAGAAGTATGGCGCAGGGGAGCCTTCGGATAAGATGATGAACGCGATGCTGGACGAAGTAAAGAAGATCCAGTACGACCGTGTGATCGCTGTGGGAGGGGGAACGGTTATCGACTGTTCCAAGGTATTTGTCCTAGGTGGCGTGGATGACGTTGTGAAGGCTTTCGAGCGTTCCATTCCGATTAAAAAGGAAAAGCAACTTGTTATCGTTCCTACCACTTGCGGGACGGGGAGTGAGGTGACCAACATCTCTATCGCAGAGATCATCAGCAAGAACACCAAGATGGGGCTTGTCGACGATGAAATCTTGGCTGATTCGGCGGTTATGATCCCTGAGCTCCTGACAGGCTTGCCCTTCAAGTTTTATGTTTACAGCTCGATTGACGCCTTGATTCACGCGACAGAGGCATTCGTATCGCCCAAGGCGAATGTTTACACGCAGATCTTTAGCCGTTCGGCGATGTCCACCATCATCGATGTGTTTAAGGGCATTGCGCGAGAAGGGGAAGAGTATCGTAAGCAGCGCTTCGAAGACATGCTCGTGGCAAGTAACATTGCAGGTATCGCCTTTGGGAATGCTGGGGTAGGCGCGGTACATGCGCTCTCGTATCCGTTAGGGGGGACTTACCACGTGCCTCACGGCGAAGCGAACTATCAGTTCTTCACCAAGGTATTTGAAACCTATAAGTCTAAGAAGCCGAAGGGGAGCATCGAAGAAGTTGAAGCACTCCTCGCTAAGGACTTGGGTTGTGATGTAAAGAACGTTTACGTGGAATTGGATAACCTTCTTGGGCAGCTTTGCAAGAAGAACCAGCTCCGTACTTACGGTATGAAGGACGCGGATATCGATGGGTTCACCGATACCGTACTTCGTACACAACAACGCCTTTTGGCAAACAACTACGTAGAATTGACACGGGAAGAGATCCGTGGGATTTATCAGCAACTATTTTAAACATTTAGAGAAGTGAGTACTATAGCAGAAATGATTGCCAAGGCGCGCGAAGCGCAGGCAATCTTCGAACGTGACTTCGATCAGAAGCGCACCGACCAAGTAGTTCGTGCCATCGGTAAGGTCGTTTTTGACAATGCCGAAATGCTTGCACGTGAGGCTGTAGACGAAACCCGCATGGGGGTTTACGAAGACAAGGTGGCTAAGAACCGCGGAAAGTCTAAGGGCGTGTGGTACGACCTTAAGGGCAAGCAGTCCATGGGGATTGTGAGCGTAGACCCCGTGACTGACCTTATCACGATCTTGAAGCCTGTGGGCGTGGTAGCGGCTATTACCCCAACCACGAACCCGATCGTGACCCCGATGTCTAAGACGATGTTTGCCCTCAAGGGTAAGAACGCCATCATCGTAGCGCCACACCCCCGTTCAAAGAAGTGCTCGTCGCACACCGTAGCGCTCATCAACGAGGCTATTGCTAAGTTTGGCGTACCGCAGAACTTGGTACAGTGCATCGAAGAGCCTTCTATTGAGTTGACGCAAGAGCTCATGAGATCGGTGGACGTTGTACTAGCAACGGGTGGTATGCCGATGGTTAAGTCGGCTTACTCTTCTGGGAAGCCTTCCTACGGCGTTGGGGCTGGTAACGTACAGGTGATTATTGACCGCGGTGTAGATTACAACAAGGCTGCGGCTACGATTATCCAAGGTCGTATTTTCGACAACGGTATCATCTGCTCGGGTGAACAGAGCTTTATCTACCCGAAGGAAGACCGCGAAAAGATCCTCGAAGCCTTCAAGAGCAATGGCGCTTACATTGTGCCAGATGCTGACCATGACAAGATGGTTAATGCGCTCTTCGTAGACGGCAAGATTGCAGGCGATGTTGTAGGACAAAGCGTGAAGTTTATTGCTGACAAGGCTGGTATTAAGGTACCCGATGGTACGCGTGTACTTGTAGTAGAAGCGCACGGGGTGGCTCAGGCTGACCTTATCAGCAAGGAAAAGATGTGCCCTGTATTGGCTGCCTTCCCTTATGACAAGTTCGAAGAGGCGATCACTATCGCACGTACGAACCTCCACTTTGAAGGGAATGGTCACTCGGCAGGTATCCACTCTAACGACGAGGAACACATCCGCATGGTGGGTATGGGCTTGACCGTATCGCGTGTGGTTGTGAATGCGCCTGTATCTACGACGGCGGGTGGTGCTATGGCGAGCGGTTTGGCTTGCACGAACACCCTCGGTTGTGGTACATGGGGTAACAACACCTTGTCTGAGAACTTGACTTACAAGCACCTTGTGAACACGACGCGCGTAGCTCGTCTGTCTCCGAAGGTACACATCCCCACGGACGAAGAGTTGTGGGCAGAATAGTCTTAAGGCTAGGAAATGAAAGGGGCGCAGCTGTAAAAGGCTGCGCCCTTTTTTGTTTAGCAAGGGAAGTCGTATTAAGGATATATTGATTGAGAAGTCATAATGATTTGTTGTTTTTGTTATTTCTTTCTACCTTCGAATAGTGGAAGAAACATGAGCCTCTTTATGGAGGGCAATACTCATTGAACAAGAGTATGCTCTTTTTCATCAGAGTCGGTGTATTAGTGTCTGTTTTTATGGCAAATCACGGTTGCTGCACATGATGTTGGAGAGGGCATAGCAAGTGCGCTGGATTCGCTCTCTAATAATAGGAAATAGAAATGAAGAGAATATTACTGTTTACCCTTGCTTTCATCTCATTCTGTGCCCTCTATGCACAGCCACGTACCTTGCGCGTGGTATATGAAGAGGAACTGAAGTATGCGAAGGCTTATCTACAAAGTACAGATGCGGTGTTACGAAATACGCATATCGCGCTGGTGGATAAGAAAAATGAGAATAAAGATCTCTTTGTGCTTACCTTCCGAGATGGACTCTATAGTTACAAACTCTTTCAGACGACTCCTGCTACGATTGAGGTAGGAAACTCTTCTTCAACAATGGCTACCGAGGATGCGCCGACCTATATCAACTTCAATACGGGGGAACGCTATTCGGTACAGTCTATTTTTTCTAAAAACTTTACTATAAAAGATACGCTTACAGAAGATTTTGATTGGACTCTCGTCTCTGACGAAGAGAAGGTTATCGCTGGTAAACTTTGTAAAAAGGCGACTATGAGAGATGACGCGGGGGAGGTCACGACCGCATGGTATTGTCCTGAAATCCCTTCGCCTGTGGGTCCTGATGGATACTATGGTCTTTTGGGATTGATTATGCAGCTCGATGTACCAGGAGAGGCGCTTTATACGGTGCAGAGTGTCGAGTATACAGACGATGCTGTGGATATGGGGATGGACAAAGCAGCTACTGTAGTCAGTCGTGCAGAGTTTAAGCGCATTCGGGAGAAAAAGGTTCACGAATTGGGCGGGAGTATCGAAGGTGGAGTGATGAAAACCGAGATTACTACGCAACAATGAAGCTTTTTCGGTTGCTCTACCGTCTTTCTGTGTTGCTTTTCTTATGCTCTTTTTCGTCGCCCCTCTGGTCGCAAGAAGCGTTACAGCTTTCTGGTCGAGTGTTAGATACCAAAGGAAAGCCCGTTATCGCAGCAACGGTTGTCATCGCTACTGATAGTACGGGAGTTAAGAATATGCGCTATGCGATTACAAAGGCTGATGGTTCGTTTCGTATTACGCGTATTATCGCTGCTTCGCCCTCCTATTGGGTCAATGTCCGCTCTGTGGGTTTTAAGGACTATAGACGCCGTTTTACAGCCATTCCTTCCCAACTTCAGATCGTGCTAGAAGAACAACTTACCGAGGTCGATCGTGTCGTCGTGGTAGGGAAAGCGCCCGATGTTTACGAGAAAGGCGATACGCTGGTCTATAACCCAAAGAACTACACGTTGGGGAACGAACAGAATATTGGGCAAGTGATTAAGCGTATGCCAGGCTTGTCTGTAAATGCGAGTGGTAAGGTCTCTTACCAAGGCAAGGAGGTAGACAAGGTGTTAATTAACGGGAAGGACGTCCTTGGGACGAGCTCGGAGGGGATGGCTATTAACAACCTACCGCCTGATTTTGCCCATTCTATTGAGCTCTTGAAAGATTACAGAGACTCCAGCGACATTACACAAGATTTTCACGAGGACAAGATGCTGGCGCTCAACCTCAAGTCTGATAGAAAGATGACCCTCAATGGTTCGGTAGAGGGTGGGGGAGGGCTCATTAACAAGTTTAACGGGCGGTTGTCGCTCATTTCTATCCTACCTAAGCTTACCCTTAGTGCCATTATTACAGGTAATAACACGGGGCGGGCGCTCTTTTCTATCCAAGACTATACCAACAATGTGCTGGATGCGGAGTCGCTCGGCAGTAGTATCAATCTCACCCTTTCGCAGGAAGAAAGTGAGCTTTTTACACCTCCTCTCAATGAGTATGAACGAACGGGCGGTTTAGCGAACCTAAACGTTACGCTAACACCACATCAGAAATATCGCTTACAGGCGAGCACGATTTATCACCAAGGTGACGCTAGGGGGGCGGAAAGTAGCAATCTGTTTTATTACCGTCCTGAGGACAATTTTGAGAGTTATACAGAACACGCTACACACAAGAAGAATCTGAACTTATGGCAGTTCTTTTACCAGAAGTGGCGTCCGACACAGCGCTTTACCATTAAGGCGAATACATCGCTAAACTACCGTACGAGTCGAGCCGATGAGCTCTTTGAGAACAGTTACCTTGTGCACCATCTTGCCGCGGAAAATAACAGGAATGGGCACTACCTTAGCTTGAAACAGGACGTGGAGGTGCAGGCACGCGTGGGCAAGGGCATTACTTACCTAGGTGCACGATTCTATTTCGACGAGGGAGAGTTACAACAGCAGCTTGCTTCTACAGAGGCGCTCCTTCCACTTCAGTACGAATTGGCAGCGTCGTACTATCGTTGGCACTACAAAAAGAGGAATCGGAAGGAAGTCTATAGCCTCTTCGGAGGGATGATTTACCCCGCATTGAGTAGTCTTTTCCTAAAGGCAGAAGCGAGTTACGGACAGACGCAGGAACACTTATCGTTGCGCGAGATGACTTGGAAAGGTCTTGCCGAGGAGTCCCTGAGCCTTAATGCACCGCGTCTTTATACGGGCGTCTTCCGCAATGTTGGGAATCTTTACTTTTCCGTAGGTTCGTACTTCTCTTGGTATAGTGCCCCAGTATTCCTGTCGGCGTCGAAAGAGCTGAAGGGGAGGGTGTACGTAGAACCGCTAGCCTCCTTGGTCTTTAGAATCAACAAACATCAGGACGTGAATCTATCACTGACGGAGCGTGTTGTCCCGATGTCTGTCGATGAACTCTCGCGCGAGATACTCCCCAAGGAGTACAATATGCTTCAGTATGCTTCTATGGTGGAGTCCCCCTACACTCGTTCGTTGCAGGGAATGGGACGTTGGTTCTATTACAACCTGTTTGACCGATTGATTATGCTCTTACAGGTGCATTATACGAATATGCGAGACATCGGACTCTATACTACGCGCTCGCAAGGGCTTCTGAATACCTATCTCTATCAGATGCATGGTAAGAATGAGAGCCTCGCTCCGAGTTTTTACCTTAGCAAGGGGATTCCAAGAGTACCCATCGACGTACAATGTCAGTTTACAGCTACCCTGCGTCAGAGTAATCAAGTCAGTGAGGGAGAGGAGGAGCGCCTACAGTATCGTTCCCTTCGAGGTCGCTTAGGAGTGGTTACGCGTTGGCGCAACTCGCCCGTGAATGGAGAGCTTAACGCGCATTACGAGCGGGGGAGAAGTCTCTTTTCGGAAAGTAAGATTACGACGCACAGCGAGTCTATCCAAGGCGCTGCCACGCTCTACTTCCGTTTGGGCTATTTTACGGCTTCGCTCAAGGGGAAGCTCTCTCGGTTGCGCCTAGCAACGACCTCGCAAGATTTTGCAGACGTCGATGCTACGTTAAGCTACAAGATTAACGCGCTTACGATTAGCGTCAGCGGCGAAGACTTGTTCCACCTGCGAGAGAATGAGTGGAGAAACGACGTCTTGACTACGCACTTTCGTGGATTTTACCGCTACCGCCGTATGCCTGGCTACGCACTCCTTTCGTTGCGGTGGGAGTTCTGAGATAGCGCGTTGCAAGGGTCGCGCGGGGCTGATAGGGCGATAATCACTACCTTAGCCCTCAATCAATCTGTTTCGTACGATGCCCGAGCCACACGCTCTTTTCCACGAACTCTTACAACGCTACTGGGGTTATGAGCGCTTTCGCCCCCTCCAAGAAGATATTATTGGCAGTGTGTATGACGGATGTGATACTGTGGCGCTCCTCCCGACGGGCGGCGGTAAGTCGATTACCTACCAAGTAGCAGGATTGGCGCGCGGTGGACTGACCCTCGTTATCACCCCCCTTATTGCCCTGATGGAAGATCAGGTGCTCGCCCTCCAGCAGCGTGGCATCCGCGCAACAGCTGTCCACTCAGGGCTCGGACAGGTTGAGATAGCACGTCGCCTCGACGGGGTCGATTGCGGGGCGTATTCTTTCCTTTACCTCTCGCCAGAGCGCCTTACTACCGAACACCTCCTTACCTCCGTAACGCGCTGGGGTGTAAAGCTCTTAGCAGTGGACGAGGCGCACTGCATATCGCAATGGGGGCACGACTTTCGTCCGAACTACCGACGTATTGCGGAGGTACGCCAGTGCCTACCCGATGTGCCTATCTTGGCTGTAACGGCTACGGCTACGCCGCACGTGGTGCAGGATATTGAGACGAACCTGCTACTTCGCGCACCGCGGCGTTTTAGCGCTACTTTTCAACGTCCGGGGTTACAATATGCAGTGAAGGATACAATCGCGCCATATACCTATTTACGGCGCATTTTAGCCCATACTTCGGGTACTTCGATAATCTATGTCAGAAAGCGTGACGCCACCGAAGAGCTCGCCCTAGAGTTAACTATGCACGGGGTGAAAGCCTTGGCTTACCACGCAGGCATGTCATCTGAGGAGCGTAAAAAGCGCCAAGAAGCGTGGATGCGTGGCGAGGTGCGCGTCATGGTCTCAACGAATGCATTTGGTATGGGGATTGACAAGCCTGACGTCCGCCTCGTCTGTCACCTCGGGCTGCCGAGCTCGCTCGAAGAGTACTACCAAGAGGCTGGGCGTGGCGGACGCGACGGTAGGGGGGCGTTAGCCATCCTTTTTTATTCACCCGAGGAGCTCTTTTTACAAAAGCAACGTCTTGAGAAATCGCGTTTCACGCGCCAGACGCTCCGCGGCTTCTATGCAGCGCTGTTACAATACTGTTCCGAGGAGTGGGGGCTTTCGTCCTTTGCCGCGACGCCCTTTTCGCCGCAAGGGTTCCTCTCGTGCCACGAGCAGTATCTTTCGCAGTTCTCTACGTGGTTTCAGTTGTTACAAAACAGTGAATACTTACGCTTCACAATGCCCACCAGACCAGAGTATCTCTTCTCGCTCTGCGCCTCATCTGGCGATATTGAGAGGGCACGGCAGGGGCATCCTGCAGTCGATGCCTTTTTCCAGCTCTTGTTGGGGCGTTTGCCAGAAGAGGGGCTTTATACCCTGCCACTCTCTCTTTTAGAAAAAACGTTTCGGGCAACGAAGGAGGATTGGCGGATGCTCCTCGTGCGCTTAGAACAGCAGGGGTATATCCGTTATGCCGCCTTGGGGCAAGGGGTAGGCATACTCTCATTTTTAACGGACGACGATGCCCTTGAGGGCTTTGACCTTCCCTATTGGCAGCAGGTGCACAGGCTAGCAGAGC
Organism: Bacteroidia bacterium; assembly: GCA_905373665.1. Classification (GTDB taxonomy): domain Bacteria; phylum Bacteroidota; class Bacteroidia; order Bacteroidales; family CAJPTX01; genus Bacteroides_D. The sequence continues at coordinate 16,514 of CAJPTV010000043.1, forward strand.
AACGTTATGAGGCGATGGTCGGGTACGTGCAGCAGCACGCAGTGTGTCGCGAGGTGCTCTTGCGGCGCTATTTTGGAGAGAAGCTCGACCCTTTGGCAGATGCCTGCGGACGCTGCGATGTCTGTATGGGGGCAAAGTAGGAAAGGGGGGAAATGTAGTATAGTGAGTGGCTCACTACGTAGCGCCTTACAGCACATCCATTGTATATCCGAATACTCTTCAGTTATACGATAGGG
>CAJPTV010000044.1 GCA_905373665.1 Bacteroidia bacterium
CCCTCGTGCAGCTGGTCTTAACCATCGGTCGTGCACGTACCTTTGACACTTACCTTCCGCCCCCCTTCCTCGGCGTCTTCGACGCAGAGAAGATCGTCTTCTTGCCCTATAAGGAAATCTTGCCTTTTTTCTCGCTCAACGACTTCAACTGGAATGTAACCCCGTCCGACGATGCTACACGAGAATTTGAACTATTATACGAAGCAATACGGGCAAGTTTAGAGAGGGCGGGCGAACTCTATTGCTACCGCTACGACGTTCATGCCGAGGAGCTGCGCGCATTCATCCAACAGCACTTTTCGCAAAAGGGCGGTCAGATTCAAGTCAATAAGAACAACTTCGTGGCGGTATACCAGCGGTGGTTAGCGATGGTGCAGCCCAGCATTGCCGTAGATTGGGCGCTACTCAAGAAGCAGGGCATCATAGACGGGGACTTCTTCCTAGCCGACCTGCTTTCCGAGCACAACCAGACGCTCAAGGAGGCGCTCTTCGTGCTCTTGCAAGACAACCGCTATGTACTGGATAGGAAGGTCGATGCACGGGGCTTATTCCAAGAGAACCACGTCTTTTTCAAAGACAAGCAGCGCGCACACACCCAGTTCTGGAGTCTCTACCAGCGCCCCCCGCGCGAGGAGTATTGGGCGTATATCATCGACCGGCGCGACCTCCTTGTGCCGCAGGACGTAAGGGAGCGCAAGGGGTCATTCTTCACGCCGCAGCAGTGGGTAGAGTTGTCGCAGCAGTATATTGCCGACGTGCTGGGCGAGAACTGGCAGGAGGAGTATTACGTCTGGGACTGTGCGGCGGGCACAGGCAACCTCCTGAACGGGCTCACCAACAAGTACCACATCTGGGCATCGACCCTCGACCCGCAAGACGTGCAGGTGATGAAAGACCGCATTGCCAACGGGGCGAACCTCCTCGAAAGCCACGTCTTTCAATTTGACTTCCTCAACGACGAGTTCTCCAAGCTCCCCACAGGGCTGCAGGAGATAATCAACGACCCCGAGAAGCGGCGCAAGCTGGTCGTGTACATCAATCCGCCGTATGCGGAGGCAGGGAATGCGCGTATTCGAACAGGCGAGCGGAATAAGAGTGATGTTTCCAATACGACGCGTGTGTGTGAACAGTTTCGTGCACAGATCAGCTTGGGGATACGCGAGCTCTTTGCACAGTTCCTAGTACGCATAGCCACGGAGCTCGATGGGGTGCATGTCGCGATATTTAGTAAGCTTAAATATTTGCAGGGGGCGGCATTCCGAGGCTTCCGAGAGCTCTTTGAGGCGAAGTTCCGTGGTGGATTTGTAGTCCCTGCAGATACGTTCGATAACGTAAAAGGGACATTCCCGATTTCTTTCGCCATCTGGGACTTGGGCGAGAAGCGCCCCTTTGTAGAAGCTTGTTTTGATGTATATAACACTTCGCAAACGCAGCCCGTAGCAACAAAGCGTATCAGTGCTTTATCCCGAGCGTTGCGTATTACGGATTGGGTCACTCGTTTCCAGAGAACGGCACACTCTGTGGGGTATACGGGCAATTATGGTCCTGATTTACAACACAACCGCGATCTTTATCTCTCTAACGTGTGTCTTCTCAACAGTAATGGCACGCCGAGCAATGCCACGAAATATGCTATATGTAGCGAAAATCTTCTGCCTTTAACGGTGTATTTCTCCGTGCGCTTAAGTATTATAGCCACTTGGCTCAACGACCGCGACCAGTTCCTCGCCCCGCACGACGGCTGGCAGCGCGACGCCGAGTTTCAAAACAACTGCTTAGCTTTTACTCTTTTCCACGGGCAAAACCGCATTTCCGCCACCGAAGGCACGAACCACTGGATACCCTTCACCGAGGCGGAAGTGGAAGCAAAAGACAGCTTCGAGAGCCACTTCATGACGGACTTCATCCAAGGAAGGCTTGCCCTAGATGAGCAAAAGGGTAATGAGGGAAGCCTCTTTCAATCCCAGTCGTTCGTCCCGTCCGCGCCGCTCGTCTTTTCGCCCGAGGCAACGGCGGTCTTTGATGCGGGCAGGGAGCTCTGGCGCTACTACCATGCGCAGCCCGATGCTAATCCGAACGCTTCGTATTACGACATTCGTGCCCATTTTCAAGGGCGCAACAACAAGGGCAAGATGAACGCCAAGAGCGACGACGCGGAGTATATGCGCCTCTTAGGCAACCTTAAGGCGGCAATGGAGGTGCTGCGGCAGCAGATTGTGTCTAAGGTGTATGAATATGGGTTTTTGATAGAGTAGAGGAGGGCGCTCTTGAACGTATCCCCCTCTACTCCACCAAAAAGCCCGTCCGCCCTTAGCGCCGCGCTTTGCGCTAAACAAAAAGCGCCCCCTAAAAGGGGGCACTGCTTGAACCCCACCGACTGGTGGGTACTTTTAGCCCATGGTGAAACCGTGGGACATGGCGCATCGCGCCATCAACGCCGCGCTGTGATGATTTGCATTTACTCTTCTCACGACTCTCCTCCACCACGGGCCGCGCGCCCTTAGCGCCACATTGCGCCCACTGGGCCGTCCGCCCTTAGGACCGCTAAAACAACCCCGTTATATTCCCGTCGTTGTCGATGTCGATCTTCTCCGCCGAGGGCACAGGCGGCAACCCGGGCATACGCATGATAGCCCCTGTAATCGGAATGATAAACTCCGCACCCGCTGCTATCTCGATGTCCCGCACCGTCACGACGAAGTCCTTCGGCCGACCGAGAAGGTCGGGGTTGTCTGAAAGAGACTTCTGAGTCTTAGCGATACATACCGGCATCTTGTCTAACCCGAGGTCATATACCGTCTTCAGCGCAGCCTTAGCTTGTGCCGTATAGTCTACCGCCTTTGCGCCGTAAACGCGACTAGCGATGGTCTCTATCTTCTTCTCAGGTGTCCAATCCCATTCGTACAGCGGAGTGAACGTCGCGGTGCATTGTTCGGCTACCTTAATCACCTTTTCGCCCAGCGCCTCAGCGCCCTTACCACCTTCGCCCCATACATTCGCTACCACACACGACACACCCAGCGCTTCGCAAGTCTTGGCAACAAAGGCAAGCTCCTCAGGCGTATCGCTTGCGAATTGGTTAATAGCCACCACAGGGCAGACGCCAAAGAGCGACATATTCTCGATATGCTTCTGTAGGTTGCCGATCCCCTTCTCCAGATTCTCTAAACTGGGCGTGGTGAGCTCTTTCACATTCTGCCCGCCATGATACTTGAGGGCACGCACCGTCGCTACCAGTACCACCGCATCAGGATGCAACCCTGCCGACTGACACTTGATGTCCATGAACTTCTCCGCCCCAAGGTCAAAGCCGAAGCCCGCCTCCGTGACCACAAAGTCGCTGTAACTAAGCGCCATCTTCGTCGCAATAACCGAGTTCGTCCCCTGCGCAATGTTCGCAAACGGCCCGCCGTGAATCATCGCAGGCGTCCCCTCCAGCGTCTGCACGAGGTTCGGCATGATGGCATCTTTGAGCAGCGCCGCCATAGCCCCCTGCGCATTGAGGTCGCGAGCGTAAATAGCCTTCTTGTCGTAGGTATAGCCCACGAAGATATTCCCCAACCGCCGCTTCAGGTCTTCAAAACTCTCCGCCAAACAGAGAATCGCCATTACCTCAGAGGCCGCCGTAATGTCAAAACCCGTCTCGCGAGGAATACCCGACGTCGTCCCCCCGAGCCCCACGATGGTCGTACGCAGCGAACGGTCGTTCATATCCATCACGCGCCGCCAACTCACCGTGCGCGGGTCTATGCCGAGCGAGTATTTCTTATTCTGAATATTGTTGTCTATGAGCGCCGCCAACAGGTTGTGCGCCTTCTCTATGGCTGCAAAGTCGCCCGTGAAGTGAAGGTTAATATCCTCCATCGGGAGCACCTGCGAGTAGCCACCCCCCGTAGCGCCCCCCTTCACCCCAAACACAGGTCCGAGTGATGGCTCGCGAAGCACTACCGTAGTCTTACGTCCGAGACGGTTCATCGCTTGCGACAAGCCAATCGAGACGGTCGTCTTCCCCTCGCCCGCCGGCGTGGGCGATATCGCTGATACCAGCACCAGCTTACTCTTCCCCATCTCCTCAGGGCGGAGGTATCTGAGCGGTATCTTTGCTTTATATTTGCCATACGCGATCAGCTCCTCAGCGGGGAGCCCAAGCTTCGTAGCTATCTCCGTTATAGGGCGCATCGTCGCACCGTGCGCTATCTCCAAATCTGTCATTGTTTCAAAATATTAGTCTGTTACCAGACGTTGTAATCTTTACGAACACTACCGAAAGGTAGCAGATTAGCACGATATAACCATGCCGCACGCCTCCCGCATCCTCTTCCCTCTTCTAACCGTTTTCCTCTTAGGTTTGTTTACCCAGTGTCGTGAAACAGCAGAGACTACCAGCGACGCCCCACCCCTCCCGCGCCTCGATTCCTTACTCCTAACGCCCAATGGGGTGGAAAAACTCCTCTCGGCGGATGCGCCGATGGCGACCCTCTGGGGACAGCTCCTCGGTGCATCGCCCGACGATACCCCCGAGCCCATCCTACAGCGCTTTGCCGCCGATACGCTCATTCGTCGCCTCCAAGACTCTATCAATAGAACCTTTCCCATAGCCCAAAGACCCGACGCCCAACTCCGACAAGCCTTCGCTAACCTTAAGAAGCTCGCGCCGACGCGCCCCACACCCCGCCTCCTCTACTACAATAGTGGCTTTACCGCCTCATTCCTCGTAGCAGATTCCCTCCTTGCCGTGGGGCTCGATCGCTTCCTTGGGGCTGACGCCTCGTTTTATACAGCCCTCGGGATGCCCCGCTACCTTGCCGCACACATGCGCCCCGCCGATATCGTGCCCCGTGCTCTCGAAGCTTGGCTCACGAGCGAATATCCGTTGACCGATCCCCGCCCCTCCATCCTCGCACAGATGATTTATAACGGTAAGCTCAAAGCGGTTATCGAACGACTACTCCCCGACACCCCCGATACCCTCGCCCTCCAATATAGCGCCGCCGCACTCGACTGGCTCGACGCCTCCGAGAAGGAGATCTGGACCTACCTCTCCGAGAAAAGACTCCTCTACGAAAAGAATCAACTCATCGTGAGCCAATTCACCCGCCCCTCCCCCTTCACCAGTGCCTTCGGACAGAACTCCCCAGGAGAAGCTGTCAATTGGCTCGGCTATCGCATCGTAACAAGCTACCAAAAGGCGCACCCTGAGACCACGCTCGATGCCCTCTTTGCCCTCCCCGCCGAGACCCTATTGCAACAATCTAAATATCGCCCCTAATGGATACTGTCGAACAAAAGAAGGCGCTGCGCGCCCTGATTAAAGCACGTAAAAAGAACCTCACCCCACAGGAAAAGGAACGACAAGCAAAGGTGGTCGCCGAACAGATCTGGGAGCCTGTGACGTACGGGCTCATTGAGTCTAGTGATTACGACACGGTTCTTTGCTACTGGGCGCTCCCCGATGAGCTCCCAACGCGAGACATTATCAATCAGTTATTGGCGGATAAGAAACGCGTCGTACTCCCCGTGGTGACAGGCGACGAACTCGAACTCTTTGAGTATACGGGCGAGTCCTGCCTGCAACCACAACCGCCCTTCGGGATTCTCGAGCCGCGCGGGACGGCACGCGTAGACCCCGCAGAAATAGGGATTGCCATCATCCCTGGTGTGGCCTTTGACGAGGATTGGAGAAGACTCGGACGTGGGCGGGGCTACTATGATCGCCTCTTTCCCCAGATGCCCCAAGCCTACAAGATCGGGGTCTGCTTTGCCGAGCAAATCGTGGACTGCGTCCCATGCGAACCTCACGACGTGACGATGGATTGGCTTTGCTATGAGAACAAGAAAAATCACCGAAAATAGGGACTCCCGTGCGTAGAATGACTATAAAATGCTACACCCCCGTTCTAAATAACCTCCCCAAATAGAGACCTCAAAGCCAGTCCCATACTGGGGTATAGCTTATTTAGAATAACCAATTTCATTACAAATAGCGTCTATCCCCATTTCTGGCTATTTCTACTCAAAATCTCCTATTACATTTGCAGTGTCAAAGCATTTGAAACGAACCAAACAGGAAAGGAAAATACAATGGCATACGTAATAGGTGACGGCTGTGTAGCATGTGGATCTTGCCAAGGTGAATGCCCAGTAGAAGCAATTAGCGCGGGCGATATCTATAAGATCGATCCCAACCTCTGCACTGAGTGTGGTTCTTGCGCTGATGTTTGCCCCACGGGTGTTATCTCGTTGGCGAAGTAAGCAAAAGCGTTTGAGATACAAAATAGGCGTGACACGCGGGTGTCACGCCTTTTTTGTGTCTCCCCGTCGCCCCTCCTACATTCCGTAAGGGGATGTCAAAATACGATTCTCTCTCCGCAACTCGCGGCACGACGTGCCTTGATGATTAACATTTTACCTTCCCACGCCTCGCCTCCACCGCGGGCCGTCCCCATCATTAAATCACTGTCTTCCTGTCTTTTGTAGGGGCGTAGCGTGCTACGCCCGCAACTCGGCACGGCGTGCCGCCTCAGTTGATTATCTCTATGCCTCTCCTCCATCCCCGCCCGTCCGGCGCGAGCCCCCACTGGGCCGTCCGCCCTTAGGACCGCAGCATGCTACGCCCTGCGCCGCAAGGCGCATAATGAATCGATGCGAAAAACGGCGCTGTCCCATACATCGCCCCCTAAAAGGGGGCAACTGCTTGAACCCCGTCAGGGGTGGGTACTTTTAGCCCATGGTGCAACCATGGGACATGGCGCACTGCGCCATCAACGCCGTGCTCCTTGGGGATGCTATTTCGACACATCCTCGGCGCCTTTGGGGCGCGCTTGCCTCGCCCACTGACGCCGCTTTGCGCCACAAAACGCCGCGCTGTGGTGATAATCGCACCTACGAATGGTAGCACCCCATATTCAGGAAACGCCCTCACGAATAGGCGGCACGTAGTGCCGAGTTGCGGGTGTAGCACGCTACACCCCTACAGAAGAGTGAGGATCGTATTTTGATACATCCGAGCCTCGGTTATTTGCATTTTCAACCGAATGGTGGGGTTTGTAGGGGCGCAGCATGCTACGCCCTCTCGCCCGTAGGGTGAGGCATGTACCCAACCTTTACCTGTGCGCCGTAGCACGCTACACCCCTACAGGAGACCGGGAGGATGTATTTTGACACACCCTCTAGCCACGCTTGCGCCGAATGGCAATCCTTTCCCTCCTTCACCCCCGCCCGTCCGGCGTGAGGACCGCCTTGATGATTAACCTTTACTCTCCCTCGACTCTCCTTCACCACGGGCCGCGCGCCCTTAGCGCCGCCCTGCCATCAACGCTGCAACGTACTTGCCGAGGATGTCAAACTCGAGGTTTACCACCGTCCCGACTGCGAACGTGTGGAAGTTGGTATGCTCGTGCGTGTAGGGGATTATCGCTACCTGAAAGCCCCCTTTACGCGAATTGACTACGGTGAGGCTTACGCCATTGACGGTGACAGAGCCCTTTTCCACGGTTATCATCCCCTCCTTGGGTTCATATTCGAAGGTATAAAGCCAGCTTCCGTCTTCGGGGGTTACGGCAGTGCAATGGGCTGTTTGGTCAACGTGCCCCTGCACGATATGTCCGTCGAGACGCCCGTCTAGCTTCATGCTCCGTTCGAGGTTCACCTTACTGCCGACTTCCAACAACCCGAGGTTCGATTTGCGGAGGGTCTCCTCGATGGCCGTCACGGTGTAGTGCGTAGGCTGTAGGTCAACCACCGTCAGACAAACCCCGTTATGGGCAATACTCTGGTCGATGGTAAGCTCCGATAGAAAGGAACACGAAAGAGAAAGATGCACGTTGCCACCGTCGCGCGTAATGGCGCGCACAATGCCGACTTCTTCGATAATGCCAGAAAACATGTTGTCTATATTTATGGGTTAATTGGCTACAAAAGTAGGGCTAACGTGGAATTTTATAGCCATCCCCAAACAATTTTTCCCCTGTTCTACGTTACTATAGACAGGTGAAGTCAATAGATGTAGAAACTAACTAGTGTCAGATGAAGGTAAAACGTATCATTCTTTATGGTATCCTATTGCCATTGCTCTTTGTCTTGAGCGGGGGCGAGCTCTGGGCTGCGTCCTACCAAGCTGGGGCTTTTGTCACGAAGTGGAGGGGCTCAAATGAGAAACCCACCGAGTTGTTGTTGAAGGGGAAAGATATTAAGATTTGGGTCTATAAGACCACTGATTCGCGCCCCGCGGAAGCGACAGTGACCTTTGCGAAAGACAAGGAGGTCGACTTTGAGAAGTGGAGTTTCGAGACACAGGAGGGGCAAGAGTATTACGTTGAGATGCTCGGCGAGCTGAAGTCCCTTCAAGTAGTCTCTTACCCAGACCTGATTACGATTGAGCAGTGGGGGGATATTCAGTGGACGAGCCTGACCTCGGCGTTCAAAGACTGTAACCGTCTTTCGATTCCAGCCACGGCGGGCAAGCCGAACCTCACGCGTTGTACGTCGCTCGTGAGTACGTTTGAAGGGTGTAAGAATGCGCAGTTTATAAAGATAAATGCTGAGCAGTGGGATGTATCTAAGGTATTGTACTTTAGTGCGATGTTCCTCGGCTGCTCGTATTTTAACGACAACGTCGGTGGGTGGGATATGTCTAGCGCGACGACCATCAAGCAGATGTTTCAAAGCTGTGGGAAGTTCGACCAAGACCTTACGAAGTGGGGAGGTACGAAGCTCGCCAAGGTGCGCAACTTCGACCAGCTCTTTCACGAGTGTAACAACTTTAAGGGAAAGGGGCTTAGCACGTGGAATGTCTCCAACGGCGAATCGTTTGCTTACACCTTTTACCGTTGTACCAACTTTAACGAAGATATCTCGTCGTGGAAGGTAGACAAGGCGACCGATTTCAGTAGTATGTTCTTTGGTTGTAAGTATTTCAACCAAAATCTTGCGTCGTGGAACGTTAAGAATGTGACGAGCTTCAAGAATATGTTTAACGGCTGCGAGGTTTTTGAGTCAGATCTCTCTTCGTGGCTTAAAGGGGCTAACAGTGCGAAAATCCTTTCGGGGATGTTTGCGGGGTGTTCTAAGTTTAATGCGGATGTGAAAGATTGGAACGTCGCTGGGGTGCTTGAAATGGCTAGCCTCTTTTACAACTGCAAGAACTTTAATCGCGACGTCTCCAAGTGGACTGTAGGGAACGTGACGGATGTGTCGCAAATGTTTGAGGGCTGTGGTACGTTCAACTGTAACCTCTCTGGCTGGGAAGTGAGCAAGGTTACCAACATGTCGGGGATGTTTGCCTCCTGTACGGCTTTTGACCAAGACCTCTCGGCGTGGAGCGATAAGGTGCGCAACGTAACCAACTTCTCGCGTATGTTCGGCGGCTGTATCAATTTCAAGGGGACGGGGCTTGACAATTGGAAGGTGTTCAATGGTACAAACTTCAACTCGACGTTCCTTAACTGTAAGGAGTTTGTCGCTAGTTTGAAGGACTGGAACATTGAGAATGCCATCTCGACTAAGAATATGTTCAATGGCGCGTTGAAGTTCAATGGCGATGTGAGCAAGTGGAGACCTGTCAATCTCGAGGATGCCTCGGGGATGTTCGCTACGTGTCGGGCATTTAACCGAGATCTGAGCTCTTGGAGTACGCCGCGTCTGAGAGATATGTCCCAAATGTTCTACTCCTGTGATCTTTTCGATAGCGACCTCTCTAAATAGGATGTCTCCAACGTGGAGAAATTCACGGGGACGTTCTGTTGGGCAAAGAGTTTTAATCAAGACCTCTCGGCGTGGAATGTGGGTGCTGCTACGGATTTTAGCCTGATGTTCCTTGGGGCGCAGAAGTTTACGGGCGACCTCTCTAAGTGGAACGTCTCCCTCGCGGTGGATATGCACCAGATGTTCCTCTATGCATACGAGTTCAATTCAGACCTTTCGGCTTGGAATGTCTCCAACGTGGAGGACATGAGCCGTATGTTTGAGGGAACGAAAAAGTTTAACTCAGATTTGACGAAGTGGAATGTCGCTAAGGTCACGAGCATGGATCGGATGTTCTTCAATGCTGCGGCATTTGACTGTTCGCTCGGCGATTGGAATCTCTCGAGCCTTGGCGGTTCGCTCTCGCTCGCGGGCTCTAATATGAGCATTGCCAACTATGACCGTTCGCTCATCGGGTGGAATGAAAAGGCGACGACGCCGAACGATATCACCCTTTACGCCTCTCCACTCAAGTACCTTGATGGTGAGACGGCACGTACGAATTTGAAGAATACTAAGCGTTGGATTATCGACGATGGTGAAAAGGCTACACTCAAGAAGCTGAAGCTGGATCAGATAACGATGCTCCTAGATAAGGGGACGAAGAAGGGGATTACTGCAGAGGTTACGCCTGCAGCTTCGGATGTGATCGAGTGGACGTCCTCTGACCCCGAGGTGGCTGTTTACCGTGAGGATACGAAAGAGATCGAGGGGCTCAAGGTCGGGAAGGCGATCATTACGGCGACGGTCAATGGTACTACCGATCGTGCGTATGACCGTTGTTTTGTGACGGTGGCTATCTTGACCCAGGATCTCAATTTCAAGAAAGAGAACTATCTCAAGCTCCCGCTCAACGAGCCTTTTGATTTTAAGAAGGAGCTCATTGTCAATCCCAATAACGTGACGAACGATAAACTGCAATGGGAGTCTAAAGACCCGAATATCTTGGAAATTGATAAAGAGACGGGGCTTGCTATGGCAAAGGCGGTCGGTGAGACAAATATTACTGTACGCGCCTTGGATGGTTCTCTTAAGCACAAAACGATTAAGGTGGCGGTGGTTACTGTTGCGCCCACGGGAATTGAGGTTGTCCCCTCTGTGATTTACCTTAAGCCGGGGCAAGAACATACGTTCCGTGTGAACTTTACCCCTACCAGCACGACCGACAAGAGTGTGGAGTGGAAGAGCTCGTCGCCCTATATCGAATCGCTTGATGCAGCGACAGGTCACGTAAAATTGAAGGATAGCGAAGACCCGAACTTCGGTGGAGACTATGCTGACCTTACGGTTACCTCCAAGGCTAACCCAGAGCTTACGGCTACGTGTCGGATCAATATCATGTACAAGAAGGATATTGTCCCCAACGAGGTAAAGATCTTGTCTGACCGTACGATCACCATTAAGATACGCGAAGAACGGGTTATGAAGACCTCTATCTCGCCCGATGGGGCTCAGAACAAGACGCTGCAATGGTGGTGTTCGGACACAGAGGTACTTTCGGTAGATCAGACGGGTAAGATTGTCGGACTGAAGGAGGGAACGGTAGATTTACGTGCTTCGTCGCTGGTGAACAAAAACGCCTTTGACTACATCAAGGTGCGAGTGAAGAAGGAACTCGTGACGAAGATAGAGATCGATCGTCCGAATGAAGATTATGTCTTTGAAATTCCTGACGGCGTTCCCTCGACGATACCCTATAAGCTCCTTCCAGAGAACGCTTCGGATTTGCGCGTAAAGTTTGAGTCGTCTAATACGGATATTGTGGAGGTAGACGCTGAGACCAACCGTCTGATAGGCAAGACCCCCTCGACAGAGAAAGTCAAGGTGAAGATTACTGCGCTCGGGGGCTCTAATATCTCTGCAGAGTGCTGGGTACGCGTGGTCGCAAAGGTGTCTACGGATAACATCTCTATCGATAAGACGCTTTCGCTTATCCCTGGGCAGAAGGGCAAGTTCGTGGTGGGGTATGAGCCTGCAACGTCGACCGATCGTCTCGTTATGTGGTCGACAAGTGACAACCAGATAGTAAAGATTGCGAACGATGGTTCGTACGAAGCCGTGCAGGCAGGGGATGCGGAGATTACCGTTACGCTTACCTCCAATCAGACGATTAAGGCTACGTGTAAGGTGAAAGTGTTGCCGCGTGTGACGACCACGGGAGTAAAGCTCATCCCAACCCTCAAGTTGGGTAAGGGGGCAAAGTACACCTTTGCGCCACAAGTAGTACCCGCGAATGCGACAGATCAAGAGCTCGCGTGGACGGTAGTCGAAGGCGGTACGAACGTCGACTTTAATCAGATCGACGCCACGGTGGTGGGGAAGAATGTCGGTACTGCAAAGGTGCGCGTTTACCTGAAGAACAACCCAGAGCTTAAGAGTGAATGTACCATTACGGTAGAGGAGCTTGTCTCTCTCACGGGGAATATTTCCTTTGAAAAAGAGGCTTACGAGGTTGAACAGGGTAAGACGCTAGAGCTCCCGTTGATGTACAGCCCGAAGGAGGCTAACGATCTCGACTTGTCGTTCCAGTCGGCAGATGATAAGGTGGTTTCTATACAGCTACACCCTGACAAGTATGGGCATGCATTGGTGCGCGGTTTGGCGCTTACCGAAGAGGGAAAAGCGATTACTGTGACGGGGACGCTTCGTAGCGTTACACCTGCACAGACGTTTGAAACAAAGATTACCGTTACGCCAGCAAAGCACATTTTGCCCGCTCCTAAGACCTTTGCCGCAAACCCGAAGACGATTACGGTGCTTGAAGGAGCTACAGGGGTGATTACATTGGACGTCGACCCTGACCTCTTTGATATCCGAAAGCTTACCTGGACAAGCTCTGACCCAACCAAGTGTCCTGTAACAAACACTGGGGTGGTTTCGCCCACAGAGAAGGGGGAATACGAGGTAACTATTGAGGGGGCTTCTCACACCGAAACGGTAAAAGTTTATGTCGTAAAGGCAGAAAGCAACGAAACCGTTGATATTACGAGCTTCGAAGCTCCAGAGACCCTCACTGTGGTCAAAGGCTCTACGGGAGCGATTGTGCTAAGCAACGTAGAGCCTGCGCATGGTGTGCTCTCCTCGCTTACTTGGACTCCTGAGAACAAGGACTTGCTTACGGTGAATGATAAGGGGGTTGTCACAGCCTCTGCTACTCAGACGGGCGAAACGACGGTGACCATTACGGCAAAGAACGGTACGGAAAAGAAGGTGACCGTGAAGGTGGTTGAAAATGGCGAAGCGCCCAAGCCCGCCCTCGAAGACTTCTCCGTAGAGAACACGTCTCTCTTCGTGGTATTGAACTATCAGTCCACGGTAAAGCTGAACGTAACGCCCGCGAATGCAGACATCTCGGGGCTGCAGTGGCGTTCTGCTGATGAAGGGATTTGTGTGGTAAGCAACGGCGTGGTTACGGGTAAGGGGCTTGGTCAGACCACAGTCTCGGTAAAAGACCCGAAAACGTCGAAGGAGTTTACCGTGAATGTAACCGTCGTGGATACGAATACGCCAGTAGAAGAGGCGCTCTTGTCGCAGGTGGTCGTAGCCCCCAATCCGTTTGCTGCCCAATTGCGTATCGCACACGCTGACATTGTAGATGGCACGTATGCGCTTCTGAACGCTTCGGGGGTTGTGTTGCTTACGGGCGCATTAGAAGGGACGGAAACCGTACTCAATACTGCGGAAGTGCCTGCAGGGCTTTATCTCTTACAATTGCGTACGGCAAGCGGCGTAGCACGCACGGTTCGCATTGTGAAGTACTAGTGTAGAGATCATCCTATTCTGATTCTCTTACAAGGGGCGCCACTGGTTTTACCGGTGGCGCTTTTTTATGCCCGTTTTGACGCTATTACTTCACCGACCTTGTAAAGATATAAGACGCTTGTGAAAAGAGGGTACAAGGGGGCTTATATGCGTTTTTAGATAGTATTCAGCCAAGGGGGAAAGGAGGGTGTCTCTCCAAAACACTCGCTCTTTGCTTTGTAGGAAAGTATTTCACCCTCTTTTTTGTACAGTAATCGGGTGGGGGGACGCCAATTGTAAGGGAAATAGTCCTCTTCTTTTCTATCTGCAATGCTCTGAGATACAACCTATTGTTCAGATGGAACGTTTTATGTCTTTTTTGAAACCGTGCTATCAATCACTATTTATCAAATTCGCATGGGATAAACTGATTTAACGAGTGCTATAATGAAAACTACGTATCGGGGTGTGTGCACAGCGCTATTAGCCGTATTACTCACCCTTTTCCTCTCGCCGGCGATGGCAGAGGGCTATGGCTTGTTTATTGCTGGGACGGAGGTGACATCCGAGAACTGCAATAACCTGAAGAAGATATCTGGGGTTGTGTCAGGCAGCGAGTTGAAGTATAACCCTAAGACGCGTACCCTGACAATGAAAAATGTGCGTATGAATTTGGACAACGAGGAGTTTAGATGGAAGGTGGCAATATTCAATGAAGGATGCGACGACTTAACCATCGAGGTCTTAGGGGATAACGAGATCACGTCCAGAGGAATGACGCTCTACCTTCGAGCCTCTACGAAGATAAAAGGGGGCGGGTCGCTTACACTAAAATCTATCAATCACACTGGTGTAGCTATTTTTCTTACTACACTCTCTATCTCAGACATCACACTCAATGTAGAAGGAAATAAAGCTATCGACGGAGAGACTAATGGAAACTTTACTGACCTTACCCTTCAGAACGTTACTGCGAATATCAAAGGAAGAAGGGGAGCCATTGTAGGTCTTAAGTCTTTTAAGCTAGAGGGGGGAGATATGATAGCGCCTGTGAATGGGGGTTGGGATAAAGATAAACATGCGATAATGGACGGTAGTGAGGTAGCAAACGAGGTTCGGATTGCAGGACACTGGGGCTTGAAACCGAACATCTTGGATGAAGTCCCAGCTACAGGCGGCACGCCGAGCGTGACCCTCACCTCTGACAAAGCTTGGACGTTGGCGCTTAATCCTGCGGACGCGACAGCGTGGGTAACCCCTTCGATTAGCAACGGCACGGGCAATAAAACAATCACGTTTACTGTGGCAAAGAACAAGACCCCAGAGGCGCGCAGCGTGAAGGCGATCTTTACTCAAGCCGAAACGAATAGAAAGCTCTCTGTCGAGATTAAGCAGGCAGCTGGCGACCCGATCTTCCTCTTGCAGCCAGAAACCTTAGCCGAAGTGTCTAAAGAGGGCGGTGCTCCGAGCGTCACTCTCACCTCTAACAAGCCTTGGACGTTGGCACTCTCTCCTGCGGATGCTACATGGGTAACCCCTTCGGCTACCAGCGGCACGGGCACACAGGAGGTGACCTTCACGGTGGTAAAGAACGAAACCACGGCAGCGCGCAGCGTGAAAGCGACCTTTACGCAAGCCGATACAAAGAAGACTCAAGAGCTCGAGGTAAAGCAGGAAGCCGGCGACCCGATCTTCCTCCTGCAGCCAGAAACCTTAGTCGAAGTGGCTAAAGAGGGCGGCACGCCGAGCGTGACCCTCACCTCTAACAAGCCTTGGACGTTGACGCTTGATCCTGCGGACGCGACAGCATGGGTAACCCCTTCGGCTAGCAACGGCACGGGCACACAGGAGGTGACCTTCACGGTGGTAAAGAACGAGACCGCGGCAGCGCGCAGTGTGAAGGCAATCTTTACGCAAGCCGATACAAAGAAGACTCTCGAGCTCGAGGTAAAGCAGGCAGCAGGAGACCCGATCTTCCTCTTGCAGCCAGAAACGTTAGAGGAAGTGTCTAAAGAGGGCGGTGCACCGAGCGTGACCCTCACCTCTAACAAGCCTTGGACGTTAGCGCTCTCTCCTGCGGACGCGACAGCATGGGTAACCCCTTCGGCTAGCAACGGCACGGGTACACAGGAGGTGACCTTCACAGTGGCAAAGAACGAGACTGCGGCAGCGCGCAGCGTGAAGGCAATCTTTACGCAAGCCGATACAAAGAAGACTCTCGAGCTTGAGATAAAGCAGGCAGCTGGCGACCCGATCTTCTTCCTGCAGCCAGAAACGTTAGCCGAAGTGGCTAAAGAGGGCGGTGCGCCGAGCGTTACCCTCACCTCTAACAAGCCTTGGACGTTGACGCTTGATCCTGCGGACGCGACAGCATGGGTAACCCCTTCGGCTAGCAACGGCACGGGCACACAGGAGGTGACCTTCACGGTGGTAAAGAACGAGACCGCGGCAGCGCGCAGCGTGAAGGCAATCTTTACGCAAGCCGATACAAAGAATACTCTAGAACTCGAGGTAAAGCAGGCAGCAGGCGAAGCGGGCGGTGGAGGAACCCCAACGCCTAATCCGTCGACATTCAAGCTTATGCCAGAGACCTTAGCAGAGATCCCCGCCGCTGGCAGCTCGCCAAGCGTCACCCTCACCTCTAACAAAGCTTGGACGTTGAAGCTCGCTCCCGCCGATGCTACGTGGGTAACCCCTTCGGCTACCAGCGGTACAGGCACACAGGAGGTGACCTTTACGGTGGCAAAGAACGAAGCAACTACGCCGCGCACGGTAGTGGTGACCTTTAAGCAGGCTGAAACGGAGAAGGAGTTACAGCTAACCATCACGCAAGCGGCAGCTTCGTCAGTTCACGTGCCCTTGATTGGTATCTCGTTTACAGAATCGAACATCTCTCTCAAGGTCGGGATGT
>CAJPTV010000045.1 GCA_905373665.1 Bacteroidia bacterium
CCGTGCCTGTAGTGATATTCTCTGTACCCTTCTTTACTTCCAACGTACCGTTTTGTGGCGCAGCGATAGTTACCGTGTATTTCGTTGGGTCACCGCCCTGATTCTCTACCGCCTTGAACGTTGCCTTGAAGGTCACGTCTGCCGCGAGGGTGTAGGGCACCGTTACAGCCTCCTTGCTCCCCTTCTTGTCTGCGGGCAAGAAATCCGTATCATTACCACCAACAGTAGCCACGAGGGTTTCAAGCTCGTAGTTTGCAACGGGAGTTACCGTAAGGGTAAGCTCGGTATCCTTGTCTAGCGCCGTGCCTGTAGTGATATTCTCTGTACCCTTCTTTACTTCCAACGTACCGTTTTGCGGAGCGTCGAAGGTTATCTTGTATTGCGGCTTAGGATCGCCACCCTGTTGTACTGCCTTGAACGTAGCCTTAAAGGTCACGTTTGCCTCGAGCTTATAGGTTACCGCTACGGCTTCCTTGCTCCCCTTCTTATCTTGCGCAAGGTCTGTTTCCGCGCCAGCTACCACAGCCACGAGGGTTTCAAGCTTATAGCCCGCAACAGGAGTTACCGTAAGGGTAAGCTCGGTATCCTTGTCTAGTGCCGTGCCTGTAGTGATATTCTCTGTACCCTTCTTTACTTCCAACGTACCGTTTTGCGGAGCGTCGAAGGTTATCTTGTATTGCGGCACGCCCTCTTTCTTGAAGGTCGCTACAAACTCAACGTTCGCGATCAGTTCGTAATTCACAGTCTTGGCTTCCTTTCCGCCCTCGGCAAGCTTAACGTCATCTTTACCCGCTACTTTCGCTACCAAAGAGACAAGTTCGCACTTATCGTTTGGGGTTACCTTGAGCATCAGCTGAGTCTTGGTGTCGAGCGTAGCGCCCGTTGTCACAGCTGCCCCGCCATTGGTCACCTCAAGCTTACCATTCTGCGGCGTAGCGTTGAATGTAACCGAGTACTGCTGTTTTACCACGGTGGCAACGAGTACCATGTCCTTCGTGAGCTTCTTCGTAGTGGGGGCTGTGAGATCGAGTGGCTCGCTCTCCCCCTCTATCTTGAGTTCGGAGACACGATAGTCCCCCTTCCCCTCGGCATGGATAGAGAGTTCCGCATTTTCCCTTACCGCCATCCCTGTCGTAACGTCGTGGCTTGTTCCGTTAGCATCAGAATATGTTACGTTCCACATTACATAGTCTTTCGCCTCTTCGGGGGTGGTCTTAAAGGTAACGGTGTGGGTGATGTACTCGAGCTCCTTGTTCATCATGTTGGCTTGCCCAGTCTTCACCTCACACGCTTGGTTCATTAGGGAGACACAGCCGTCTTTCTTGATGTTGAAGTGATACATCCCGACCGTTTCCACGATAAAGCGAGCCATACCCTCCTCGTCAGTAGCCACCTCTTCAAGCACCGCGTCATTAGCGTCCATGAGGGTCACCATAGCCCCCTTGACCCCGTCGGTTTCTCCTTTCATTTTCACGCTGAACGAGAGTACCATAGGAGCAGTGGTGGGCAATGTCCAGCCGTCCCACTTGCCGCCGACGTAGAGCTTCGGGTCTTCTGTGTCACCTTCGAAGCCTGCGAGGACGTCCTCAAAATCATCGCTCAGGATGATAATCTTACGATTGGCAGCACACCCTGTAGATGCACCCTTGCTATAGCTTTCTGGGTGCTGCCCTACGACGAGCGTAGCCAACTTCGTGCACTCTGCAAAAGCAGACGCCTTAATCGTATTGAGTTTCATGGTTTTGAGCTTCGTGAGCCCCGTACAGCCCTTGAGCCCCTCTTTCTCTATGGTTTCAAGCGAAGGGAGGTCTAAGCTTGTGAGCCCCGTGCAGCCCTGTAAGCCCGCCTCACCAATCTTCGTAAGTGAGGGGAAGAAGCACTTCGTGAGCCCTGTGCTGCCCTGTAGGGCAGCTCCTTCCAGCTCGGAGAGGGCGGGGAAGTTCAGCTCAGCGAGCTTCTTGCACCCCACAAGAGCCTTTGTACCGAGAGAGATAAGCTTTGCTGCCTCGATTGTGGTTAGCGCCCCACAGTTCTCAAAGGCGTTTTCCTCAATGCTTTCCAGTTCTGGGCAAACGACCTTTGTAATCCCCGTACACCCCTTAAAAGCAGTCTTGCTTAGGGCTCCGAGCAAGGGGAGTTGCACCTCGGTGAGGGCAGTACACCCCATGAACGCATTTTCGGAGATCGTGGCAATTTTTGCAGCGTTCGGGATAGTGGCGAGTGCCGTACAGCCACTGAAGACGCCCTCTGAGATGGAGGTTACCTCTGCAGCGAGTGTCACCTCGGTGAGCGCCGTACACCCTGCAAAGCAGCCCTTACCTAAGCCGTTCGCCGTCAGGGCGGGTAGTGCCACCGTAGCGAGTTTCGTACAGCCAGCAAATGCACTCTCGCCCACAGACTCCGTCTTCAGGAGGCGCACTGTGGTTAACGCCGAAGCGCCAGCGAAGGCCTTTGTCGCTACCGCATCCAATTTCGCTTCGATTTCTACGGTCGTGAGACTGGGGGCGGTAAAGATACACTTGTCCGTGGTCATGTGCCCGAGCCCGACGCCGTCCTTCACCGTAAAGGTGGTAAGCTTCGTGAGCTGGGCGCTTAGCGTCTCCCACTCGCTCCAGTTTTGGAACGTACCTGCCTTGATGGTGAGCGTAAGCACATCGCCCAGCTTAGCTTCAGGGAAGCCTGCTGCTTCAATAGCGCTGGCGAGCCCATTGCCCGTACCCTTTTCCGTACCATTGACCAAAACCTCGAGGTCTAGAGCCTTGAACGAAGCCTTGAGGGTGATATTAGCCGCAGGCATGGTAAACTGCTGGGTCGTGAACTCCGTCGTCTTTCCTTCATGCTCGTAATAAAGCTTTACGAACGTATAGCCAGGGTCGGGGGTCACGGTGACGGTAACCGTCTCGCCAGCAGCTGCAAGGTCAGAGCCTGAGATCTTACCGTGCATATCATTCTCATACTTGATTTCGTAGAGTCTACTTACGGGAAGCACCCAGCCGAACCACTTACCGTCGTGGTACACCTCATCGCCATCGTCGAACTTACCGCGTAGGCGGTGGATTTCCCGCGGCGTATACTCCTTACCGTCCGCTTGCTTAAGGGTCAGTTGACGCGCTGCGGGGCATCCCTCAAAAGGTGCAGCATCTTTAGCCACCGTAGGCACAGTCTCCCCACAAAGGGTGAGCTTAGCAAGCGCCGAGCAGCCTGCAAAGGCTTTCTGCTTCATAGCGGCAAGCTTCAGGAGCTGCAGCTCAGCGAGGGCAGTACAACCACTAAAGGCTTCTTTCTCAATCGTAGCAAGCTGTGGCGCGTCAAGGGTTGTGAGCTTTGTGCACCCCTTAAAGGCTTCTTGCCCCACGGTGGTGGTTTGCGGCAGACGAATCGTCTTACACTGTGCCCCCTCCAAGAACTTGTTCGGTACTGTGGTGAGGTTTGCAAGCGAAAGCTCCTCTATCGCAGCGGGGAGGACGAGGCTCTGTCCGGGCTCTGCCAATACGTAGCGCGAAACGCCAGCTTCTACCGCGAGGGCGCTCAGCCCTGTAAAGTCCGCAAAGCGATCGGAGAGCGCTTTATAGTCCGTAGCATCAAACGTTCCTTCTGTGAAGGCGATTTTCTTAACCTTCGTTTTGTCAATGTCGGTAACCTTTGCGAGGATGGCCGCCATGTCGCGCCCCGTATAGCTCTTGTCAATCCCCTCGCCCGTGAACTGCACCTTTAGGCTATTTTCGGTAAAGGTAGCCTTTGCGGTAACGTTCGCAGCAGGCATGCTAAATACTCCGTTTGTGTGCGCAATGGGGTCGTTTGGCGCTTCGGTCTTAAAGAGCTCTAGCTTTTGGAACTGATAGCCGTGGTTGTGCTCAACCTTTAGCGTAATCGGCGTCCCCTCTTTGAACTGTGTCCCCTCGGGCGACACGACTATACGACCACCCTCGTTGGGCACAACCGTCGTGGTGAGCGTATACTGCGTGCTACCCGTGTAGGGCATAATCTCAAAAACCCACCAGAAATTATCTTCGGTGTTGCCGTCCTCTATCGCCTTGTAGGCTTTCACAAGCGCGTTATACTTATCCTCTGGAAGATCCGAGCCGTCAGGTGCGGAGAAGGTAAGCTTGGGGTGACGCCCGTTGAAAAGAGATACCCAAGATCCGCCTTCGCCTGGATGTACAAATGCTGGTATCTTGTTCTCATTCTCTCCTAAGATGAGCATCTCCAAGGTAGAAGCACAAGAGCCGAACTGAAAGTCACTAAAGGCATTCAAACGCGGCAGGTGAAGCGTCTTAAGGTTCGTATAACTATCTGTCCCAAATCTATATACATCCTTACAGTCGGGCATATAAATGCGCTCGATGGTGGCTGTAAAGGCTTTTTCATCTAAGAAACTTACCTTAGCAATGCGCGCTTCTTTCAGGACGGGAAGGGCAGCAAGCGAAGGCATCGACGCCACGTCGTCCATAGAGGCAGCCACCGTAAGCTTCGTAAGGCTGGCAAACTTGTCAGCCTTATCTTCTAGATACTTCCAGTCGGCGCTCTCGAGCTTTCCGCCCGTGAACTCCAGCTCAGTAATTGTACTCAGCGTAACCCCCTCGAGCGCCTTTTCCAAGGATTCTACCTCATTAAAGGGGGTCGCTGTCGCGCCCACCTTATACTGTCCAGTGACCTTCTTCGTGTCTTCCGGAGGCTCTTGCGCCGCAGCACGCGGCACAAAGCAACATAGTGTGCAAATCCATACAAGGATTGGCAGGGTGAAAACTCTTTTCATATCGTATACTTTTTAGTTATGCACAAAGGGAAAGGGGGGAGGGTAAAATAATGGCTATGTACAGGCGCAGCTCCTTGCCCCCGTACATAGCCACTTAGAGAAGACTTATTGTTTCACAAAACGGAGGGTATTCACCACCCCGTGGCGCGAGAGACGAAGCAGGTAGAGCCCTTCACGCATCGCACGAAGGTCGAGACGCGTCACCCCTTGCACCGCCGTTGCCTCAAGCATGGTCTCACCTACGGCAGAGAGTACTACAAGGCGGTCGCCCTCCTGCGTGCCATCTACCACGAGATAGTCAGCCACTGGATTCGGACGAAGCGTAATGCCGAGCTCTTGTCCCTCTTCTACCGCACTCACCTTTTCTACCGTCAGCACGAAAGTGTGAGCCTCTTTGAGGGTGAGCGGCAGGTCGTTGTCCTTATCGAGGGTAAGCTCCTGGTTGCCGTTCGCCTCATCGACTAGTTTCACAATCGTCCACCCCGGGGTAGTGGTGACGTGTAAGAAGAGCTTGCTCCCTACGATGAACTGCGTTGGGTTCTCTTCGGTGGTTACCTTCTTGTCGTCCTCGGTACGGAAGGTAATCTTTGCCCCCTCAGCGGGCTCGATGCGGGTCTTGACATTCGACATCGGTTCGTAGTTTACGACCCACTCTTCGGTTTCGCCCAACTCAAATGCGAAGACTCCGCTTACCAGCGTGACAGGCGCTCCGTTACGCGTCATTGACGAGACGGCAAAGCCCGTGTTCTGCATCGCTACGCCACGCACTTGGTCGCCTCGGTAAAGCTCAGCGGTATTCAGATCCAGCGGCTTACCCTCGGCGGTTGACAGGGTGATGTAGCCTGCCTCGGCGGGCGTTATCGTTACCTTCGGGCGGACGGGGGCTAAGAGCTCCTTCTTCACTACCACAGCCGTGTAAACCACGTCGTGCGCTTCTTCTGAAGCCTCGAGCGCAGCCTTGCGGTTCTCGTCAGGTAGCCAGTAACGGAAGGCATACCCTTCTGCCACCGAAACGGTAATGGGCTCAGTCTTTTTCCCAGGCTCAATCCACTGTTCGGTCACCTCCTTCTCTCCGATCATAAAGCGCGTAGCCTGCGGGAGCGTCGAACGGTAGGAGACGTGAATCATCTCTTTCGATTTGCAGAGCGCCGTATAGGTCACATTGTCCGTAGCGGGCTGCTCGGGGCGCTTAAGGGTCGTTACGCCGTCGTCCCACTTCCAGAACTTAAAGCCAGAGACGGGCTGTGCCGACACCTGGGGCGGGAGCTGTCCGTAGGTACAATCTTTCAATACATAGAAGCCGTCCTCACGGGGGAGCGTCACATCTTTTCCGCCTTCCTTCTTGGTGAAGGTTGCCGCACCAGCAGGCTCAGACTTGTACTTGAGCGTAACGTTCGGGAGCTTGTTCTCATAGTAAATCGCCACGTTGTCAACGAGCAACCAGTAGCTCCACTTCCCTTCGTAAACGATACGGAACTGTACGTACTTCTTATCCTTGAGCTCGGCTGGCTTTACAATGGCCTGCACGTTGAGGTTAGAGTTCCACGCGTAGAGTTTCCCCTTTTCTGCGTCCTTCCAACCGTCGCCACAGTCGTACTGTACCTTTGCCGCCGATGTCGGGGGCTCATAGTCACGATAGTAGGAGGTGCAGGTGAAGAGGAGGTTGTTTTTATCGTCGTGTTTCTTGAGCTCGAAACGCGGGGTGTAGAGTACGGCCTCGAAGTCCGCCTTCAAATCCTTATCCGCATCGATGATGAAGAAGTAACCGTCGAGCTTGTCTTGCAACCACGTGGGGTGGTTGGTGAGCTGCCACGAGAGCGCCTTGCCCGTCGGAGAGCGGCGTCGTGAGGTGGTCGCCCACCCTTCGGGGAACTCGCCCGACTCGAAGTTATTCGCGTATGGGAGCTGCGCCTGCGTCCTGAAGATTGCATAGAGTGTATTGTCTTCGCGCACGGAGGCTTCCGAACGTGTGGGACTGGTATTACCGTCGCTCCACAGGAGGAAGAAATAGCCAGCATCGGGCTTTGCCGTGACGCTCTTACCATTGCCCTCGAAGAGGATGTTTTGCTCCAGCTCGCCCTCGATAGTCCCCTTGCCGTCTACTCGGTAGGAAATCTTGTAGGTATTCCGTCCGAAGGAGGCAGTAAAGCTCTTGTTTTCTGCCCCAAAGAGGTCGGCACGTGGGTTTTCGGTGCTTTCGTCGTCCCACTTCTCAAAGTGGTAACCTTCGTGGGCTTGGGCAAAGACGGGCGAGCCCGTATCGCCTTGTGCCAACACTTGCTGGGTTTGCCCAAAGAGGTCGCCCCCCGCCGTAGCGCTGTAGGTATAGGTCACCGCAGAGCTTTCCATCGCAATGGTCACCTGCGCGGCAGCTTCCTTCATTTCCAACGTACGTTTCACGGGGATAAAGCCGCCCTTGGTCACCGTATACTCGTGCGTGGTATTCTTAGCAATGGGGAGCGTGAGTGTCCCGTTAGCGTGGGTCAGATAGCGTTCGCCATCTATCGCGATGGTCGCACCTGCGAGCGGCGCACCCTTCCCCGTAACGGTAATGGTAAACGGATAGAGCTCGCCCTGCTTTACTGTAAGGGTCGCCTCCGTGGGCGTAACGGTGTAGTTCCCTACTGTATAAGCAGCGGTGCTAGGCGCAATCTGATACGAGCTAGGGAGGAGCTCTTCGGTAAAGGAGAGCATCTTCCGAGCAGGGTCATACTTCCCGATCACCGTGCCGTCAGTTTTCTTGAACTGGTAGTCGCCGTGTACGAGCGGGTTCGGGAGCAGCCCGTGATGCTCGGGTGCAACCAGCCCGTCAAAAGCGTAAGTAAAGGCAAACTCCGCACCGTAGACGAGTTCCGTAGCCGTAGGCTTCACCGTGATAGGCTTCGGGGTGACGGTGATCTTTTTGGTAAGCACATTCGACATCAGGTAGCTTTTCCCTTCGGGCTGGAAGAGCGAGAGGGTCGCCTCGCCCACGCCTGCTAGGTAGAGCTTCTTATCTAAGACGGTCGCGACACTCGGGTTGTCCGACGTGCCCACAATCGGGTTCACAGCCTCGGTAGGCGTGGTAAGGGTCAGCGCTACAGGATTTGAGCCATAGACGTAGGTAGCCGCAGGCTCTGTCCAAGCGAGAGTTTGTGCCTGCTCGAGACGAAGGGTATACTTCTGCTCCGAGCGTCCGTTGGCAGCCTTCACAATCAAGAGGCGTGGTGCGGAGAGGTCAATCACTGCCCCCGAGGTGAGCTCCTCAGCCCGACCGAGCAGGTAGAGCTTTGCCCCAGCCGAGATAGTAAAGTCAAGCTTTGCTTGGGTAACGTCGAGCGTACCATCCGTAGCTTGAAGCTTCAAGGAGATGTTGCTTCCGTCGACGGTTGCCGCCACGTCGTTGTTGAGCGTCGTGTTCTTCGCCTTAGCAAGGGAGGCGCTGTTAATCTTTGCCTCGGCACTCTTTTCCTTCTCGCCCGTAAAGACTACTTCCTGTTCGTAGCTCTTACCAAAGATGGAGACTGTCGCCTTGATCTTCACCTCCTTGTTGCCAGAGAAGTCAAAGCGCGTGTCGTCGGTAATCTTGTTGCCATTATAGGTCAGTACCGCATTGTCCCACGCTGCTTCGAGGGCTACGTTCTTTATCTGCGTAAGCTCGGCTACGGCAAGGAAGGTCAGTTTATACTTTCCGTTCTCTACCTTTTCGGCACGGACTTGGTCTTGGAAGAGAATCTCACCGAGCATCGCCTTGCGTGGGTCAACCCATACGGAGTCAGCGAGTGCGAGACGGTTGTCGTGCGACTCGAGGTAAGCCATGTCATAGTAAGGTGAGCCCGCCTCGGTAGCTGCGTTGCCCAGCCCTTCGTCAAAGGAGTACTCTGCGATGAGGTTCGCACGGTCTTCTGGCGATGCGCCCTCTAGGTGCGTAAACATATACTTCTTGATGCGCGCCTCGGTGAGCTGGGTGTTCCAGATACGGAACTCGTCAATCAAACCGTCGAAGCCGTCAAGGAGGGTAAAGCCGAGGTTGAGCGACGGCGTGTCTTTCTGGTCTGTATCGACCGTCACTTCCTTCCCGTTAATGAAGATTTTCACCTCACACGCCCCCGTACCGAAGGCTGCAGCACGCTTGATATTGTAGATAGATACCGCCACGTGTGTCCACTTCTTAGGCTTAATGAGGTCGGCATGCTCGTTGCGGGTGTACGCCACGGCACGCGAGCCGAGGAAGACCATAATCCCGTTATCGCGCACGGCAGCCGCACGACTCTGGTAGGTGGTGGAGATTTCGAACCCGCCCCCTTTGAGTATCGGTCCGTAGTGTGGGCGCGAGGGGTTAATCCAGAACTCTACAGTAAATGCGGGCAAGTTATTGGGGTCGGTCCCAGAGGGGAGAGACTCCCAGAGACGCTGTGCGGCACGATCGACCAGCACGCGATCGGTAATCTTGTCACGTCCCTTCAAGAAGGAGTGCGAGCGCAAGCACCATGGGTCAAGTTCCTGCCCGGGGGCGATGGTCTTAATCTTGAAGAGCTCGATCTCCTGCACGTTGTTCTCTGGCTTACCGCCCTGCTTTTCCTTAATGGTCATCTTGATGGTATGACGTCCGTGTGCGGAGAGGTCGGCAGTTGCCTTGAGCTGAGTCTTGAACGTTCCACTCCATGCGGCGAGCTTTGCCGTAGCGGGGATTTCCACCTCTTCGGTCACCTCGGGCTTACCGTCTACGGAGATGGCTACGTCAAACTTGCCAAAGAATTCCTTAGGCGAACCGTTCTTTACCTCCAGCCAGAGGGGCTCGGTGGCAGAGAAGGTCTTGCTCACGCGCGGCGTCCCGCCCGTGCTTGGGTCTTTCGTACCGATGTAGGTCAGCACGAGGTCGCCATCAAATGGGTCAGCCCCCTCGACCACATCGAGGACGTAGTCACGTACTCGGGTTTCCGCATCAAGGTCGGTCGCTAGGAGGTTCTTCACCTGCTCCGCATCGCGCGAGCTGTACATCGCACGTAGACGGTAAGTCCCTGCTGGGCGATTCGTCACGTCGATGTCAAAGTAAAGCACCGAGGTGTTGGGACGGATCTTGTTTGAGGTGTAGTCCACCACGACCTCGTCTTCGTCAAAGGTATTGTTCTTGTTCCAATCGACCCAAGCGCGGAGGTATCTCTCGTCCTCATGCTCGAGCTGACTGAAGCCCGTGCGCGCCTTGCCGTCTTTCTTATAGACTGTGAGGTGCTCTTTACGGAAGTCTACGTGGTGCTCCTCTTGGTCGCCCGTCGGAGGTCTCCACTGTGGGAACTTGTAACGGTCATATAAGAGCCAGATCGGGAGGGCGTTGTCAGTCACGTCACCATCCAACCCTAGGAGGCGAACATTGACTTTGCGTGCCGTACGCATCTCCACCTTCTCTATCTTCTTATCCAAGGTCGTCGGGTCAGAGAGCCCTGGGGGGATAGAGGCAATCCCTTGCACGAGTGCATATTGCCCCCTATCTTCCACTCGCAGCCCAGCACTTGTGGAGGGGCGTGTGGTGTTATTGCGGATCTGGATGGTGACGGGCACGTCCGCCACGTCAGCCTCTGCCGTATGCTCCGCTTTCGCACTCACGAGCGTTAAGGGGTTGGTTACGGGCACGAGGTCGACCTCGGCCACCCATCCCTCTTGCGTCTCCTCGAAGTTATCCGAGTCAAAGTGGATGCGCAGCGAACCATCCTGCGAGCCCGAGACATAGACGTAGGGTGCTTGCTCGAGCTGATCGGTGAGGTCGTCGTCGAGCTGGTCGGCGGGGAGTCCCGTTTCCTCGTCCCAAACGTTCAGGTCGGTGTAAATAGAGAGAATCCCGAGACGGCGTCCCGTCTTAAACTTGCGGAAGGTAACGCGCACCTTCATGGAGGGGTCTTCGGGCACGAGGGTTATGGTCGCGTCCTGACTCTTGCTATAGTTAGCGTGTAGCCCCCCGTTGTCGGTAAAGATATACTTGCCCTTCCCGATGGTGTAACGAAGCTTCGGGTCTTGGGGCAACTGCTGCGGGTCGTACTCACGCGGTAGGAAGTAGGAGGCGGGCATCGGGATGATATTCCCGAGGTTGCGTACCTGCTCCTGTGCTTGGTTGTCTTGCGGGTAGTCGTCGTTCTCACAATCGAGGGTAAACTTCACATTGATGTCTTCGCCCTCGGGGTTGGTGGTGCTCAGGTCTACCTCATACTCCATCTGACGGTCGTCGTAAGGGAGGAGGGTGGGGAGCTTCTGGCTCGAAACCCACTTCCCGTTACGGAAGAGGTTCAACTTCAAGTCCTTCTCTTCGTTCAACGAACCATTGACCAAGGTGAGGGTAAAGGTCGAGAGCCCGAGGTTCGCCCCATCGACGGGGGTCTTAGAGATGGCGATCCCGACGTCGTGCTTCCGATAAGGCTTTTCAAAGTAAATCCCTGTAATAAGGAGACGGTCTGCGGCATAGCGGTTGTACTCGTGCCCCTCGTGTTGCAACTTGAGGGAGTGCGTCTTTCCGTCAGACTTTAAGAGATAGACGAGCTCGACGTCGGTGTCCTTCCCGTAGATGATGTCAAGCCCGCGCGCATCCTTCATCGGTTGGTCGTCCCAGAGGGCACGGAAGGCAGAGGTCTTCGGCTTGTTCTGATCGCAGGCAATGACTGCGCCGCGGATACGCAGCACGACCTCCTCGCCCACGGGGATGGCACTCATGTCTATCTGGCAGAAACGAAGCTCGAAGACATATTTATCATTCTTGGGGTCAAAGGCAGGCTTATCTTTGTCATACGGAGTTTGAGCGAAAGCGTCGATATCCACTTGGAAGAGGTTACTCCCCTGCGGCACGAAGCTCTCAGAGTAGGAGTTGACGCTATACTTGCGGTGTTGCCCGTTGCTTACCGCCATGTAGGGGAGCGGCCAGTTCTGGAAGGTCTCGTTGTGCGGGAGCGTGTTCATATCCAACTTCAACGGTGCGTAGGAGAAGAGCTGGATGGCGGGAGTACGACGCCCGATCTTACCCTTGAAGTCATCCTCAAGCTGCGTAGCGAGCGCAACGAGCGTTTTCGGACGATCGAGGTAAGGCTTTACCTGATCCGCTATATTTTCTTGTGTATGCGCCTTATCGATATGAGCTACCTGTGTCCACGTTTCCGTATCGACGTCGCCGACAAGGAGGACGTACCCCTTTTCAGGTACAATAGGGGGTTGCTTCCACGAAAGCATGAAAGTGCCATCGCAACCGTCGCCACGGTTAATCCTCAACGACTCGGGTACGGGCGCTATGGTAAACTTCCCTGTGAGCGCTACGCCCCCCGCTTGGTCTGTGAGGCGCAGCATCGCCTCTGCGGTAGCGGGCGCATTGCGCGGGATGTCAAAGCGGTAGCCCGAGTAGGAGTCTGGTAACGTATACCCTTGTCCGAAGGTCTTTCCTCCGTCGTAAGAGATTTCAATCGTGGAGGGGACTTTGTTCGTCGTCCAACGCGACCCGTAATTTTCTACATGGGCAATGATGATATCGCCGGGCGCATACTGGTCGCCAGCAAGGGGGGAGGTGAAGCGCATCGTCCCCTCCTCTTCAAACCACCATACGAGGACAAAGCGCTGCTTGCCGCTCGGGATGGCGGAGGCCGTCACCTTCACATCGAGGGTGCTCTTTCCCGCAAGCTCTTGGGCGGTAAAGGTGACCTGCTCTTGGTTATTGAGGTGGTCTTCTTTGCGTGTCGCGGGTTTAGAAACCTCGCCCTTGGCAGGATTGCAAACCCAAGGGAGGAGTCCATTGACCGTCAAGTCGAGGTCGTTCACGAGCGCCTTATCGCCCCATGTATAGACCTTTTTCGCGGTGGTATCGTTCCATGCGATCATCACGCGTGCTTGCTTTGCCCCAGCGGGCACGGGAATGAAGAAGGTCTTCGTCTCCCCTTGTTTGAGGGTGAGCTCCTCGCTATCCTTGTAGTAGCCCCGTTCGAGGGCAAGCACCATCTTTTCCGAATTGAGAAGCCCGTAGCCGTACTTATAGTCAGGGCCTTCGACGCCCGCATCGGTGGCGGTATTCATGGCAAGGGCACGCAAGAGATCCGCACGCGGGGTGCGGTCTGCATGAAGCTGCTTATAGCGCTGAGTAACGAGCGCTAAGTTTCCCGAAACGGTGGGGCACGCCATGGAGGTACCCGTCTTGGTAGACGAACCCGCAAAGACGTTGGTACTCAACACCCCTACCCCTTTAGCTACCACGTGTGGCGCAAGACGTCCGTCGTCAAGAGGACCACAGGAGCTAAAGTCACCTAAGCGACCAATAAGGTCACACGCCCCGACAAAGAAGGAGTTCTTGGCGCGGTTCGGGATAGTCCCGTACTGCTTTTCGCCGTAGTGTGCAAGGACGCTGTCGGCACACCCCTGCCCGTCGTTCCCGCAGGCATACACGGGCAAAAGGGTGGGGTACTTGCAGACGAGCTGATCCATCTGGATGTCTCGCCCGAGGGTGTTGTAAGAGAACTGGCGATAGAACATACACATCTGCCCGAGAGGAAGACCGTAGGAGTTCTGCGTGAGGGTAATCCCATTCTCGCGGTGGCACTTTTCCATTTCCTGCCACTCTTGCACCTCGTCGGAGGAGCTGGAGAAGTTCCATGACCAACCGAGGGCTTTGGGTGCCATCCCGCGTGCCGAGGGGTCGCTCATTCCAGAGCCGAGCACCGTTCCCGCTACGTGCGTACCGTGCAACTCGCCCCCTTGCCAGAGTTGATACTCGCGGCGCGTGACGCGGTCACCAAAGTCAGGACTATAGACGACGTTCCCGTCCCAGATGCCGACGCGTACGCCCTCACCCGTGAGGTTACGTCCGCCCAGAGCGCTCGGGACAGAAAGTACATTAGCGTGAGAAAGGCTCGCCCCCGTATGGTTCAACAGGGTTGCGGGTGCAGGCGCGGGCGCTACACTCAAGACCCACGGATGGGCTGCCAAGGTTACGAGCGCCGTACGCGGCAACTCGCAGGAGGCTACGCGCCACCCTTCGGCAATCCGCACCTTCTGTGCCCCGAGGGCGCGAAGGGTCTTCTCTACCGCTTGGTCAGTTACGTTGTGTGCGTAGGTGATTTCGAGCTTTGCCGTACGCTCATCCACCTGACACCAATCGGGGAGGGTGGGTGCGGTAAGCAGCTCGGCGATTTTCCACTCTGCCGCCACGGGGAGGACGGAGCGGAGCGTCGTAGCGCGAAATGCCTTCGCGGGGTTTACTCCCTCGGGAAGGGTCGCCCAATAGGCTCGGTTACCGAGATAGTCGCCCAAGACGAGCCCCTTGGCAGCCAGCGCCGCGCGTTCGCCCTCAGAGGGGATGGCGGTGAGTTGTACCAAGACGTTGTGTCGTTTGCCGACTGCCGTGCCAAGATCCTGTGCTTTCGCCCCTCGCGTGGGGTGTGCCACATTGTCTGGCAAAGGCACTGTGTACCGACCTAGCTGCACATACTCCTGTGCCGCGGCAGTGAGCGCACTCAGCAGCGCGAGACAGAAGAGGGCGCTATAAAACCTAATGAGCCTCATCTAAAACCTCTTTTTACTTTAAGATGTTACCACCCCCCGCCTAGGGGGAGAGGGTCTACTTTTCCGACCGTGACAAAAATAGACATACTCCACTTCTTGCCAGATCCACTTATTTATAATGCTCAAAAATGCACACGGAGAGAAGCCCGTCTCCATGCTGGTTAGAGAGGGATGAGGGTAGAAAAGTGTCCTAATATTTGGTGATTCGTAGGCGATACTTTCGCCACTATTAGCGTTTTTGCTTGGAGGGGCTAATTTAGAATCCTTAACACCCCTATTTCCCTAAGTGATGGGGCTTAGCTCACTCAAGGCTTACAAGGAGTTTCGCTACCTTTGTAAGGTAACAAAATAAGAGAGGAGAGAAGATGAGCACACCACGTCAATTACCCATCGATACGCAAACCTTTGAATACATACGCAAGGCGGGCGCTGTCTATGTAGATAAGACCCAGTATATAGAAAAGCTTCTTTCTCTCGGACGTTTTTTCTTCCTGAGCCGTCCGCACCGTTTCGGCAAGAGCCTCTTCACCTCAACACTAAAAGCCTATTTTGAAGGGAAAAAGGAGCTCTTCGACGGGCTCTATCTCGAACACGCCGAGCCGCAGCTCGCCGAGCAAATGCAACGCGAAGCGTGGGCATCCTCCCCCGTACTTTACTTCCAACTCAATGGCGTAGACTATAGCTACGACGAAGCGCTCAGCGAGACGCTTGTGGCTCAAATGCGAACTTTAGAAGCCCAATGGGGAATTGCGGGGGAGGAGAATAGTAGCCCCGCCATTCGGTTTACGTACCTCATCCAAACGCTCTTTCAAAAGACAAAGCAACAGGTGGTGGTGCTCATCGACGAGTATGACAAGCCCCTTCTAGAGACCTTTGATGCCCCAGAGCGCAACGAGCGCTTTCGTACCCAACTCAAGTCCTTTTACGAGGTATTGAAGAAAAGCGATGCCTACATCCACTTTGCCTTCCTGACGGGGATTACTAAGTTCAGTAAAATCGTGCTGTTTAGTGGACTTAATAATTTAGTAGACATTACTTTGGAAGACAACTATTCGGCAATTTGTGGCTTTACCGAAGAGGAGCTTACCTCGCACTTCGCTGCTGAGATAGAGCAGCTTGCGACGAAGTATCAGCAGACCGTAGAAGAGGCACACGCTAGGCTGAAAAAGAACTATGACGGCTATCGCTTCTCTGGCAACGGCGTGAATGTCTACAATCCGTTTAGCCTGCTCAATGTGCTAGCCTTTAGCAATTACAAATACTACTGGTTCGAGACGGCTACGCCCGCCTTCTTGGTGAGCTATCTCAAGCAGATCAACTACTACGTCCCCGAGATTAAAGACGGGGTGGAGATAGACGAAGGCGCATTACAAGACTTTCGTATCGGGGCCGCGAACCCGCTGCCACTCCTCTTTCAATCAGGCTATCTGACCTTACAAGACTACTACTTTGAGGAGAATACCTATACCCTTCGCTTCCCAAACGAGGAGGTGAAATATGGTTTCCTGCGGACGCTCCTTATGGGGTATTACCCGACAGTCTTAGATGCAGCGGTGGACGTGCGACGCTTCCGTGAAGAGATCTTGCGGGGCGATGTGGATGCCTTTATGCAGCGGCTCACCGCGATCATCTCTGGCATCCCCTACGGGGACTTCTCTCGCGCCCCAGAGCCTTACTACGAACGGGACGGTCAGGTGGCGGTGTTTCTGGTCTTCTTGCTCATGGGGCAGTTTATTCAGACCGAGGTTCATAACCACGTGGGGCGTGCCGACGCGGTAGTACACACGCCCGAGTTCGTCTACCTCTTCGAGTTTAAGCTCGATGGTTCGGGGACACCCGAGGAGGCGCTACAACAGATCGAGGCGAAGGGGTATGCCCTTCCCTACCAGAGCGGTGACAAGCAGGTAGTCTGCGTAGGCGTGGTCTTCAGCAAGGAAAAGAAGACTATCGCCTCTTGGCTGGTGAAACACTAGGCGGGGCGCACAGCCCGTGGTGAAGGGGGAGGGGCGTGAAGACCGCCCTTAACGCCTATCTTTGTACTAAAATCAGAGACTGGTATAA
>CAJPTV010000046.1 GCA_905373665.1 Bacteroidia bacterium
CACCTCCAAGTTAATATAAATGGAGCTTACACACTTTTTTAGGACAGTATCGGCGCACTCCTACGAGCAAAGGCTCTCTGCCCCTCCCCCCGTCAACCTCTTTTCCCTCCTTCACAAAACCCTTTCGCTTTTTCTTAATATCTTACCCTCACGAAGGTGTGTCAAAATACGACTCTCCCGTCCCCTGTAGGGGGGTAGCGTGCTACACCCGCAACTCGCGGCAACGCCCGCGCCCTAGTGATTTGCATTTACCGCACATTGCGCCCACTGGGCCGTCCGCCCTTAGGACCGCCGTAAGGCGCATAATGAATCGATGCGAAAAGTTGTGCAGCCCGTGGTATTGGAGATGGGAAGGCGAGGTATCCTCCAAAGAGAGGTGTGCTAGAGGGTGTATTTTAGGGGCTATTGCGCGATTATAGGGCGTTATTTGCGCGTTATGAGGGTAAGGGTTGTAAAATTTATATACAAGGACTATATACTCGAGTCTATGGCCTTTACAGGGTCTAGTTTGGCGGCACTGCGAGCAGGTAGATAGCCCGAGATGACCCCAATCACAACAGCCAACAGCAAGCCAAACACCAAGTGCATCGGCGCAAAGATTAGGACAAAGGAACTGAATTTACTCACCGCCACTGCGATAAGCCGCAAAAGAAGCAACCCTAAGCCCCCGCCTAAGAGCGAAAGCAGGGTAGACTCAAAAAGGAATTGTAAGAGGATGAACCAACGCTTAGCGCCTAACGATTTCTGTATGCCGATGATCTTTGTCCGTTCTTTTACTGAAACGAACATGATGTTGGCAATTCCGAAGCCCCCTACGAGGATAGAGAGCCCGCCGATGAGAATCCCCGCTAGGTTGAGCGCTCCGAAGATTTTATCTAGTTCCTTTTGTGCTGACTCTACGGTGTTGATAGAGAAATTATCTTCTTGTGTAGGACGCAAGCCGCGCCGCGCACGCAGTATACGCCGTACGTCGCTTACGAGCTCCTCTTGGTCGTAGCCCGCTAAGGCATTTACAGCGATAGTGACCGTAGCCCAGCGCATATTCATAATCTTACGGATGTAGTTGTAGGTCACCAAGACGTTTTCGTCGACACTCAGTCCGAACATTGAAGAGCCTTGCTCTGCCGTCACCCCGATGACCTGCACGGGGAAGCCCGCTACCTTAATGGTCTTCCCGACAGCATTCCCGTCAGGAAAGAGCTGATAGGCAATCGTATGACCGAGAATGGCGACTCCCCCCCCTGCGTCAAACTCTTGGGAAGAGAAGAAACGTCCGCGCTCGATTTCGGCATCTATCACCATGGCATATCCTGGCGTGAAGCCGAGGACGTTTATATCCTCTGCCCGAAGGCGCTTGTACTCAACGGTACTCGATTTATAGACCCGCACCCCGACCGAACCAATACACCGCCCCTGCTGCTGGAGTGCGACATAATCGTCATAGTTCGGCTGTGGATAGCGGCGGATTTTCCACCACTGTATGTTAGGACCGCCCACCCACGGCCACTTGTCTACGTAGACGACACTACCGCCGAGCTTACTCAACGAGGAGACCACGCCGTGCTTCATGGAGTCTATCACGATGAGGATGGAAATAATCGTAAATATGCCGATCGTGACCCCTAGGAGCGAAAGGAAGGTGCGGAGTTTATTGCTACGAATGTACTGTAAAACAAACCCAAGGGCGTCTATGACGAGCCCTTGGGTTAAGTGAATACGCTTGAGTGTACGGGTGAGCTTCATGTTGCTTCCCCAGCGAAAGAAAGAGTTTAGGCGCTAGAATTTCATTACGGTATTGCATACATCCTCAGGCTTAATCGGGATCTGCTGTGCACCGATTAGGCGCGAGCCCGTTTCTGTGATAAGGATGTCGTCTTCTAGACGGATGCCCCCGAAGGTGCGGTAAGGCTCTAACTTGTCGAAGTTGATGAAGGCGGTGTTGATGCCGTCGTTCTTCCACTTGTCGATGAGGGCGGGGATGAAGTAAATACCTGGTTCTACCGTTACCACAAAGCCTTTTTGGAGGCGACGAGCGAAACGCAGCGAGCCTGTGCCGAACTGCGTAGAACGCTTAATCTCAGAGTCGTAACCGACGAGGTCTTCGTTGAACCCTTCCATATCGTGCGTGTCGAGCCCCATCATGTGCCCCAGTCCGTGAGGCATAAAGAGGGCATGCGCGCCGTGCTCTAGGGAGTCGTCTATATTGCCCTTCATGATTCCGAGCGCTTGCAACCCTTCGGTGATGACGCGGCAGGCGGCTGTATGTACGTCACGATAGGGAACGCCAGGTTTGGACATCTCGATACCGAGGTCGTGGGCACGAAAGACAATATTGTAAATATCGAGCTGTTGCTGCGAGAAGACGCCCCCTACGGGGGTGGTACGGGTATGATCCGAAGCATAGTGTAGCTCGGACTCCGCACCGCAGTCTACGAGTAGCAAGCGTCCCTTTTCGAGGACTTGGGAGTGGTCTTCGTTGTGCAGCGTTTGCCCATTTTGCGAGAGGATGGTGGCAAAGGAGGTCATATAGCCATAGCTCTGTGCTATCGCCTCTAATTCGCCCGCAAGCAGCCGTTCGCGCATCCCAGGGACTGCGTGCTGCATGGCATGTATCTGCATTTGATAGCCCACAGCGGAGATTTTGTCAAGCTCTTGGATTTCGCAGGGCTCTTTCACAGAGCGCTGTGCGATGACAGCCTCTATAAGGGCAGGGGAAACGTAGGATGAGAGCGCCTGAGGCATAATCCCTAACAGCTTACAGAGTAGCAGTTTCTGCTCGCCGCGGTAGGGAGGGAGGAAGTGGATAGGACGCCCTTGTTCTATGGCTTGGTGGAGTACAGACTTAAACTCGTTGATGGTGCGTACCGTTTCGATGCCGACGCAGTGTGCCATGTCAGCAAGGCGTGGTTGAGGGCCGCGCCAGATGATATCGTCCATGGAGAAGTCATCTCCGTAGATGGTATCTTTCCCCCCCTCGAGGTCTATAATCCCCGCAAGCCCGAAGCGGTCGAGTCCGAAATAATAGAGGAAGTTACTGTCTTGTCGAAACTTGTAGGTGTTCTTGGGGTAGTTGATTGGGGAATCTTCGTTTCCTAGGAAGAGCAAGAGCCCCTTCCCATACTTCCGCGTAAACGTGTCGCGGAGGGCTGCTCGGCGTTCGATATATACACTCTTTTCAAACATGACTGAGGTGAATCGTAATAGATTGTTGTCTTTGTGACCTTTCACAAACAAAGATACAATCTTTTTAAGATTACGCCTCTGCTAAAGATTCGGGGTGAAGGATGACGGCGTCGCCTACCTGGATGCCGAAGCGCTGTGCCACAATCTGGCAGCGGCAGGTGAAGAGCACGAAGAGGCGCGGGTCGTGGTAAGGGTAAAGCGCCTCTAGGTTGGTCTGCCCCTTGGCGATGATAAGATCCGCCTCTTGTAGAAGCTCTTGGAAACGTCGGTTAGCTACCTCGGGGAGGGTATTGGGGGCGTGGCAGCCGTTGGTGAGCACGCGAGCGGAGTCTCGCATGGCGATGTAGTCAGCGTCTTGTCCAGAGGCGGCGTATCCCGCGTAGGGGCAATTGACCACGTAGGTAACTTCTGCCCCAGGGATGGTGCGGATAAAGAGCCTGTCTAGGACAATCTCCCCCGCACGGTCTGCTAGGTAGAGAATCTTCGTGCCGTTGTGAATGGAGCGTTTGAGAAGGTCGCCGTGGTCGATGGGGAGCTGCGCCCGAATCCCCTCATCGACGAGCTGCATGATGTGTTGGGCGGGGTCATGGGCAAAGTCTACGTGCGTGGCGACAAGGGCGATGCGCATCGCATTGCGGAAGGAGTTACTCCCCATTCTTACGCGTACGCGCAGGGGGGCTTGGAGCTCGAGGGCGAGGTCGTTCATCGCCTTCTTAAAGGGCCAGAAGGGGGTGATACCTCGATAACGATGCCCTAGGGTATTATAGGCTTCGCGGAGAAAGTCGGTGGGGGACATCTGCGCTCCGTGATCGGCATAACGGGCGGCAATCTCCGCGACGAACTC
The DNA here is from genome assembly GCA_905373665.1 of Bacteroidia bacterium. Lineage (GTDB taxonomy): Bacteria > Bacteroidota > Bacteroidia > Bacteroidales > CAJPTX01 > Bacteroides_D. The sequence goes on from CAJPTV010000046.1 coordinate 4,028, forward strand.
CGTTCGCTCGCTAGGCGTAGCCTCGTAGGCATCTAAGAGTGGACTCATCCGCTCCAAGATGCAAGCGAGACAGCGGTGGTCTCCAAGAAAAGGGTTCATACGTTCCATGACGTACTAAGAACACGAAAAGCAGGAAAAATGTTTAGTCATTGGAATCTTGGGTGAAATATGTGAGCGTTTGGCGAGGCAACGGCGAGCGGAATCGTAAGGGGGGAATGTCTGTAAAAGTGTGTCAGCTCTACCGTAAGAATCCTTCTAGCCCTTTTCTATCCTCCCGCCACTACTACCGCACATACTTAGTGCTGGTATTTTTAACCCTGTGAAGACCTCGTATCTTCGCCCTTTTCATACACCCTACTGAGCAGCACACTGATAGTGCACCTCTGACATGAGGACTTTACACAGCTACATAAAAAAGGGAGCTCCCGAGGGAACTCCCTTTTAGCGCATTTACGCGCGGTTTGTCTACAAGGTTAGTATTTGATTACTCTTACGCTCCGTTGCGCGTTATTTGAGTCGTAAAAACGCACGAAATAGACACCTGTAGGTAATGTTTCCGTATCAATCGTCGTGCCATTGCCCTCTAAAAGCCCAGAGCGTACGACAGTACCCAATGCATTCACAACTTCGTAACTAACGCCAGCCGCCTCAACATTCCAAATGCGCAACTGTGCCCCAAATGGGTTCGGTGCTACGATAAGGTTCGCTAAAGTTGCGTTTTCGACCGCAGTCGCCTTCTCAACCGTTACGGTACAGGTTGCTTTCGTGCCGCCAGCAGTAGCTGTTACCTCTGCAGTACCTTCCTTAACAGCCTTCACTTTCCCCTGAGCGTCTACCGTTACGATTCCTTTGCCCTTGGTCACTTCCCATGTTACCGCAGGAAGGGTAGCTCCATCAGGACGAGGCGTTACAGTTAACTGCTTTTCTTCGCTCACATTAAGCTTAAGCGTTGCTGGATTCATCGTAATCCCTTCGAGGACGACTGGCGGGGCGATAGTCCCTTCCTTCTTCAACTGTACGGTGCAGAAGTCTGTCGCTGTACCTACCTTGCTCTTTACCGTAACTGTTACGGTCTTGTCTTCTGTTATAGACGCGTTTTCCTTAATCTTGATAGTCAAGACACCATCCGCTGCAGTTGCCGTAAGCGGAGCATCCTCGGGAGTAGTCGTCACCCAGACCTCCTTATTAACATTCTCGGCTGGAGCAAAAGTAAGCGTAATCGTCTTACTTTGCCCCTTCTTCAATTCAAAGCTCTTGTCAACAGCAGGGAATTTGATCGTAGTAGGAACAACTAGCGTTGGCGCGCCTGGATCATCCTTCTTCAACTGTACTGTGCAGAAGTCTGTCGCAGTGCCTACCTTGCTCTTTACCGTCACCTTTATTTCCTTGTCTTCTGTTATGGACGCGCCGTCCTTAATCGTAATAGTCAAGACACCATCTGCAGCCGTTACCGTAAGCTGAGCATCCGCAGGATCTGTTGTGACATTGACCTCCTTATTGACATTGTCTGCGGGGGTAAAGAGAAGGGTAATTGTCTTACTTTCGCCCTTCTTCAATTCAAAGCTCTTGTCAGCAGCAGGGAACTTGATCGTAGTAGGAACGGCTGGCGTCGAGTGCTCTTGCTTTTTAACATTCACCGTTACGGTAGCTTGGTTATCGAGCACCGACTTTGCAGTAATCGTCAAACCGTTACCCTCTTTTAAGGGAGTAAAACGCACCCCTTCAGCCACCTCCTCTTTCGAGAATTCACTATCATTAAACAGCCACGTCACCTCTTGTGGGGCAGTCGCAGGCGCTACCGTAGCCTTAAGCACAAACGGCTTATGCACCTCTGCCTCAATCGTGGCGGTTACAGGGTTTCCGTCCTTCGAGATAGTTACCCCTGTAATGAGGCTCGCGACCTTTACCTTACACGTACCCTTGATATTCGTATCTTCGGTGGAGGTTGCCGTAATGGTGGCCTCACCCACAGCCTTTGCGGTAACCTTACCATCAGATGCAAGCTCGACGAAAGCCTTACCTGCGTCATCTATACTCCAAGTAACTGCACTAGAGGTAAGTCCCTCTACCTTAGCCGTGAGTTGTTTTGTCTTCTGCTCCTCTGTGCCACCAAGGAAAAGCATCGCATCTTCCACAGAGACGCTCTTCTTTTGGGTTACCTTTAACTTGTAAGTCTTAGAGAAGCCACTATTCGCAACTTCTACTTTTAGCTCATACTCGCTATCTTTTAGTACACGAAGCGTCCAAGTCCCGTCTTCGTTCTTTTTCTCAATAACCCCTATTTCTGGAGTCACTCTCCAGTACAAATCAGGAAGATTGGTAAGCGGGGTCACCTTTGCCGTAAATGTATACTCTGTATTCGTTTCTAAGGAGATCTGAGGCTCTTGCACACTGTTATCGATCGTTACCCCAGGGCAGGTAATCTCGAGAGCGGTCGGTTTGGGTAAGATAACAAGAGCGAGTTCATCGGATACAGCGTCGTGTTCTGCCGTTGCGTCTACACGCACCTTCACCGTAACGTTCCCCGCTGCGGTAGCAGTAAACTTTTTCCCGTCACCATCATCCATAAGAGTAACGGTATTCGGGTCTACACCCCATTTTACCTCCGCACTCTTTATACTCTCACTCTTTCTTATAGAAAGACGCACTTCCTCTCCAACGAAGAAGACCAAACGTTTATCACCTCGTGTAGAGAGCTTGATATAGTCGGGCAAGTTATCCCCGTAGAACTCCCATTGCTTTTCTTCAATAAGCTTCTGACGTGCTGCAAGGGCATCCCCCTTCTGATAGATCATCCCACGCGCACTCACCTTTACACCGCTCTGCACGTTGGGGATCTGTGCCGCCCACCCCTTTAGGGTTTCACTATAAAGCTCACTTGACATACTAGATGCCTCAAAACCGATGCTCTTGCAGGAGCGGAGCTTCCAATCAGCAAGCGATTTTGCAAACTCACCTCCTTGGAAGAAGATATCTGTCATATCCTCAACACCAGAAACATCCCACCCAGAGAAGTCTATAGCCTTCAGCTTTCGTGTATTACAAAACATCCTTGCACAACTCTTGACATGAGTCAGGTCGGGATTGTCCCCCGTAGTTCCATACGTAGGCTCATTTTGTCCTACAGGCGCTATATTCACCAGCGCCCCCGCCCCCATAAAGGCCTCTTCCATCGTAAGCCAAGCCACATCGCCCCACTGCAAGATACTTGTGATGTAGGCAAGCTTCATTTGTAGATTTTGAAAGGTAACCACCCCCTTAGGTTCCACCTTTACCAAATAGTTTGTGTTCTTAGATGCCTTAAAGGTGTAAGAACCATTCTGGTGTTCTACGGTTACGGGTTGTGCACCTGCTTCCATCTTTTGGTAAGAGAACTTCATATCTTTACCTACGAGGGGGATCGTAACATTGATATTGTCTTCGTTCCAACTCTTTATAATGAAAACAAAGGGACGGTTGCCTTTTGGGTCAACTTTCTTTTCAAAATCCCCCGAGATATTCCACTTCTTTTCACTGACGAGCTTAGTGCGCGCCTCCTTAGCATCCCCGTAGAAGAGGTTCGGTACACGAAGTTTCACACCCGTAGAAGTCGTACTCTTAGCCGCCCATGTCTTAAGGGAATGTTGGTAATTCTCTTCGCTAGTCGCAGGTCCTAGCTCAAACTCTACGCCTTGTGCGAGATTCCATGCCCCAAGGGGCTGGTTGAAAGCGAGTGCTTCGCTGAACATCTCATTCATGTAAGTGACATGCGAGACATCCCACCCACTAAGATCTTGGTTAAAGCGCTCAGTGCGACGGAACATCCCATTCATATCAGTAACGCTGCTCACGTCCCACCCCACAAGGTTAGCACTATTCATTGCCTTACACCCGATGAACATTCGCTCGAGCGAGGTACACTGCGAAAGATCGGGCTTACCCGCATCGTCGGCAAGCGTCATCTTTTCACACTCGCCAAAAGCCCAACTGAGACTGAGCCACTTCGCATCTCCCCATGCCGTGACCTTAAAATCGGTATACTTAGCATTGGAGTAACCAAATGCCATCCCCACGATATTCTTCGGGGCAACTTCCACAACATAGCGTCCTTGAGCGACCTCTTTTTCTATTTTTTTCCCTGCCTCGCCAGTCTCGGTAACCCACCTCATATCGTCTTCGGTTACAAGCTTGTAGCGGCATGACCACTCCCCAGCACTAATCATCGGGACAATCAGCTTATAACGTCCCTCATCCTTTACCGCTTCTATCTGATAAGTAAAGGGGTTGTCTGTGGCACGAGCCGTACGCCCAACGCAAAGTAACGCCGCCAACGCCACAAGAGCACACAGGGTTATAAAATGCTTCATTCTACAATTAAGTCTACGTATTTCCCGCAAAAGTAACACATAAAACAATACCAGCTCCTCCTTGAAAAGGGGAGATTGACAATTTATAAACACCTCCCCCTCCAAAGAGTGTTTTTAGGGGATGTAGGGCGGTGCAGCCTAAAACGCTCCTCCGCTGTACACAACGCCATCTGATATAAAAAAGGGACACCCCAAAAGAATGTCCCTTAAAACTTTCCTTACCCTCCGAAGTTATCGTAGTGAATCATATCAGACTCAACTCCGAGGTCATAGAGCATCTTGTTGACAGCAGCCGTCATGGGTGGCGGGCCACAGAGGTAATACTCGATATCTTCTGGTGCTTGATGCTCCTTAAGATACTGGTCAAAAATCACTTGATGGATGAAACCCTTAGCCCCCGTCCAGTTGTCAGAAGGTTGTGCATCCGAGAGGGCTATCGTGAACTTAAAGTTCGGGAACTCCCGCTCGATCGCTTCAAACTCCTCCTCGTAGAAGATCTCACGACGCGAACGCGCTCCGTACCAGAAGGTCACCTTTCGCCCCGTCTTAAGGGTCTTAAAGAGGTGGAAGATATGCGAGCGCATAGGCGCCATCCCAGCTCCACCACCGATAAACATCATTTCCCGCTCGGAGTTATCCACCAAGAAGAACTCCCCGTAAGGGCCCGCAATATTTACCTTGTCCCCTGGCTTACGCGAAAAGATGTAACTCGAACAAATCCCAGGGTTCAACTTCTGGAAGCCGCCGTTCACCCGATCAAATGGGGGTGTTGCGATACGGACATTCAACATAATGATGTTGTCCTCTGCGGGGTGATTAGCCATCGAATAGGCACGGTAGGAAGCCACGGGGTTCTCCATGCGTAGATTCCACATCCCGAACTTATCCCAATCACCACGAAAGGCCTCGTCCACGTCAATATCTTTGAAGTCTACGGTTATCTCTGGCACGTCTATCTGGATATACCCCCCCGAACGGAACTTAAGATGTTCCCCCTCTGGGAGTTTTACCACAAACTGTTTGATGAAGGTCGCCACGTTGTTGTTAGAGACCACCTCGCATTCCCATTTTTTAATCCCTAAGACAGACTCTGGCACGACAAGCGAGAGATTATCCCGCACCTTTACCTGACAAGCCAGCCGCCAATGGTCTTGCTGCTCTCGACGCGAGAAGAAGCCCTGCTCGGTAGGCAGAATCTCGCCACCACCCTCTACCACACGGCAACGACACGTGCCACACGTACCGCCACCCCCACACGCCGAGGGGAGAAGTACCCCATTCGATGTAAGGGTAGAGAGCAGAGAGTTGCCCGTAGTCACCGAGAGCTCTTTTTCTCCATCATTCACCGAGATGGTCACATTCCCACTTGGTACTAACTTTTTTCTTGCATAAAGCAACACCCCGACTAGGAGCAGTATCACCAAGAGGAATACTACTACCGCCAAGAGAATCAACGTCCCATCCATTTTGCTTGGTAGCTTATAGAATTTAGACAGACAAGGAAACACGCTGTCAGAGAGATTTAGAATTTAATACCCATAAAGGTCATGAAAGCCAGCCCCATGAGCCCCGTCAGGATGAAGGTAATCCCATTCCCCTTGAGTGCTGCCGGGACGTTAGAATACTGCATTTTTTCGCGAATCGCCGCTAGCGCTACAATAGCTAGAAACCACCCCACGCCACTTCCAAGACCGTAAGTGGTCGCCTGCCAAACCGTCTCATAATGACGTTCCTGCATAAAGAGTGCCCCACCGAGGATAGCACAGTTTACGGCAATAAGGGGCAAGAAAATCCCCAACGAATTGTAGAGCGAGGGCGAGAACTTCTCTACTGCCATTTCCACCAACTGAACGATGGAAGCAATCACGGCAATAAACATAATGAAAGAGAGGAAGCTCAAGTCCACCTCGGCATACTCTGCCCCCAACCAAGAGAGCGCCCCAGCAGAGAGGATATACTTATCGAGAAGGTAATTCACCGGAATTGTAATCCCTAAGACAAAGATGACCGCTAGCCCGAGTCCCGCAGATGTTTTCACAGTCTTGGAGACTGCGAGGTAGGAACACATCCCGAGGAAGAACGCAAAGATCATGTTGTCCACAAAGATCGAGCGTACAAATATGCTTAATAGATTTTCCATCGATAGAATGCCTGATTGAACTCAAAATGGCGGACACGCAACAGTGGCAATGGGTCTTTCGCCCCTCTAGCGGCTGCCCTTACTCTTTCCTCTCCCAGTCAAGTGTAACGTTATTTCTTTTTAGCGCCCTCCACAAGAGACTTCACGAAGATGCGCTGCACCCAGATCACACAGCCAACCAAGATAAGCGCCATGGGCGGCATAATGAAAAGCCCGTTATTTTCATAAAACCCTCCCTGTGCCACATAAAGGCTCTCGGGGATCACTCGGACGTCTAAGAGCGTACCAAAACCGAAAAGCTCACGGAAAAAAGCAACAATGATAAGGATGAGCGCATACCCCACCCCGTTACCAATACCGTCTAGGAAGGATGGCCAAGGCTTATTTCCCAAAGCAAAAGCCTCGATACGCCCCATGATGATACAGTTCGTAATAATCAACCCGACGAAGACCGAAAGCTGACGACTCACGTCGTAGACGTAGGCCTTCAACAACTGGTCAACTAAGATCACGAGCGCAGCCACCACCACGAGCTGTACGATGATACGAATCCGATTCGGAATCCCCTTACGCATCAACGAGAGGACGAGGTTAGAGATTGCAGTCACCACGGTAACCGAGATCCCCATCACTATCGCTGGCTTGAGTTTTACCGTAACCGCAAGCGAGGAACAGATCCCGAGGATGAGTACCGTAACGGGATTTCGCAGACTCAGCGGCTCGATAAGCAGTGCTCGGTTCGCCTTAGAAAAGAATCCTTCCTTACTCATTGCGCAAGCCCCTATTTTTTCTTAAGTTCTAGAAAAGCACGATATTCGTTCAAGCTCGAGAGGAGCATGTCTCCTACCCCTACGCTCGTAAGCGTTGCTCCAGAAATCGCATCCACTGCATGAGGGTTGTTCGCCGTATTCCCTGATTTGAGAAGGGAAATAGAGACCATGTCTGCCCCTTCAAAGAGCTTCTTCCCCTTAAAACGGCTCTGGAAGCCCGCGGTAGCAATATCTGCCCCAAGCCCAGGCGTCTCACTCTTGTGCGCAAAGGAGGCACCATAGACCGTATTCATGTCGTCAGAGAGGGCGATATAGCCCCAAATCTGTCCCCAAAGCCCCTGCCCAGCGAGTGGGAAGATATACTTCGCGGAACCGTCGTCCAAACGCGCTACAAAGATGGGCAAGCGACGCGCCTCACGCGGCAACGAGAGTTCAGAACGCAAATCGAGCTCAAAAGCCGACGCGCCTCCAAGCGTCTTCCCCTCAGCATCCACCACCAGTGCCTCGCGGATGTACTTGTCATACACCTCACTCACAGCCTTCTGCCCCGCCCCCTCGAGCTGCTCGCCTAAGCCAATCGACTTTAGAATATCAATCCGCTTTTCCATTCGGATATTCTCCTGTTGCGCAGGCTTCAACCCCGAAGCTGCCAAAGCTAGGAGCACGGCCACCACAACCACCAAAACTATGGCGTAGAGGAAAATGTAGGTATTACTATCTCGTTTCATATCAACTCCCCTCCCCTAGCAATTTACTTAGCTTGGGACTGTTCTGCCAACAACTTCGCAACCCGCAAAGCGCGTGCCCTGCGCCAAGAGACATTGCGTTGCACCACGATATGGTCAATAAGCGGCGCAAAAGCATTTAATAACAAGATGACGAGCATCGTCCCTTCTGGGTAGGCTGGGTTCAAAACCCGCACCACAACAATCAGCACCCCGATCAATAGCCCATAAATCACCTTCCCCGTCTGTGTTTGTGCACTCGTTACTGGATCAGTGGCCATGAACACCGCACCGAAGGCAAAGCCCCCCATCAACAAGTGATAATGTGCTGGGAGTGTCATATAGGCATTCGCGCCCACGGCGTTAAAAATCAACCCCATCAAATAACCACCCACAAAGACCGAAAGCATCACTCGCCAGCTAGCGACCCCTGTGAGCAGTAAAATCAGACCGCCGACCAAGATACAAAGCGTCGAGGTTTCCCCTACAGAGCCTGGGATGAAGCCCATAAAAAGGTCGCGTACATCAGGCAACTTATCTAATAGCCCCGCCGCAGAGAGCGAAAGCGGCGTTGCGCCACTAAAGCCGTCGACTACAGGGTAAGCTCCGAAGCCCGCAACCCAGACATCATCCCCCGACATATTCTTAGGGAAGGCGAAGAAGAGGAAAGCACGTGCTAGGAGTGCAGGGTTAAAGATATTCATCCCCGTTCCACCAAAGACCTCTTTCCCAAAGACCACCGCAAAGGCCGTAGCGATGGCTACCATCCAGAGGGGGACGCCGACGGGCAAGACCATGGGTATCAACAAGCCCGATACCAAAAAACCTTCGTTGACTTCGTGACCGCGCGCCTGCGCTACGGCAAACTCAATCCCTAACCCCACCGCATAACTCACCACGATGGTGGGTAACATCGAGAGAAAACCAAAGCCGAGGAGCGACCAAAAGTCAAAATTGGCTGGGGCGGCATTGACCCCCGCACGCATCAAGACGTGCTGGTAACCAATATTATACATACCAAACACCAAGGCGGGCAATAGCGCAACAACGACCGCTATCATCGTGCGCTTCATATCCACCGCATCGCGGATGTGTGCTCCCGTGCGCGTTACCGTGTCGGGGGTAAAGAGGAATGTCTCAAAGGCGTCAAAGGTGGAATGCAGCTTCGCATAACGCCCCCCAGCTGAGAACTGCGGCTTAATCTTATCTAAAAAAGTACGTAACCCCATAGTCTTCCTATCCTCGTCAAGTGGGTTATAATTCGCGAATCATGAGATCGAGCCCGCGGCGGACAATCTGCTGCGAGTCTATCTTTGAGGTGCATACAAACTCGCACAGAGCGAAATCCTCCTCGGCGACCTCGTAAATCCCCAAATCTTCCATCTGCTCGATGTTTCCTGCAAGAATCGCCTTCAGCAGGTGTACGGGGTAGATCCGCATTGGGAAGACCTTTTCATACTGCCCGCTTACCACAAAAGCTCGCTCGCCGCCGTGCAGGTTCGTATCGAGCACGTACTCCTTTCGGGGCGATAGGAAGGACGAAAAGAGCCGACTTGCACTAAACTTGCCAAATCCGGGCATAGCCCAACCCATAAATTCGTGGTGGTTGCCCTCGGGGATCACCGTCACGATATGGTGGTAGAAATGCAAGCCGCCCTCCACCGATTCTTTCGTCCCCGTGAGGACATTACCACTAATCACCCGCACGTTAGCATCTGGGGCAATTTGGTCATGTAACATCAATTGCAGGGGCGACCCCACCATCGCAGTATAATACCGCGGCTTAGCGACCTCACTTCCCGCCACAGCCACAATACGGCGCACGTCGTAATGCCCTGTAGTCACCAGACGACCGATGAAAACGACATCCAGCGGATGGATCGTCCACACCACTTCGCCCTTAGCAATAGGCGCAATATGGTGGATTTGCACCCCCACATTTCCCACGGGGTGAGGCCCCGAAAAGCGATGTATTTCAGCACGCGCCGTAGCAAAAGCCCGATGTGGCGGATAGTTCACATTTACCCCGATATGCACCTTCCCCGAGGTAAGGCGTGCGAGGACGTCAATCCCTGCTTGAAAACTAGCCCCGTCGTCCTTGATAGCAAAATCCATATCGGGGGCGAGGGGGGCAGTGTCAAACGCCGAGATGAAGATATCGCGCGGCGTAACATCTGGCGAGGGAATCACATTAAACGGACGCTGGCGAAGGTAAGGCCATACCCCGCCCTGCAGGAGCAGATTGATCAGCTCCTCTCGCGAAGCGGTAGGGGTAACGAGGGGGGTAAACTCCTCAAAGTCAAACTTTTCTTCTTCGCAACGTACCACTACTCGGAGAATGCGTCGCCGCTCCCCACGTTCGATAGTAACGACCTTTCCCCCTACGGGCGATGCGAAGCGAATCCGCTCGTCTTTTTTGTCTGTAAAGAGGGGTGTTCCCGCCTTTACGATGTCGCCCTCTTGCACGAGGAGATGGGGCACAAGACCCGGAAAGTCTGCAGGATAAAGGGTATAATCCCCCTTCACACCGATGCGAGTAAAGACTTTCTCTGCGGTACCTTTGAGCTTAATATCTAGCCCTTTACGAATACGCGTAACCCTTTCTTTGACCATCCTACGTCGAACTTTCTTCCACAAAGATACGCTTTTTTAGGACAGTATCACACGGTTCGTGGTAATGGAAAACCAAGGAAAAGTGTGGTAACAAGCAAGACGAGCCTAGGCTAGCCCCTTAACGCAAAGAAGCCGCCTCTGTTTTACCCGAAGCGGCTTCTTCTGCTATAATAGTAAAGCAACTAGAGTTTAATCACCTTTACGCTACGTTCCGAAGAATTTGCCCCGCGGAAACGAACAAAATAGACCCCCGTAGGCAAGTCCGAGGTCTCAATAACCACCTCACTCCCTTCCAACATGCCCGAACGAACGACCATACCCGAAAGATTGACGAGTTCGTAAGCGGCAGAGAGCCCCTCTGGGTTCACAATCCGCAACTGCGAGGTGAAGGGGTTCGGAGAAACGGTAAGCGAGGCGAACAAGGCCTCCTCGACTGCTAGAGGAGGTCGATTATTGTTGTCACCATTCCCACCCTTCTTCTCAAACTTCGCCGTCACCTCGGTCGCTGCCGTCACGGTGAACTTCTTCGTAGACATAATATCTACGCCGTTCGCTTTCAGTTCCTTGAGCTCGTAGCCGTTAGCGGGAGTTTCCTTTACAGTCAGTTCCGTACCCTTGGCTACTGTCTTTAGCGTCTCTGTAGTGTAACCCTCGATAGCGATCGTGCCGTGTGCGCCCTGTGTGAGTTTCACCTTATACGTTGTGGGCTTACTCGGATCTATCTCGCCAAACACTGCGGTCACCTCGGTATCGGCTGTTACCTTAAACTTCATGGTAGATTTGATATCTACACCGTTTGCCTTAAGCTCCTTGAGTTCGTATTTAGCAGGATCTTCGGGCGTTGCAATAACCGTTAGCTCGGTATCCTTTTCAACCTTCTCCAGCTTCGCATCGTCATAACCCTCGATGGAGATCGTACCATGCGCCCCCTGTGTGAGAGTCACCCTGTACGTAGTTGGATCGCTCGGATCTTTCTCGCCAAACACAGCGGTTACCTCGGTATCGGCAGTTACCTTGAACGTCATCGTAGGTTTGATATCTACACCGTTTGCCTTAAGCTCCTTAAGTTCGTATTTAGCAGGATCTTCGGGCGTTGCAATTACCGTTAGCACGGTGTTCTCTATCACCGATGCAAGTTGCTCTTTCGTGTAGTCTTTAATGGCAAGAGTTCCATGCGCTGGCTCTGACAAAGTAACTCTATAGTTCTTGAGAGTAGACGTATAGAATTCTGCTTCTACCACAACAGCTTTGGTTACCGTAAATTCTCTCGTAGTGAATATATTCTCGTTGCCAGCCGTTAGTGTCCTTAGTTGCCACCCACCTTCGCTCTGAGGAATAGCTTCGACCTTTACCCGCGTCCCGTAGGGCACTTTATCGAGGTCAAGGGGTTGATCAGGATGATCTGCGTCCTTAAGTTTCAATTCGCCCATACCTGTAATGCGCGTTTCAACCTTAAAGGTCTTTTCTGCAAAGAGTGCTTTTACGTGGGTCTCTTTGGTTACCTTGAATTTCATCGTCGATTTGATATCGACATCGTTTGCCGTTAGCTCGGTAAGTTCGTATTTAGCGGCATCTTCGGGCGTTGCTACTACGGTTAGCTCGGTATTCTCTGCCACCGCGTTAAGCGCCTCCTCGGTGTA
>CAJPTV010000047.1 GCA_905373665.1 Bacteroidia bacterium
AAGACAAATACTAGTACTTTATAACCTTCACACTCCGTTCCAAAGAATTTGCCGTGTAAAAACGCACAAAATAGAGCCCTGCGGGGAGCGCTTCGGTATCGACCATCGTCTCCGTCCCGTCTAATGCGCCAGCACGTACCACGTTCCCCGTGAGGGTGACTAACTCGTAACGAAGGGCAAGCCCCTCGGGGTTCACTATCCGCAACTGCGAGGTGAAGGGGTTGGGAGCTACCACTACGCTAGCCAATACGGCATCCTCTACCGCCAGTGGCGCAATAGGAGCGTCCTTAGCCTTAACGTTCACCGTACAGGTCGCGGTCTTGCCCCCTACTGTTGCGGTTACCGTGGCTGTCCCTTCCTTGAGTGCTCTCACTAAGCCAGTACCATCTACCGACACGATGTCTGTCCCTGAGGTTACTGCCCACGTTGCCGTCTTGTTCGTAGCCGTCCGAGGCTTCACCGACACCGAGAGCTTCTGCGTCCCCTCTACCGTAAGGTTAACCACTGCAGGCGATACCGCAATAGACTCTACGGGCACATCCTCCGTCGTCACGGTGATTGTGCACTCGGCAGTATGACTGCCGTCTTCGCTCGTCGCTCTTACTTTTGCAATACCAGCTACGTTCGTTGCTGTGATCTTACCGTTTTCGTCTACCGAGAGCGATGCTGCCCCTTCGGTCACTACCCACGTTACCTTCTTGTTGGTAGCATTCGTGGGGTTGTATTTCAGTAGCAAGGTTGCCGACGTCCCGACCTTGAGTCTCACGCTCGGTTCTTCAAACGAGATACCCAGTAAAGGCACGTGAGCTGACGCCGTTGTCTCCTGCGTGATGGTTAGCTGTAACTCCTTCTCCGTTTCCGCCTGCTTAAAGGTCACTACAACAGAGCGAGGTGTCGTTGCTTCGTTCTTTTCCACTGTGAAGGTTACTGCTCCAGAGCCTGCGCCTGTCTTAGGCGAAGCCTTCAGCCACGTTACGCTACTGTCATAGTCTAGCGTCCACGCCTTGTCTGAAGTGACATTTATGCTCAGCGTAGCGCCTGCCGCATCAATATAGAGCGTCGTTTCGCTAAGTGCGAAGCTCGGGGTACCGCCGCCTCCCCCTTCACCTTCAGAGACATTTACCGTACACGTTACTGTTTTGCCCCCATCCTCTGTGGTAATAGTTATCTCTGCCGTACCAGCCCCTATCGCCGTAACCAGTCCTGTCTTGTCCACAGTTGCTACGCTTTCGTTATTACTTTCGCAAGTGTAGTTCTTGTTGGTAGCCTCGTCGGGTTCTACTGAGATGGTGAGCTGCTGAGTTTCCTTCACCTTCAAGTCTACTGTGGTAGGCGTCACCTTTACTCCCGTTACAGCAACAACCACTTCTTTCTCAATCTTCACTTCTTTCGCTTTATTCCCTTGGGCGTCTACTACTGCGTGTTGCTCCTCGTTAAACTTCCCATCTACAGGCGCTACCATTTTGCAATTCTCGATGGTACACGAAGCCAAATCCGCAATTCCAGCCTCTGTACCTGTAGCTGTTACTTTCGCATTTTTAAGGATTAGTTTCTCGTTCTGATTGCCATCTTTTCCAGCAATGCCGTATCCCCCAGTTGCTTCGAGAGTTATATTGGAAATGGTAATGGTCGTGCCGTTAGCGAAAATAGCCGCATCCTTTTTAGTTTCTACTGTAAGCGAACCATTGCCTTCAATCTCTGTAGAAGTGCGACAGGCCAAGGTTGCATCATCTATTGTTTTTAGACTGTTAGTACCCAATACTCTAATTTTCAGCCCCTCTATTTTATTCAAAATTGCCTGTCCATTTTCATTTGACACAGCAACCCCCTTCATCGTCAGCGTGTTCTTCTTTGGGTCATACTTAAACTCGCTGTCTGAGGCTACCGTAACACCTTTTATATCTTTTAAAGCATTGCAATTAGCGTCGGTGACCTGAGTGCCTGCTATGTAGAGGCCGTACTGCACAACGGGCTCTATCTTCACCTCCTTCGCGATATTCCCATCGGCATCGATTACGGCATGTTTCTCTTTGTCAAACTTCCCGCCTACCGGATATATAATTTCGCAGCCCTCAGTGACTAAATTAGCCAGTTTTACAATTGCGCCATCTGTACCTTTCGCTGTTACCTTCGCATTTTTGAGGGTAAGTGTCTCATCCACCGTACCATGAACTCCAGTAATACCATATTTACCTGATGCTTCAAGAGTAATACCAGAGATAGTGAGATTTTTACCGATATTAACAGCATCATCAGCATCACTGACTACATTAAGAGTCCCATCACCACTTATACTTGCAGTATTTGTAGAATAGGCACAAAACAAGGCACTCCATTCAGTCGATTTTAAACGATTAGTGCCTGATACCACAATTTCTAGCCCCTCAATACCCCTATTAGTGATTGCTCTTCTCTCATCGCCTACCGACACGGTTACATCCTTCATCGTCAGTTTTTTCGAGGCTGGGTCATATTTGAATTCGCCGCCCTTGGCTACTGTAACGCCTGTAATATCTTTTAAGGTGTTGCAATTGACATTTAAGACGTACGTGCCTGCTATAATGAGGTCATACTTCACAATGGGCTCTATCTTCACCTCCTTCGCCTTATTCCCCCCTGCATCTACTACGGCTTTTTTCTCAGCCTTCCACGTTGCGCCCTTGGGGGCTATTATCTGACATCCCTCTAGGGTGACGGTCTTCAAATCTGCAATAGCCGCCTTTGTCCCCTTAGCTGTTACCGTAGCATTCTCGATGATGAGCGTTTCGCCATGCTTGCCATCAAATCCACCAATTCCATATTTTCCAGTCGCTTCGAGAGTAATATCGTTAATAGTAAGCGTACTATTAACGAAAACAGCTCCCTTACTGCTGCTTACTATAGAAAGAAGACCATTGCCTTCAATCGTCGTAGCTGCACCACAGCTCAAAGATTCAAAACTTGAGGCTTCTAGACTATTAGTGCCCGATACCACAATCTTCAGCCCCTTTATGCCTTTATTCCAAATTGCATTTTTGTTAGCACCTACCGACACGGTAACATCCTTCATAGTCAGCGTACTCGTGCCTGGGTCGTACTTAAACTCGCCACCATTTACTACCGTAACACCCTCAAGACCGCTAAAGTCGTTGCAATTGGCATCAGTGACTCGTATGCCTGCAACCCATAGCTCATACTCCGCCGCCGCTACGGGCGAGCCCCACAGCAAAGCCAAGCATAAAAATGCTGTAAACCAACCTATTGTCATTCGTGTCCTTTTCATTTTACGTGTCCTCCGAAAATAGTTTTGCAAAATAATGTCATTTTCTTGGGACGGAGGGTATTTTTCGATGAAATTGCAGAAAATACCTAGGACCTTAGCATGATATGCACGGAGGGGATGTTGGTCAAGTCCTGCAAGTTGGTGAGCTTGTCGTCAAAAAAGAGGTGAGGGCGGAAGACCTCGAGGACGTGCGCCTTGTTGATGCCCCCTAGGAAAAAGACCTCGTCGAGGTCGACGCCATACTTGGCGAGGGTCGTAATCACACGTTCGTGCGCTGGGGCATTTCGGGCAGTAATGAGCGCCGTACGAATCGGAGGTTCTGTATCGGGCAGCTGTGCTTTGAGACGCTCCTTCAGCCCAGAAAGAGATTGTAAGAAACGCGTCAGCGGTCCCTCGGAGAGGGGGATTGCCGCATACTCCACCTCATGTTCCGAGAAGCCATCGAGCCCCTTCTCTTGCGCAACAAGCTCCGCCGAGGCGTCCGCCAGCACGCCGTCAAAGTCAAAGGCTACGCGGAGCTGTTTATCCGTATCATTGTCTAACATCAAGGGGTTATGTTGGACGTGTCCTGCAGCAAAACCCGCAGCGCTAGCCCCTTGCACATCCTGCACGTTAGTCGACAGGTAAAGCACCGAGTTGAATGCCCCGAGGTACTGGAAATTCGTACTCCCCGAAGAGAAGCAGGCGCGGCTAATGTCCAGCTCATAGTGCTTGATGGAGTGGAAGGCTCGCGAGCCTGTCGCAGGATTGTTGCGCGAAAAGAGCACCACCTCGATAAATTTGCGCTGTTCCCACGCGAGGGTATCCTCCTCGGCATCCCCCTTCAGTAAGTCGTTCAGTGCCAAAAGGCGCTTGATAAAGGGGAAGGCGACGCCCGGGAGCAACACATCATTGCGATGCTCTTGCTGATAGCGCTGGTAGGCCTCGCGCCCCTCCTTCTCAAAAACAGCGTTAGACTCGGTCATGTCAAACAGCGCACTGGAGGTGACCGCTATCACAAATTTATCCTCTATCGGGAAACCTTTTTTCTGCATGAAAGGAAGTATTAGGGGGCACAATGGAACGGTAAGGGGGGCAATCACGACAACGACTCAAACCCCAGACCAAAGGTAACGAAATCCGCACCAATGCCGCGCCCCAAAACTACCGCACAAATAGTTAGGGGCGTAGCTATATGCCACGCCCCCAACTTACTGCTATACGGAATAATCCTCACGACGCTCCTCAAGCCCAGCCCGTTCAAAGAGATAAGACTCCTCATGACGCTCCTCAACCACAGTCCTTAGGACCCGCCCCAAGGACTGGACTACTCTTCGTCAGTGTCTTGGTATGCCTTCAAAAGCTTTTCTTGGACATCGGCTGGGACTTGCTCGTACCCTACAAACTTCATGCTGTAAGTAGCACGTCCGCCCGAAATGGAGGAGAGCGCCGTAGAGTAACGCCCAATCTCAGCCAGCGGCACACGCGCCTGAAGACGTTCAAAGCCCTTGTCGCTATCCATGCCGAGGATCATCGCACGGCGGTTCTGCAAGTCACTCATTACGTCGCCCATAAACTCCGTGGGCACAAGCACCTCAACCTCGTAGATGGGTTCCATAATCTTCGGCCCCGCCTCCTTAAAGGCTGCACGGAAGGCGTTACGCGCCGCCAACTTAAAGGAGATTTCGTTGGAGTCTACGGGGTGCATCTTACCGTCGTAGATCGCCACACGAATGTCGCGCGCATAAGAGCCCGTCAGCGGCCCTTGCTCCATCTTCTCCATGAGCCCCTTCAAAATCGCGGGCATGAAACGGCTGTCAATCGCCCCACCGACAATGCAGTTATAGAAGACCAATTTACCGCCCCAGTCGAGGTCGATCTCCTGCTTGTTCTTCACGTTGAGCGAGATCTCCTTGCCCCCCACTTTATACTTGACGGGGTCGGGCGCGCCCTCTTCGTAGGGTTCGATAACAAGGTGCACTTCGCCAAACTGCCCCGCGCCCCCCGACTGCTTCTTATGGCGATAGTCAGCCTGCGCGACCTTGGTAATCGTCTCGCGATACGGGATGCGCGGCGCAAAGAACTCTACCTCACACTTATGCACGTTAGCGAGTATCCACTTCATCGTATTGAGGTGGTGTTCCCCTTGCCCAGAGACGATGATTTGGCGGAGCTCCTTCGAGAACTCTACGTTGATCGAGAGGTCTTCTTGGTGCATCTGATTGAGGAGCTCGCCCAGCTTCTCCGTTTCAGACTCCTTCACTGCCTTGACCGCCGTACGGAACTTGTCGTTCGGCAATTGGACGGGCGGGAAGGGTACGCCCTCAGCGCCCCCCACTAGGGTTTGTCCACTCTTAGTATTCTTGAGCTTAACCACACAACCGATGTCGCCCGCCACGAGCTCCGTCACCTTCACACGGTTCTTGCCGAGGGGAACGAAGAGCTGCGCAAAGCGCTCCTTGGTTTGCGTATTGAGGTTCAGTAGGTCGGCATTCTCTGTGAGCTTGCCCGACATCACCTTGAAGTAGTTCACCTCGCCGATGTGAGGCTCAAAGGTCGTTTTGAATATGAAGAGCGAGAGCGGTGCATTCTCATCTGGCGGTACGGGCGTCCCCTCCATGGTCTTAGGCGCTTCGTTTTCAAGGGGCGAAGGACCGACCTTGATGATGAACTCCATGAGACGCTTAACGCCGATATTCTTAACCGCCGAGAGACAGAAAACGGGGATAACGGAACGCTTGGCAAGTCCTGCGGAAAGCCCCTTACGGATCTCATCCTCCGAAAGCGCTCCCTTTTCAAAATAGAGTTCCATGAGCGCCTCGTCGTTCTCGGCAGCAGCCTCAACGAGGGTCTTGTGAAGCTCAAGGGCACGTTCCTTTTCCGAGTCGGGGATGGGGAGTTCCTCACGCTGTCCTTGGTCGCCCGTGAACTTATACATCTTCATGAGCAGGACGTCGATGAAAGAATCGAACCCTGCACCACACTGCAGCGGATACTGCACCGCCACCACCTTCGACCCGAAGCTCTGCACGAGGCTTTCCATCGCGTGCTCATAGTTCGCCTTTTCGTGGTCGAGCTGATTGAGGGCAATGATCATCGGCTTGCCCATACGGTCTACCCAGCGGGAGAGGACTTCGGTTCCCACCTCAACGCCGTGCTGTGCGTTCACGACCATGAGCGCCGTGGCCGAGATGCGCAGGGAGGTAAGCACCGCCCCCACAAAGTCGTCAGCCCCGGGGGTGTCGATGATATTGAGCTTGCTGTCCATAAACTCGGTATAGAGCGGGGTCGCATAGATGGACTTTTGGTTAAGCTGCTCAATCTCCGAATAGTCAGAGACGGTATTCTTAGCCGCTAGCGAGCCCTTGCGCTCAATGACCTTCCCCTCGAACATCATCGCCTCGGTGAGAAGCGTTTTACCAGAGCCCGTGCTCCCTAGGAGCGTGACATTGCGGATGTTGCGTGTTTGGTACGTTTTCATCGACTTTACCGAATTAGAGTGATGTGGCTGCAACCCTTTGTCAGCCGTCATACCAAAGGTAAGAAAAATTTTGTTATGGCGCTCAAGGCGAAGGCTAAACAAGACAACTACAAGACGACCACAAGACGCCATACGGCAGCCACGAGCACCGTCACGACAAAACCTAAGAGGAGGGGCAGCGACGTGGCAAGGAGCGTCCAACGTAGGCTCTTTGTCTCCTTGTAGATGGTGTAAATCGTGGTGCTACAAGGGTTGTGAAGGAGGCAAAAGAGCATGAGGTTGACCCCAGTGAGAAGCGTCCAACCGTTCGCTTGGAAAAGAGCGTGCATCGCCGCCTCGTCTTCAAACAAAACCCCAGCGCCCGCCCCAACGTCGCTAGCGCCCGTCATGAGGGCTATGAGCATCAAAACCGTGGGGACAACAATCTCATTGGCGGGGATCGCGAGCACGTACGCAAGGAGTATCACCCCGTTGAGCCCCATCCAATAGCCTGGCGTGTCGAGGAAACGAATGATATAGGAGGCTACCGATGCTCCCCCGAGCTCGATGTTACAAGTGAGCCAAATGAGCGCCCCCGCAGGCATAGCGAAAAGCACCGCTCGCCCGAGGACTATCAGCGTCCGATCGATGAGCGAGGTGTAGATCGTCTGCCAAAGCCGCGGCGGACGGTAGGGCGGTAACTCTAGGTGAAAGGTCGATACTTCGCCCCGCAGGACCGTTCGACTCAAGAACCAAGACGAAAGGAAGGTAAAACCCACGCCAAGGAGTGCCACACCAATAACAGACAAGATACTCACCGTGCCCGCCACACCTGCGGGTACGACCGCCCCCACGAAGAGCGTCGCAATCATAATCTGCGTAGGCCAACGTCCGTTACAAAGGGAGAAGTTGTTGGTTAGGATGGCTATCAGCCGCTCGCGCGGACTATCGATAATGCGACAAGAGACCACGCCCGCCGCATTGCATCCGAACCCCATGGCCATGGTGAGGGCTTGCTTGCCGTGTGCTCCCGTGCGACGAAAAAGCTCGTCGAGGTTGAACGCGACGCGCGGCAGGTAACCGAAATCTTCGAGAAGGGTAAAGAGGGGAAAGAAAATCGCCATCGGCGGGAACATCACCGAGACCACCCACGCCGTAGCCAAGTAGACCCCATCGACCAGTAACCCTACCAACCCGCTCGGGAGGGCGAGGCTCAGCAATCCCTCGCGCAGGAGGGGGTGCAGCATATCCACCAAGAGGGTACTTAGCAACGAGGAGGGGTAGTTAGACCCTATAATCGTGAGCCAAAGCACACCCCCAAAGAGCAGAAGCATAATGGGGAAACCGTAGCGCCGACTGGTTAGTATCCGATCTAAGCGGACGTCGAGCGGCGCACGATGTTGGGCATAACCATACGTTACGACTTCGCTCGCAAGAGCTTGCGCCGCCGTGAAAAGAGCACGCGAGAGATGGTCGTGGAACGAGAGCCCCTCCGTCGCACGAAGCCTTGCGGTCAGCTCTTGCAAGGCTGTCAATTGCGCCTCGGCAATGGGAGAGGCTGTGGGTACGAGCGCGAGGAGCTCGGCGGGGGTCGAAAGATAGTGCCATACGAGTGGGTCATCTTCCAAAAGACGCTGCGCTAACCACCGCTGATTGGGCAAGGCGGGGCAAGCCTGCTGCAAAACGCTTGTTACCTGCGCGAGCGCCTCCTCGGTCTCGGCGGGTAGAGAGAAATCGACTCTAGGGGTAGGTATCCACTCGCCCGTGGCAACTTGGTAAAGCGCCTGCAGGAGCTCGGGGATGCCCTTTCCGTCGCGTGCACTTGTGGGAATGACGGGGATGCCCAACCGTTTGGCAAGCGCCCTATCGTCGACAAAGATCTTGTTCCGCTGCGCCTCGTCCATCAGGTTTAAGCAGAGCACGACCTTGGGGGTGAGCTGTAAGATTTGCAAGACGAGGTTCAGATTCCGCTCAAGGCGCGAAGCATCTGCCACGACGACCACCACGTCGGGTTGTCCAAAAAGGATATGGTTACGGGCTATCTCTTCGTCCTCTGAGGTGGAGAGGAGCGAGTAGGTGCCTGGCAAATCTACCAAATGGAACTTTTTCCCCTCAAAACGGAACGCCCCTTCGGCACGCGCCACCGTCTTACCGGGCCAGTTCCCCGTGTGTTGTTTGAGTCCCGTCAGGGCATTAAAAACCGTACTTTTCCCGGTGTTGGGGTTACCAGCAAGGGCGACGCTATAGTCAGCACCTTGGGTGCGCGCTCCGAGGCGGTAAATGTGTGCCGAGCCACGGCACGCGCCGCACGACGCGGCGACACGTTTCTCTTTGCGGGGCATGGTTATCGGGTTGCGTGCGTGTGGGAGTTATTATGGGCTAGGGTGGGGATTACGCGGATATGTCGCGCTTGGTCACTTCGCAGAGCGATGGTCGTGCCGCGAATGAGGTAAGCGGTCGGATTGCCGAGGGGGCTCTCTAGATCGACCGAGACGGCACTTCCGGGCACAAAGCCCAAGTCTAAGAGTCTGCGCCGATTCGCCCCATGACAACTCGCGGCAATGTCTAGCACCTGAGCCTCCACCCCCACGGGCAGTGCCGAAAGACGCACAACCCCATCTGGAGGCGGTGTCTGAAGGGGCGTAACATAGAGCTGCTCAGCCAATAAACGGGGAAGGGAAAAGACCTCGCCATCGCAAAAAAGGGTAACGCTACTGGGGAGCTCCCCTACCCAACGAAGCGGGCAGCTCGGGTAAAAGCCGAGCCGATCGAGGGTCTCAAAGAGGGTCTTCTGTTTGTCCTCCATCTGCACGACCTCATACCACCCCGGGGTATGTATTTCGGCAAGGCGGGGCTGGGCTTGCGAAGCGGTGGGGGCAGTTTTGGGTAAAATAGGGTCACCGTGCGGATCGTGGCTCGGATAACCGAGGCGACGTGCGAGCTGCTCGGTCTGCTGTTCACTTAGGCGATGCTCCATACGCTCGGCAATGTCGTGCCATTCGCTCGGGGGGAGTCCCGTCCGTTCGCTTAGGTAACTTTCGTACAACCGATGTCGCCGCAGGAGCGCCTCCGCAGCCGATACGCCGGGCGGGGTCAGTTGCAGGTCGTCTCTGGAAAGGAGCTTTTTCACCAAAAGCGTATCGACGACCTCTTGGATGCGCTCGGGGGAGACAAAATAGCGTTCTGCTAGCGCTGTCGCGTCAAATGCCCCGGGGTGGCTGTAGAAATACTTCAGTAGGTCTTCTTCGAGTTCTTTGGCGGTAGAAACGCGCAAACGGGGGCGAAGAAAGGGACTTTGTATGGGGATATGCGAGCCCGAATAGCCCGCATGGCGCATGCGCCGCACCCAAACGTAAAACAGTAGGAGGATGAATAGGGCAAAGAGGATACCGATGACCGTCATTGCACCGATGTGGAGTTAGTGTGCGTCGTCGCCTACGGGGAGTGCTATTTTGATGAGCTCGTTCAGTTCCGTAAGAGCTTGTAGCGGGGTCATCTCGTCGGGGCGGTAAGAGCCTAAGCGCTCGCGCAGCTGCTTGAGCGTCGGATCTTCGTGCGGTAGACTCTGGGAGATTGGCGTACGTGCCGCCTCGGCGAGCGCCGCAGCATCCTCCTCCTTGGCTCGGTTACGTTCAAGAAGGGTTAAGAGTATCTCGGCACGCTGAACGACCCTGAGGGGCATCCCCGCCATACGCGCCACGTGGATACCGAAACTGTGTTCGCTCCCCCCGGGGGCTAGTTTTCGCAAAAAGAGGATATTCCCATCGACCTCGCGCACCGAGACGTGATAGTTCCGAATGCGAGCATACTCATTTTCCATATCGTTGAGCTCGTGGTAGTGGGTTGCAAAGAGGGTCTTGGGGTGACCGTAAGGGTTTTCATGGAGGTACTCGGCCATAGCCCATGCGATAGAGATACCGTCGTAGGTGCTGGTACCGCGCCCGATTTCGTCTAAGAGAATGAGGCTACGTTCCGAGAGGTTGTTGAGGATGCTGGCCGCTTCCACCATTTCGACCATGAACGTGGACTCGCCCATAGAGATGTTGTCCGAGGCACCGACGCGAGTAAAAATCTTGTCTACCACGCCGATGCGCGCTCGCGCTGCGGGTACATACGCCCCCGCTTGGGCTAAAAGTACGGCGATGGCAGTCTGTCGCAAGAGCGCCGATTTCCCCGACATGTTAGGTCCGGTGATCATCCATATCTGTTCGCCCTCGGAGTGCAGGTGCAGGGTGTTGGGGACGTAGGGCGTACCCGTAGGTAAGACGTCGGCAATTACGGGATGCCATACCTCGTCGAGCTCGAGGGCGAGCGAGTCGTCCATTTCGGGGCGTACCCACTTTTTCTCTAAAGCGAGGGTCGCGAAGCTCGCGAGGACGTCAATTTGTGCAAGCAATGTCGCATTGCGCTGGAGCGTATCTACGTAGCCGAGGAGGGTCTCGAGGAGCTTGGCAAAGAGCTCATCTTCAATGGCTAGGATACGCTCCTCTGCCCCCAGTATCTTCTTTTCAAACTCCTTGAGCGCGGGATTGATAAAACGTGCCGCTTGTACGAGGGTTTGGCGCTGTTCCCAATCGGCAGGGACGAGCTCGACCTGCGTTTTCCGTACCTCGAAGTAGTACCCAAAGACGTTGTTGAAACCAATCTTGAGGTTGGTAATCCCCGTGCGCACGATCTCGTGCTGGAGCATTTCGTCGAGCTTCTCCTTGCTGTGGTTCTTGAGGTTACGCAGTTCGTCTAACTCGGGCGAGACGCCTTCGGCAAAGACCTCGCCTTTCCCTAAGTTGGCGGGCGAAGGGAGGAGGCTATGGGTAATCTCCTCGGTAAGGTCGTGGCAGGTGTCGAGTGGCGCAAGGAGTGCTTGAAGGGGCGGGACGGCTATCTGCTCACAAAGTTCGCGCACGGGGGCTATCTGTTGCAATGCCCCAGCCATCCGCACCACCTCGCGCGGGAGGATACGCCCCATGGCTACCTTGGAGGCAATCCGCTCGAGGTCGCCTATTCCCCCCAAGAGGTCGTTGAGCGTGTAGAGCTCGGTCTCGTGCGTAGTAAAGGTTTCGACAATGTCGTGGCGTGCGACAATCTCCTCTATTTCCTTTAGGGGCATGGCGAGCCAACGCCGCAGGAGACGTCCGCCCATGGGGGTATGCGTTCGGTCTACCGTGCCAACGAGGGTTCTTCCCCCCTCGCCCGTGGGGGTAAAGACCTCGAGGTGGCGGAGGGTGAAACGGTCGAGCCAAACGTAACGGTCTTCCTCGATGCGGGTAATGTGGGTGATGTGCGAGAGGGCGGAGTGTTTGGTTAAATCAAGGTAGGCGAGGATGGCGCCCGCAGCGCTAATGGCGTGGGTAAAGTGCTCGATCCCCAACCCGCGCAGGCTTTGGGTATTGAAGTGCTGGAGGAGTCGGGCGGTCGCATCAGCGAGGGTAAATGCCCAGTCGTCGGTCTTGGTGATGTAATAGCGGTTGCAGAAGTCGTCGAGGAGCGAGCCAGCCTGTCCGCGTGCCACGAGGAGCTCGCTTGGGGCAAAATTGGCTAACAGTCTGTCAATATAGGCATTGTTGCCTTCGGCGACATAGAACTCGCCCGTGGAGATGTCAACCCACGCCAACCCTAGGCTATTGCCTTGGATATAGAGGGCACCGAGGTAGTTATTTTGGGCGTGGGAGAGGACACTCTCGTCAGTGACGACCCCCGGGGTAATGACCTCAATCACGCCCCGCTTGACGAGCTTTTTGGTGAGCTTCGGGTTTTCAAGTTGTTCGCAGATGGCGATGCGTTTCCCCGCACGGATGAGCTTCGGGAGGTAGACGTCGAGGGCGTGGTAGGGGAAGCCCGCTAAGTCCATTTCGGAGGCAGCGCCGTGCGAGCGTTTGGTGAGGGTAATCCCCAGCACGTTAGCCACCTCGATGGCGTCCTCATTAAACGATTCGTAGAAGTCGCCCATCCGAAACAGCAGCAGTGCGTCGGGGTACTGCGCCTTCATCTCGTTATACTGTTTCATCATGGGGGTTTCGGCTGGCTTCAGCCCGAAATCAAATAAGGCCATCCGCGTAACGATTTAGGATGGACTAAGGTAGTTCTTTTCTTGTAAAGAACCTTTCTAATGACAACCACAGGTGCACTCGTCGTCGTGCTCGTGATGGTGCTCTTGAGGTGCATTCTTAGCCTCGCGCTCGGCGTTGACCACCTGTTGGAGGGTGCGTGAGGCGGTCGAGACCAGCTCCTCGAGGAGGAGGCGTACCTCGTGCCGTTTCTCCTCCTTTCCGAATGCCTTAAGGCTAGAAACTGCCTCTTGAAGCTGTGCGCGCGAGGCATGGTCAAAGGCAATCTCGAGGCTGGTCATTGCCTCGATAACTACCTGTAAATCTGGGTGCGTGAGATATGGCAGTAATTGCGGTATCAGGGGCGAAAAGTCTAGCGGACTCTGCCAACAGATGGAAAGGATACGGGCGAGGCGCTCCGCCTCCCATTCCGCACCGAGCGTATTCCCCAAGTGAAGGATAAGCGAAGAGGCGTGTACGTCGATGAGTAGTTCGCAGAGGGTCTCCACCACACGCTCGTTTTCAGAAGAAAAGAGGGCAAGCACCTCAGGCCAGAGCTCTTCGATGGCTTCGTGACGAACCGTATCAAGCCCCTCGATGTGAGAGCGTTCGTCATGGGCACGGAGGAGCGCTCGCGTATCGGCAATGAGCTGTTTGCGGGCAGAGGAGGATTCTGTATGTGTGTATTCCATGGGTGTCGCTTCTTGTACTATCCGTTCTTCACCGTTCTTGGCAACGGGCTAACAAAAATACCGTAAATTTGTACAACCAAAAGAAGAAAAGCGATGGGAGTTACGGTTTTCATAACCCTAGGGTTGACAGTCTTAGCCTATTTGTTGGGGAGCATCCCTACGGCCGTATGGTTGGGAAAGCTCTTTTTTCATGTCGACGTGCGCGAACATGGGAGTAAGAATGCGGGGGCGACGAACACGATCCGCACCTTGGGGCTTCCGGCTGGCTTGGCAGTATTTGCCATTGACGTACTCAAGGGGTTTGCCGCAACCAATCTTTACCGCGTCCTGCTCGCATGGGGCGGCGGCGACGTATCGTTATGGTCGCTGTACGCTATCATTTTCGGGGTTTGTGCGGTGGTGGGGCATATATTCCCCGTCTTCGCTGGTTTTCGCGGCGGAAAGGGCGTTGCAACGCTTTGTGGGGTGGTTCTGGCGCTTCATCCTTTAGCTACGTTGTGTGCTTTAGGGGTCTTTGCCGTGGTATTGGCTACGACGCGCTACGTGTCGTTAGGTTCTCTGACGGCGGGACTTTCCTTTCCCCTCTTTCTTTTCTTCTTGTTTCACGTGCGGGAGTTGCCCTTATTGATCTTTGCCGTGACGGTGGCGCTGCTCCTGTTCATCACCCACCGTGCGAATATTGGTCGCCTTCTCCATGGCACCGAGTCGCGCTTTGCCCCCAAGCGTAAGGGGAGCGTCTCCTAAAGGCGGTCCTAAGGGCGGACGACCCAGTGGTGGAGGAGGGGCGAAAAAGGGTATCAAAAGCGCCCTTGAAGCACAGGTTTGTAATTTATACCCAATTTATACATCCTCTGCACCCCAGTCCCAGCCTGCGTTCCTGATGGGCACAGGTGGAAGGTGTCTCATACTGCTTTGTATTAACGTTGTTTTTTGAGAACTTGCTTCATATTTTACTACTGTATGCTAGAATGAGGCAAATGTTCAAAGTTATGATGGCAGCGGCGCTGGTAGCGCTGCTGTGTTTGGGGAGTGTGGCGCGTGGATTCGCCCAAGGGGGCGCAGGACGCCCGTTTATCACGAAGTGGCAAGGAAAGGCGGGCGAGGAGCTTAAGCTTCCGATCATAGGGACGGACTACAAGCTCGTGATCAAGAACGAAAAGGGCGAGGTGGTGAAGACCGAAGAGAAGGTGACTGTAACAGGAAAAGATGATTCATACTACCATCCCTTTACCCCCACAGCAGACGGCGTGTATACCGTAGAGGCTGGACCTGAGGGGGTGAGGTCTATGAAAATGAGAGTAAATGAGAATACTCCTATTACCAGTAACGCTGAATTGCTCAAGGTGGTGCAGTTCGGAACGGTAGCGTGGGAATCGATGAAAGAGATGTTCTATAAATGTGAAAAAATGACCTTTGCTGCGGATATAGATACACCAGACCTTACGAAGGTGACCAACATGTGCAGGATGTTCTATGGTTGCCGCATCTTTAACCAGCCGCTAAATAACTGGGATGTGAGCCAAGTGACCAACATGGGCGGGATGTTCATTAGCTGCAACGCCTTTAACCAGCCACTAAATAACTGGGATGTGAGTAAGGTGACCTACATGGGCGGGATGTTCTATGGCTGCCACGCCTTCAACCAGCCACTAAATAACTGGAATGTAAGCCAAGTGACTAACATGCACGCGATGTTCCTTCATTGCAGCTCCTTTAACCAGCCATTGGAAAAGTGGGAGGTGAGTCAAGTGACCGACATGGGCGAGATGTTCTATAGCTGCGAAAAATTTAACCAGCCGCTAAATAACTGGGATGTGAGTAAGGTGATCGGCATGAGCGATATGTTCTATGGCTGCAGCGCCTTTAACCAGCCACTGGGGGAGTGGGATGTGAGTAAGGTGATCGGCATGAGCGATATGTTCTATGGCTGCAGCGCCTTTAACCAGCCGCTGGGAGCATGGAAGCTTCAGACTAAGATAGGAGGTCTGTCATCGACTGCTATGAGTGCAGTAAACTACTCCCAGAGCCTAATAGGATGGGCAAAACAAACCGATGGCGCATCGAATATCCCATTCGGAGAGGAGGTAAAAGGGCTTGTCTATAACGATGCGGGAAAAGAAGCTCGTGAAAAGCTTATCGCTCGTGGCTGGACATTTGAAGGTGATATCTTTTACCAGCTCAGTGAAAAGGTGGCAATCACTCTCGACAAGGAAGGCGAAGGGACGCTCGCAATCGAGGGCTACAATGACGAGGCGCTCAAGACGGTAGCCGTCGGCACAGAGCTTACAGTAATCGCTACGCCCAAAGAGGGCTATACGCTTACCTCGCTTACAGCAGGCACGCAAGACATCTTTGCAACAAAGAAGTTCACGGTAAAGAAGGCGGTGACGGTAAAGGCGGTGTTTGAGAAAAAAGAGAATAACGGAGGAGGGAATAATGGAGGTAACAACGGGGGCAATAACGGCGGCGGTACCTGGCAGCCCCAAACTCCGAAAGCAGTAGAAGATGCTGTGTTAGCCTCGCTCGCTGTTGCACCCAATCCGTTTACCTCGCAGCTGCGGATAGATAATCCTGAGGGAGTAGCAGTGCGTTATGAGTTAGTTAATGGCTCGGGGGTCGTGGTACGTTCTGGGGCGTTCGTCGCCAGCGAGGTGATTGTTGATACAGAAGCGCTCCCCGCAGGGCTCTATTTTGTGTGTATAGAGGCGCAAAATGGAGCGAAGAGGGTGGTGAAAGTAGTCAAGTATTAGTGTCTATTTTACACGCAGAGAAAACGCCCTCAAAAGGGGC
>CAJPTV010000048.1 GCA_905373665.1 Bacteroidia bacterium
CATCCTCATCGATGAGTATGATAAGCCTCTGTTGGAAACTGTGGAGGATGAGGCGTTGAATGAAGCGAACCGTTCGCTGCTTAAGGCTTTTTATGAGGTCATTAAGCAGTGCGATCACTACATCCGTTTTGCCTTTCTTACGGGGATTACGAAGTTTAGTAAGACTACCCTCTTTAGCGGGGTGAATAATCTGATAGACATCACCTTGCTTGATGACTACGATGCGATTTGTGGCTTTACAGAGGAGGAGCTCACCGCCTACCTCTCCCCCCAAATAGAGAAGCTTGCCAAGGCGGAAAATAGTACGGTGGAAGAGACGCGGGCACGGCTTAAGAAGGAGTATGACGGGTATTGCTTTGTAGAGGATGGTCTGCGGGTATATAACCCGTATAGTCTGCTTAAGGTATTGGCTACGAGTAAGTATAAATACTATTGGTTTGAGAATGCGACGCCCTCGTATCTTGTACGTTACCTCAGAAGGATGGAGATCTTTATGCCTGATTTGGAGGATGAGCTGTTGCTTGACGCGGAGTCGCTTCAGGATTTTCGCTACAATGACGAGGACTCGGTAATCCCGCTGCTTTTCCAGTCTGGCTATCTGACAATTAAGAAATATCTAGCAGAGGAGCAGATTTACCAACTAGGGTATCCGAACGAGGAGGTGCGTTTTGGGTTTCTGCAGGAGCTTTTGCCTCTTTATGTGAACATTAGACGCGACGATGTCAGGGCTACGGTGCTAAAGCTTTATAGGGCGCTTCGGAGTGGCGACATTGCGGAGGCTATGGCGCAGATCTCTGAAATCTTGGCTGGGATAATTTATGGCAACATCCCTAGTAGCGAGAAGGGGCGTCCGTTGCGAGAACAGTATTACCAATCGGTTCTTTATGCTGTTTTCCGTCTGTTAGGCATTCATGCGCAAGCGGAGGTGGTGTGTGCGACGGGGCGTATTGATATGCTTGTCTTAACCCGTCAGCACGTCTATATTTTTGAGTTTAAGGTGAACACCCAAGGCTCGGCACAGGACGCTATCGATCAGATCAAGGCTCGGGAGTATTTCCATATAGTTTCTGCCGAGGGGCGTCCCGTTCACCTCGTAGGGGTGAGTTTCGACGAGAAGAGTCGTAACATCGGGGAGTGGAAGGAAGAGTGCGTGGGCGCACCGCCCGTAGTTGAGGATGGTCATGGGGGAGGGGATGGAGGCGTGAGTAATGGCGCAAAGCGTTGCTAGAGAATGTGTCAAAACGTACATTCCCAGTCCCCTGTAGGGGTGTAGCGTGCTACACCCGCAACTCGCGGCGTATGCCGCGCTGTGGTGATAATCGCACCCACGAATGGTAGCACCCCATATTCAGGAAACGCCTTCACGAATAGAGCGGCACGCCGTGCCGAGTTGCGGGCGAAAGTACGCTACGGCGTTAAGGGCGCGCCGCCCGTGGTGAAGGAGGGTCGTGTGGGAGGGGATGGAGGTTGAGGAGAGGTGTGGGGGATAATCAACAAAGCGGGTGTTTTGAAGAGGGAACTCCTTCGTTTTTTATTAGCTTTGAGGAAATGAATGCTCGCAGCCTTTATCTATATTGCCTTGCTTTCTTGCTCTTTCTTTCTCCACTCTATGCGCAACAAAGGCTCACAGTAGAGGTGATGGATGTGCAAGGGAATCGATTAGCTTACCCTGAGGTCTCTGTGGGTAATTATTGGCATCGGGTCGGGAATGAGAGAGGAACGATAGAGATCCCTATCTCACCGACTGCTATAAACGACACACTTTCGGTAAAATATTTAGGGTATAGGGCTTTCAAAAGACGGTTAGATACGGCACTGTTGTCGAAGAGTCCACTTAAGGTAAGTTTAGAGGAAGAGTCTTACCTACTCGACTCTGTGATGATTCTTCCCAACGATTTTTCTGCAGAAGAACTGTTCCAACAGCGATTGAAGAAATCGCTGCGTCTATATTCCCACCCCTTTTTCTTTGATTTACACTTTACCGTTAAGAAGGGAGAGGAGCAAGCAGCTATGACGTATACGGGGCAAGTGTTAGGACATGCGCGTCGTATGAAAATAAGCCTTGATAGCTCTAGTCTAGTTATCTCAAAGAAGACAGAGGAAATCGCTAAGGTGCTTCGTCTGCTAAAACGAACGACAGAGATTAGCCATCACTCGCTCTCCGTTTTTTGCAATAAAGAGCTACGAAAACACTTTTCGTGCTCTTACAAAGGGGAGGAAGCTAATGGTCTTGCCGTATGGGATTTCGTTGTCAAAGAACAAGAGAAAACCGTCTTGGATTTGAAAGAAGAGGAAGATTTAAGATTTCGGGTTTTCTTAGACAAAGAAGGGGTTATTGATAGGATAGGTGTGCAATTTACACCGATTGACGACACGGCATCTTATCTATTGGATGTAGAGTTTGTGCTCTTTAAGGGGAAATTAGTTCCACAAAAAGTAACAATAGATCTCATCTCCCACGCAGACAATGCGGAGACGCCGTGGTCGATTGATATTACCTATCGTAACAACAGGAAGAGGAAATAGCCTGTCTGTTATTCCTTACTTCTTTTTATTTTTGCCTTCCAGTAGGAAAGGTAAAGTATGAACGAACAGCATCGAGACGACCAGACGTTGAAGAACGGAGAGCAGACCGAGGAAACGCAGGATTTGACCCAAGCGGTAACCCCCGAAGAGACAACAGAAGTGGCAATAGAAGAGACCCCCGACGAGAGAACAGACGAGGGAGGGGACGAGAGCTCAGAAGAGGCTACGGCCACGGAAGCGCAGCCTCCATCTGCCAAAGCATTGGCTTTTCACGAACGCCTCTTGAGTGGCGAGCCCCGTGTGCAACTTACGGGGATGTATGAAAACTGGTTCTTGGACTATGCTTCGTACGTGATATTGGAGCGCGCCGTACCGCACTTACAAGATGGACTCAAGCCCGTGCAGCGTCGTATCCTTCACACGATGAA
The DNA here is from genome assembly GCA_905373665.1 of Bacteroidia bacterium. Lineage (GTDB taxonomy): Bacteria > Bacteroidota > Bacteroidia > Bacteroidales > CAJPTX01 > Bacteroides_D. Next base: position 2,955 of record CAJPTV010000048.1, read on the forward strand.
GGAGCTCGACGATGGGTGGTATAACAAGGTGGCGAACATCATTGGGCAGACGATGAAGTATCACCCCCATGGCGATGCCTCGATCGGCGATGCGCTCGTACAGCTCGGGCAAAAGGAGCTGCTCATTGACACGCAGGGGAACTGGGGGAATATCCTCACGGGCGACTCGGCGGCTGCGCCGCGATACATCGAGGCGCGTCTTTCCAAATTCGCCCTAGACGTTCTTTTCAACCATAAGACGACCGACTGGATGCGGAGCTATGACGGTCGCAACCAAGAGCCAATCACCCTGCCCGTCAAGTTCCCATTGCTGTTAGCGCAGGGTGCGGAGGGGATTGCCGTCGGGTTGAAGTCGATGGTCTTACCACACAACTTTAATGAGCTTTTGGATGCTGCGGTGGCATACCTGCGCGGCGAGCCTTTTGTGCTTTACCCAGACTTTCTGACGGGGGGGCTGGTCGACTGTAGCAAGTACTCTGACGGGCATCGCGGGGGCGTGGTGAAGGTAAGGGCGCGGATTCAGCGGCAAGACCTTCGGACGTTGGTGATTAGTGAAATCCCTTACGGGAAGGACTCGGGGAAGCTCATAGACTCCATTCGGAAGGCGAGCGAGAGTGGTAAGATTAAGATACGTAAGATTGAGGATAATACGGCTGCCACCGCAGAGATTGTGGTGCATGTCGCGCCGGACGTCTCCGTAGACAAGACCCTCGACGCGTTGTATGCCTTTACCGACTGTGAGATCAGTATATGGCCTAACGCCTGCGTGATTTATGAAGACCGTCCGCACTTCCTGAGCGTGAGCGACATCCTCCGCTATTCGGTGGATAGTACGCAGGAGCTTTTGCGCCGTGAGCTTGAGATTCGTGCGGAGGAGCTTGAGGCAGTATGGCACTTTGCATCGCTCGAGCGGTTGTTTATTGAGAAAAGGCTCTATTTGGCGATCGAGGAGTGTGAGACATGGGAGGGGATCTTGGAGACTATCGACGAGTCGCTTAAGCCTTATCACGCGCAGTTGCGGCGTCCCGTGACACGGGAGGATATTGTCAAGCTTACGGAGATTAAGATTAAGCGCATCTCGAAGTATGACATCAAGAAGGCGGATGAGCTCTTGCGCCATACTGAGGATGAGCTCGCTACCGTAGCAGACCATTTGGCGCATCTGGTGGAGTATACCATCGCCTATTACGAGGGTATTAAGGCGAAGTATGGTACGTTGCACCCGCGCCATACCGAGGTGACGAACTTTGAGACGATTGAGGCAACGCGCGTTGTGGCAACCAATAAGAAGCTCTATGTCGACCGTGCTGGGGGGTTCTTTGGTACGGAGCTTAAGGGGGCGGAGTTTGTGGCAGAGTGCTCTGATATTGACGAGGTGATCGTCATTCTCAAGGATGGGCGCTATATGATTTCCGTCGTTTCCGACAAGCGTTTTTTCGACAAAGACATTCTTTATATCAACGTCTTTAACCGCAACGACCAGCGTACGATTTACAACGTGATTTATACCAATGCGCGCGAGGTGGCCTACGTGAAGCGGTGTGCTATTACGGGGGTGATTCGCGACAAGGAGTATAACTTGACCAACGGTGAGGCGCGCTCTAAGATCCTCTACATGAGCGTAAACCCCAATGGCGAGGCTGAGTGTGTGCACGTACGTCTGTCGGGGGCGTTGCGCCTTCGCAATACGGACATTGATTTTGACTTTGGGACGCTCGCTATCAAGGGGCGCGATGCGCGGGGGAATATCCTTACTAAGCTACGTGTGGCTTCGGTGAAGTTGAAGTCGCAAGGGCTTTCGACGCTCGGGGGGATTAAGATTTGGATAGACCGCGACATCGACCGCCTTAATACCGAGGAGCGGGGGACGTATCTCGGGGAGTTTTCGGGGGCAGACCTTGTGGCGGTGTTCTATGCTAACGGTACGTATCAGACTACGAGTTTTGACCTCTCGACGCGCTTCGGCGAGAATATCCTGCGTATTGAGAAGTATAACCCTGGGTGCGTCTACAGTCTCGCTTTTTGGGATGCGGAGCAGGGGTTCTATTACCTTAAACGCTTCTCGTTAGAGGAGAGTGAGGCGCCCCGTTCGTTGATAGGCGAGCATGCCAACTCGCGATTAGTGCTCTTGAGTGCCGAGGCACATCCGCGGTTAGAAATTCGTTTTGGGGGTAAAAATCAGCATCGTGCACCTGAGGAGGTAGATGTGGAGGGCTTCATCGGCGTAAAGGGGTATAAAGCCCGCGGAAAACGCCTTACGACCTACGAGGTGGATAGGCTCGAGTGGTTACCCTCTGCCGCGCCCGATCCGTCGACCACCCCAGACGTTTTTTCAGAAGAAACCACAGAAACGGAGGAGTAGATGCTGTTTCCTTTTGAGAAGTATCATGGTGCGGGGAATGATTTCATCATCGTTCGCCGAGAGGTTCTTTTGCCCGAAATGGGGACTATTGAGGCGGTGGTGCGTGCGGTGTGTGACCGTCATTATGGTGTGGGGGCTGATGGGTTCTTTTTGGTGAAAAAGGTTGTGGACGGACGGTGTAGGCTCGCTTTTTACAATTCGGACGGCAGTAAGGCGGCGATGTGTGGCAATGGGGCACGGTGTGTAAGTGCTTATCTATTTGCGCATTTGGGGCGAGATCGGCTGTGGTTAGAGATAGGGGCGAAGCGGGTGGAAAGTGTACTGTTGCCCAGTGGCGAGATCTCGATTCGGATGCCTGTTGAGGCGTGGGTGGAGTGGTTACCAGCTGAGGGGGGGTATCTGCTTGACACGGGGGTGCCGCACTTGGTGATGGGGTGTGAGTCGATAGCGGCGCTTCATTCCCTTGATTTGGAGGCTGTAGCGCGTCCGCTGCGTTATTCGGTCGTGGGTGACGGGAATGGCGTGAACGTCGATTTTTATGCTTATAAGGCGGGGCGTCTTGTGATGCGCACGTACGAACGAGGCGTGGAGGGGGAAACCCTAGCCTGTGGTACGGGGGCAGTGGCTGTAGCGCTCATTGCCGCTGCGGTGTATAATATCCCCTCGCCTGTGGCAGTTTACCCTCCGGGAGGGCGGTTGCGGGTACGTTTTGAACGTGTCGTGAACGCGGAGGGGGAGCTCAGTTACCGCGAAGTATTCCTTGAGGGCTGGGCGGTGCGTATTGCCCGTGGAGAGTTCTTTCTGCCCAAAAAGATTAAGAAAAAAGGAACGAGGCGAGAGGTGTAGCGCGCTGCGTCTCGGGGAGGTATTGCTGTAGAATAAGCCCGTGCTCGTCTAGTGCAGCGAAGGTGTATTGGGAGATCCAATCGCCTAGGAGGGTGAGCGCACCTGCTGGGGCAAGGGGGTGTATCGTGGCAATGTGGAGATGCCCCATGATGTAGAACGGGACGCCGCTCGTTTGATAGTGCTGCAGGGCGAACTGTGCGACGGGTTCGGCATCGCCACGGAAGGCGTGTTGAAGGCTTTTCGTATAGCGGTTGTGGTGAGACCATGCTTGCCCAAACCGAAGGGCAGCATCTGGGTGTACGAGGTGTGCAAACAGCCACTGAAGGGGGCGCGAATGAAAGGCAGCACGCATGATGCGGAGGGGGAGCGTCATGCGTCCTAGTCCGTCGCCGTGGCAGAGGTAGAAATCGTGCCCGTAGAAGGAAAGAAGTTCGCCTTGACGATGGACGGTAGCCCCGAGTTCTTGCTCGAGGTAGTCAAACATCCAAACGTCGTGGTTGCCCGTGAATAGGTGTACGGGGATGCCCGCGGCGGTAAATTCGGCAAGGGTGGCTAAGAAACGTACGAAGCCCTTGGGGACAACGCGTTTATATTCCCACCAAAAATCAAATATATCGCCAAGGAGGTAGAGTGCGCGCACCGAGGGGAGAATCGTGTGTAGCCACGACACGATGATCGCTTCGCGTTCGCGGGGTGGAGTCTCTGTTTGTAGTCCAAGGTGGAAATCGGAGGCAAAGTAGATCTTTTTGTTATCGCCCTGCATATTCGGTTAAGAGTTGTTGGGCAAAGTCGGCGTCTTGGTAGTAGGAGGCGAGGTCTTGTAGGATGACCCGCGCGAGGGGACGGAGCTCGGGGGTGTCAAAAAAGCGTTCTTTGCCGTCAAATTTCGCAGCTAAGGCTACGAGATTGGCTTTGGAGTAAGGTGCGTCAATGACGAAGCGTTTGAGGGCTTCGCGGGTTGTTTGTACCAGAGCGTCGTATCGTGGTTGAAAATCTACGGAGTCTGTTTGTTCTCCCTCTGTGGGGGCGGTTATCCAGCCTATCTGTTGATTGAGTAGCGCGATAGAGTCATTGAGTTGGCGGAGGATTTTATAGAGTTGCCACACACGGAGACTCTCTTGTGAGCCTGTCACTTCGTAGCTGATGGGGTGAAGGGTGAGTAGCGCCTCGTCGGTCGGCGATAGCAGGAGCAGGTAGGTCTGTGGAGAGTTCGCATGGCGTATTGCCACAAAGGTTGGTTCTTTGAGCAGGAGAGAGAGGCGCTCGGCGGCGTGAGGTGAGAAGTGTGCTTGTGTGCTCGAATCGGTGGGGGAGTAGGCGTGGCTGAGCAGCGCATATTCGAAGCTGATGGGGCGTAGGGTGTTGTCTTGTACGCGCAGGGAGGAGTTGGGTTGTGTCTGGCATCCCCATAAAAGAGCAGAGGGAAAGAGAAGAAGTATCCACGTTCGGGTTCTCATCGGCTTGCGTTTTTTACGTCCCAAAATTAGGAAATAGTAAGTAGAAGTAGGGTGGCGGCGGCTTCTTGTGCTGCTGTTGTGAAAAAGAGAGGAAACTGGAGGAATTTCGTTGCGAGTTGTTTCCTTTTCTTTGGGAAAATAATCTCGTATATCAACGCATCGCCAAATTGTTATCTATCTGGTAAAAAGTACTCTAATGTACAATAGCACCCCTTACCGAATAATAATGAGAATCGGATTTGAAACCTGTAGTATACTAATCACAGCCCTGTTTGCAGAGGAGGTCGCAAGCTCCTAAAAACACCGTTCGCACCGTTCGCATCAGCGTGCGGGCACTTTTCGTTTTCCTCAATATTCTTTGGCGTAGTACGTGGGGTAGATTTTCCCCCTTAGGGTTCTTTTCAAGAAGAGCGTTTTGTCTCTATTTTTCGGGTAGTTAGCGGGGTGATAGAAAAAGTCCTCTTTCTGTTCGTTACTTTTTGGGGTGGTAGAGACAAACAAAAGGCGATTCCGCTTTGTCTTTTTGCTAGCTTTGTCGGTGTAAATATTAAACGCAATGGAGATACAGAAATCAGCTAATGAGCTTCCGAGCCGAGGTCTCTTTGACCCCTCGAACAGCCTTGAGCAGTACCGAGTGGTCAAGCGAGACGGTACGGAAGTTCCCTTTGATGTGAGTCGCATAGAGAATGCGATAGCTAAGGCTTACGCGGCAGACGGTCTTAATCCAGAGCTGTCCGTAATTACGATGATCGTGCACAATGTCGTTAGCACGATTTGTACGCAGGGGCGTATGAGTGTGGAGGAGATTCAGGATGTGGTTGAGCATGACTTGATGCGCTTTAACATCAAGGTTGCGCAGCGTTACATTCACTATCGGCATGAGCGTGATCGTGCTCGTTGGGAGCGTATGAATCTCAAGGGGATGTTTGACCCGATCGTGAATGTGGAGTGTTGTGAACTGAACCGCAGCAATGCGAATATGTCGGCGCATACCCCTGCGGGGCAGATGATGACCTTCGCTTCGGAGTTGGCACGTAAGGATGCCGTCAGTGGGCGTTTAACGCCCCTTTACGGGCGCGAACATGAGGCAGGGGAGATTCATATCCACGACCTCGATTACTACCCCACAAAGACCACGACGTGCTTGCAGTACGACCTTGGAGCGCTTTATGAGAACGGTTTTCGCACGAAGAATGGTTCGGTACGTCCGCCGCAGAGCATCCATAGCTATGCGACTTTGGCGACCATCATTTTCCAGACCAATCAGAACGAGCAGCACGGTGGACAGGCTATCCCGGCCTTTGACTTCTTCATGGCGCCAGGGGTGCGTAAATCTTTTCACAAGCACCTTTCACAGCGTCTTATCTATGCTTATCAGCAGCAACAAGAACGGGCTTTTGACGAGGACGAGGTGAAGCGTCTGACGCGCCGTTTACGTACGAAGTTTTGGGAACGCAAGGTGGTGTTGGGGAGCGGGCATGAGACGGTAACGCTCCTTGATGAGGTGATGCGCGGGGAGGGGATGCAGCTCTCCTCCTTTGTCCTCGGGCTCGTTTTGAATGAGGCTGTGCGTCAAACGAAGACGGACACGCACCAAGCGATGGAGGGTTTCCTCCATAACCTAAATACCATGCATTCGCGTGGTGGGAATCAGGTGGTCTTTAGTTCTATAAACTATGGGACAGATACCTCGCCGGAGGGTCGTCTACTCATACGTTCGTTGCTCAAGGCGACGGAAGAGGGGCTTGGTAAGAAAGAGACGCCGATCTTCCCCATCCAAATCTTTAAGTTGAAGAAGGGGGTTAGTTTTAGCGATGCTGACCTTACTAAGGCGTTGAAGGATTGGAAGGGAGCACTCGCAGGTCGGATTGAGTTTGAAGCGCCTAACTTTGACCTCTTTGTCGAGGCTTGCAAAACGACAGCGCACGCCCTATTCCCCAACTTCTTGAACCTAGATGCACCTTTCAACTTTGACCCAGAGTGGGATGCTAATGACCCAAAGCGTTATTTCCACGAGGTGGCTACGATGGGGTGTCGTACGCGCGTCTATGAGAACATCAATGGGCCGCGTACCTCGATAGGGCGTGGTAACCTCTCGTTTACCTCTATCAATATGCCGCGTCTTGCTATTGAGGCGCGACGTGCTGCAGAGCGCGACGGTATTGGGGCGAGTCTAGAGGAGGTGCAAGAGCTTGCGAAGGTATATTTCATGGATAAGCTCGAGGAAAAGAGTCGCTTGGTTGCCGATCAGCTCTATGAACGCTTCTGTTTCCAACAGACGGCGTATGCCTTTCAGTTTCCCTTTATGATGACCAATGACGTTTGGAAGGGTGGGGGCGCTCTAAAATCCGATGAAACGGTAGCAACGGTGATTAACCAAGGTACGCTTGCTATTGGCTTCATTGGTGGGCACAATGCTATGGTAGCGTTGTTTGGCGAAGGGCACGGGAAGAACCAAAGGTCGTGGGATACGCTCTATGAAGCGCTACAGCTGATGAATAAGGTGGCGAAGGAGTACAAGGAACGTTACCACCTGAATTACTCCGTAATTGCTACGCCAGCCGAGGGGCTTTCTGGTCGCTTTACGCGCAAGGATCGCGAGAAGTTCGGAGTCATCCCAGGGGTTACTGATCGTGAGTACTACGTAAACTCTTTTCATATCGACGTTCGTGAGCCGATCAGTATTCAAGACAAGATTCGTAAGGAAGCTCCTTTCCACGCATTGACGCTCGGAGGGCATATAACCTACGTCGAATTGGATGGCGAAGCGAAGAAGAACTCGAGCGTGATAGCTACTATCGTGAAAACGATGATAGACAATGGGATTGGTTACGGCTCTATCAATCACCCCGTGGATACATGTCGCGGTTGTGGGTTCAAAGGCGTGATTTTAGATAAGTGTCCGCTCTGTGCCTCGGATCAGATAGATCGTATCCGTCGTATTACAGGCTACCTTACAGGCACCCTTGACACTTGGAATGTGGCAAAGCAGGCCGAGGAGCGTGAGCGTGTAAAGCATGGTTTGCGAGAAGATTAACTCGTAATCCACTACCAAATACATCAAGGAGAGGGGTGTGTCCAAAATACCTCTCCACGTAATAGCCAAGCTCTGGATTTTCCATTTTAGGGCTTGGCTGTTACGTGGAAATCTCGTACCTTTACGAGGGTTAGGTTAGAAACCGATGCTTTCCCATTCTTACAATCCTTATCAGATGGTACACTATCCACGAATGATCGACGAATACATTCCAGCAGACGATCCCGTACGTGTGCTAGACATGTTAGTTGAAAACCTAAATCTGCAACGCTTCGAGAAGTTATGCAAAAGAAGAGGGGGCGGTCAGTACCATCCGAAGATGATGCTTAAGGTCTTCTTGTATGCCTATATGAACAATATCTACACCTGTCGTGAGATAGAAAGTCGACTGCGTTGCGATCTCTATTTTATGTGGCTGGCGAGAGCCGAAAAGCCAGACTTCATCGCCATTAACCGCTTCTATAACCTAATGAAGCAGGAGCTCAACGAGGTGTTTACTCAAATCGTCCTCGAGTTCTCTACCAACGGTTTTATCAGCCTAGAGGTGGAATACAATGACAGTACAAAGATCGAATCCAAGGCAAACAAGTACACTTTCGTTTGGAAAAAGGACGTTGAGGAGTGGGATCATGAACGTATGCTTGAGAAAATCAAGGCGCTACTCGAGCAGATAGATGATCTCATCGTACAGGAGCAATCGTCCGAGAACAATCAGGAGGTAGAGGTTACTCCCGAACTGCTCGCGGAGATGATCAGCGAATTACGCAATGCGCTTGGACAGAAGCCTGCTGCTTCCACAAAAGAAGAGAAGGCTAACCTTGAAATAGAAACGCAAGCAGATTAAAGAACTGGAAAAACAACGGGAAAAGCTATAGGAGTACAGCAATTCATCTAGAGATTCTACAGTAACTCCTATTCCAAGGCAGACAAGGACGCGCCTGTTATGCGAATGAAGAAGAGTCTCTTTATACTACTTTTTCGAGAGTTCTAGAAATGAAGTTAGCTGATTATGGCTTGCGTCTTTTGCGTGTCTATGAGGACACTATCACAGATGGGGAAGGGATGCGCTATTCTTTCTATTTAGCAGGATGTCGTCACCAGTGCCCGTTTTGCCATAATCCTCAGAGTTGGAATCCGAATAAGGGGAAGTTGCTCACGGATGAATTGTTAGAAATACATATCCAGAACATTCTTAACAATCAACTCCTTTCTGGAATTACCCTCTCTGGTGGCGATCCCTTCTTCAACCCTACAGGGCTATTAGCGCTATTGAAAATACTCAAGTCGCGTACTAATGCTAATATATGGTGTTATACAGGTTATTGTATAGAGGAGCTTGCCGTTAACCCAAGTTTATTAGCGCCGCTTGAGTATATAGACACACTTGTCGACGGACCATTTATAAAAGCCATCCACGACAGAGATATTTGTAACGAAGCAGATGGGGGCGAGGAGCTCCAGTTTCGTGGTAGCTCAAATCAGCGAATTATTCAGAATCCTTATCAAGTTGCATTAGGCTTGAATAAGAAATAGCGCTATACAGGCTAATTAAGTTCGTAGTGTGTGACGAGTACCTTACAAGCTTCTTGTCCAGCAAGCTTTTTATTTCTTCCTTTGGCTGTTGCCATCACGACATCATCCACATAAATAAAGCACTCGAACAACGACGGCGTATGACTTAGCTCCTGATAGGTAAATTCAACTTTCTTCTTCTCACGTTGAGACCAGTGTAAAACCAAGGAGCGATAATCATAAAGCTCACCTTGAAGACTACTCCAGTCTATAAGTGATGTCTCTAATAAATGCTCAACGAGTATGCACTTAGTCTTTTCAAAACCTTGATCTAAGTAGATCGCACCAACTAACGCCTCATAAGCATTTCCCAACGCATCTATACTCAACTGCTTTACAGGAAGGCTTGAACGTAGATAATTTCCTAATTGTATAGAATTTGCTAGCATATTCAAATTCTCGCGACATACGATATTGGCTCGACAACGGGTTAGCTTACCTTCATCGATGGTAGGGAAGCGTTCGTATAGGTAAGATGAAACAACGAGCTCTAAGACAGCATCGCCTAGGAATTCAAGTCGCTCATTTAAGGTATTGGACACTAGGGCATGAGCCGCATGGAATGAACTATGCGTGAGTGCAGATACGTAATAACTCGAGGTATAGATTCTTTTTATCCCAAAATGTTCGCGTAAGAGCGGCATAAAAAAAGCCTGTCCTCCTCTCTTAAAGAGAGAAGAACAGACTTTACTGATTCGCGTCTGTAGTTGCTCTAATGAGCGACTAAGGTTACTAGAGTTCGTTGGCTTTGAATATTAACGATGAGTTATGACCACCAAAGCCGAACGTATTAGATAGTGCATAACGTACCTTGCGCTCTACTGCTTTATTTGGAGTCAACTGTAACGCAGGATTGATTGCCTCGTCTACATGCTGTAAGTTTATAGTAGGTGGAATCAATGAGTGCTGTATTGCCATGATACAAGCAACAGACTCAACAGCACCCGCTGCGCCCAACAAGTGCCCCGTCATAGACTTCGTAGAGCTAATATTGAGCTTCTCCGCAGCCTTCCCAAAGACTTGTTCTACAGCTTTCAACTCAGGCAAATCGCCTGCTGGGGTTGACGTCCCATGCACATTGATATAATCAACATCCTCAGGACGTATTCCAGCCTCTTCAAGAGCTAAGTGCATCACAGTAGCTGCACCCAAACCTTCTGGATGTGGAGCTGTGAGATGGTAGGCGTCTGCCGTCATCCCCGTCCCTACGATCTCTGCATAAATCTTCGCCCCCCGCGCCTTAGCATGTTCGTACTCCTCAAGTACTAACGCTCCTGCTCCTTCTCCGAGGACGAAACCATCACGATCTTTGTCAAATGGACGAGAAGCCGTTACTGGATCATCATTACGCGTCGAAAGTGCTTGCATCGAGCTAAAACCGCCTAAGCCAGCTGGATTGACTGCTGCCTCTGAACCACCAGATATGAATACATCTGCCTTACCGAGACGTATGAGGTTCGTTGCATCTACTATCGCATGAGTCGATGACGCACAAGCCGAGACTGTCGTGTAGTTGGGACCGCGGAATCCATATTTCATAGCTATTAAGCCCGCTGCTATATCCGAAATCATCTTAGGGATGAAAAACGGATTGAAACGCGGCGTTCCATCGCCTTTGAAGAATTCTTCTGCCTCGTTCCAGAAGGTGTGAATACCTCCTATCCCAGAGCCCCAAACAACACCAGCACGCTCGGCACGTACGCCGCCATCTACCAACCCAGCATCTTGAACTGCTTGTTCTGCAGCTACCAATGCGTACTGGGAATAGAGATCTAACTTGCGTACCTCCTTGCGATCAAAATGCGCTGCCCCGTCGAACCCTTTAAGCTCACAAGCAAAAGTTGTCTTGAATTTGCTTGCATCAAAACTACGAATCGGAGCTGCCCCACTACGACCGTTCTTCAACGCATCCCAGTACTCTGCCAAGTTATTCCCAATCGGAGTTAGTGCACCTAGCCCCGTAACAACCACTCGTTTAAGCTCCATTCCCAATACTCTTAGTTATTTTCTTAAAGCACCGCTGACGGTACATATGCGTACGAAGAGCGAAGGTTTAAGCACCCTGTGGTGCGTGAGCTTCTACGTACGAAATTGCGTCTGCTACTGTCTTGATCTTCTCTGCGTCTTCATCTGGAATCGTAATCCCGAATGCTTTCTCAAGATCCATAATCAGCTCGACCGTATCGAGCGAATCTGCACCCAAGTCATTGGTAAAGCTTGCGGTGTCTACCACTGCACCACGTTCTACCCCCAACTTCTCTACAATTATGTCTTTTACTTTTTCTGCTACACTCATTGTCTTATTCTTTCGTGTTGTTTATAAAACAGCAAGAACCACGTTTTTGTTTCAAACTCAGAGAAACAAAAAACTCAACGCACAAAGGTATAAAGAAATTTTCTATTTTAGTACCCACATCGGACGACATCTTAACAACTAGTACTATGAAAAACATTACGATTTTCGCTTCGGGGAACGGAACCAATGCACAAGCCATTATAGATCACCTCGCACAACAAGCATACGCACGTGTAGCTCTCATTGTTGTCAATAAACCAGAGGCTTATGTCATTCAGAGGGCAAAAAAGCACAATATCCCAGTAGAGCTTATTTCGCGAAAGAACTCTACTGCAGAACTGCTCGAACTCTTAGCACGTTATGCGACAGATTTTATTGTTCTTGCTGGCTATCTCGCCCTCATACCCAGCCAAGTCGTTGCTACCTACTCCCATCGCATCATCAATCTCCATCCAGCTCTTTTACCCAAATTTGGGGGAAAAGGGATGTTTGGTGAGCATGTTCACACAGCCGTACTTGCTGCGCATGAAAAGGTCTCTGGGATTACAATTCACTACGTTGATGAACAATACGATACAGGATTCCCCATCCTGCAGGCTTCTTGCCCAGTAAATCCTAAAGACACCCCACAGACGCTCGCTGAGCGCATCCACCTCCTAGAGCACCGTTACCTGCCTTTTGTGCTTAATTTGCTATTAAATTCGTAGAAGCCCCCACACGTCCGACGTGGGCATGTCGTGCCGTGTTGCGCCCCCTTGTTTCCTTAAAACGCCTATACGGGCATCTATTAGATAATACCCGTATAGGCGCGCTATATTGAGGGAATTAGTCCCTAATTCTTACGTTGGAGTTAGCCTAACTTCTGTAGATTCTCACACCGAACTACCTACCCTAAATAAGCCTTCAGATTTTTAGAGCGACTCGAGTGACGTAAACGACGGATCGCCTTTTCTTTGATCTGGCGTACACGCTCGCGTGTTAGTTTGAACTTCTCAGAGATCTCTTCCAAGGTCTGCTCTGGACACCCGATACCGAAGAAGGAGCGGATGATTGCACTCTCGCGGTCTCCAAGCGTGGCAAGGGCGCGATCGATCTCCTTGCGCAAACTCTCTTGCAAAAGCGTATTGTCGGCCTTCGGAGAATCTGGGTTCGTTAATACGTCTAAGAGACTATTCTCTTCCCCCTCCACAAACGGCGCATCGATTGATACGTGACGCCCAGAGACGCGTAAACTATCCGCGATCTTCTCCTTAGGCATATTTGTCTCGGCAGCCAGCTCATCGACCGAAGGGGTGCGCTCTTGCTCTTGCTCAAAGCGAGCGATCGCCTTGTTGATTTTGTTAAGTGCACCGACTTGGTTGAGTGGCAAACGTACAATACGCGACTGCTCGGCTAGAGCCTGCAGAATCGACTGACGAATCCACCAAACGGCATACGAGATAAATTTGAAACCACGAGTTTCATCAAACTTCTCGGCTGCGCGTATCAACCCTAAATTACCCTCGTTAATCAAGTCGGGCAGGGTAAGTCCCTGGTTTTGATACTGTTTAGCGACCGAGACGACGAAACGTAAATTGGCGCGAGTCAGCTTCTCCAGAGCTTCATGATCGCCCTTACGAAT
>CAJPTV010000049.1 GCA_905373665.1 Bacteroidia bacterium
GCGAGTTTCGCTCGTCTTTCCTGTGTGCATATTTCTACAAAACCCTCTTGTTTAGCTGACTTTGTTCTCATCTTAATGCCTTCAATTACAGCACTAAGTTACTAAAAATCATCAATATAAGATGTATTTACTGTGCAATAATCCCACGACGCAGGTGCACGACGAGCTGATCTTCGATGTCCCGCGCGAGGAACTTGACCTCTTACAACCCCTTGTCAAAGAGACGATGGAACAGGTCATGACGCTGAACGTCCCCCTCGTTGTGGATGCGGCAGTGGGAGAGAATTGGGGAGAATTGTAGTGGTTACAAGAGATTCCCTAGTGCATAGAGAGGGAGGATCTCTATCTGTTCTAGTGCTCCGAAATTCTCCAACGAAGAGCGTAGTCCACGCGTAAGCCCTTTTGCCTGCATAAATGTGTGTAGGCTTTTCATTGAGCCTGATGTCCCCGCTTTGATCTCGAGGGGAAGGACACTCCCCGCTCGTTCTAGGAGGTAGTCTATTTCCCCTTGTGTGCCGCGTGAGAGGCTTTGCCAGTAGTAGAGCCTTGCATGTATGGTGGGAGACTGATATTTTAACAGCTCTAAACCAGCAACCATCTCGGTAATAGACCCTTTGTTGACAAGCGCCGTTGCCGTGCTCACTACGAGCTGTTGCGATAGGTTGTTACCCTGTTTTAGCCCCAAGAAACGTAGGAGTAGTCCGCTGTCTAAAAAGAGGTATTTCACAAACTTTTCGTTGACCTCCGCGCCCAATGGTAGCCCATTGCCAGCACTATGCGTTACGGGGAGGATAAGTCCAGCCATTTCCAGAAGTTTGAGCGCTTCTTTTACCTTCTCTGTGCGGTAGCCGCCCTCTACCTGACTATAGACAAACTTACTCCCCATCTGTAGGGCTACGCTCTGTAGGGTTTGACGTAACAAGGAGGGGTCAACGCGTTTCTTATATTTAGAAAAATCATCTTCGTAGGATTGGGCGATGTCTTCTAACGCTTGTTGACAAGCGAGATAATCGTGCCGCTCTACCCATTCGCGTACTGCCTCGGGCATTCCGCCTACCAAGAGATAGGAACGAAACGCCTCCACGAGTTGGGTATGTAGAGCCGCGAATAGGGGCGCTTCTGCCGAGCCTGCCCGTTTGGCTGTTATCCAACCTGTGTGCCCCGTCGCTTCAAGGAATTCGTCAAAGGACAGCGGATACATGAAAAGCGAGCGGATACGTCCCACGCCATAAGAGGTTAATTCTTGTATGGCAAATTCGAGCAATGAGCCTGCGGCAATTACGTGGAGTGCGGGGTAATCTTCGTAAAAGAACCAGAGACTTCGGATGGCGTCTGGGCAAGCCTGTATCTCGTCCAAGAAAAGGAGCGTCTTCGTGGGTAAGACGGGGACGCCATAGTAGGTAGAGAGACGAATGGCTATCTCTTGCGGATTGAGGTCGGAGCTAAAAAGCTCATGGATCGCACGGTCTCGCTCAAAGTTGACTTCGAGAAAGTGGGTAAAATGAGTGCCGAGTGTACGGATGGCAGAGGACTTGCCGACCTGTCTTGCCCCTCTCACAAGCAAGGGTTTGTGCATAGAGTCCTCCTTCCATTCCAACAAATATCGGTCGATTGACCGAGGATAGTAGACGCGCCCCATAATGCCTTTATTTTATGCAAGATACTACTTTCCTTGTAAAAAGTCAGTGTGCGAATGGTAGGCGTAATGTAAAAAGTCAGAGATGATCACGCGCGCTTTCTGTAAAAAAAGCCCCCTTTGGCGTCACCAAAGGTTGTGGTAAGAAGATGCCGCGCCTCTCTACCGCCCTACCACTTTGACTCGAGAGGCATCGCTCCCCTGCTTCTCCACTTGTACTTGTACGGCGATACGCTCGTTAAGCTCCGCTACGTGCGAGATGAGACCGATCCGCCGTCCCTGCATTTGTAACCCCTCTAGCGTCTCTAGGACGAGGCGAAGGTTGTCTGCGTCGAGTGTACCAAACCCTTCGTCAATGAAAAGAAGCTCTATGGCGTGATGGTGGGAAGAAATCGAGGATAGCGCCAACGACAGCGCCAAGGAGACGATGAAGGTCTCGCCCCCCGATAGCGTATCAATGTTACGCACCTCGCCCCCTATTTGCGTGTCGACGATCCGAAGAGATAGGGTACTTGTCTCAGAGGCGGCACGCTCCAGTCGGTAACGAGGCATGATGCGCGTCAATTGTCGGTTGGCAAATTCGAGTAGTGCCGTGAGGGTATAGCTCTGAGCAATGACGCGGAAGCGTTTCCCGTCCCTCGACCCCAAGAGCTCGTTGAGTTGTGCCCATGCACGACATTGGGTATCTAGCGCTGCGAGTTCCTTCTCCAAGGCTTGCTGTGTGGTGCGCTTTTTCGCTTGCTCCTCTAGTTGGACAGTGTAGTAGGCATAGCGTTCCTGCGCCTCTTCTAGGGTTTTGCGCTCAGTGGCAAGAGTTTGTGCTATTTCCTCAAGGGGGCGTATATCGTTCGGACACTCGGCGATGTGCGCAGCCTCTCGTGCTGTGCGCTCCTTGAGTATCGTTTGCGCCTTCGTGGTAGCCTGTTGGCTGGTTTCCCAACGTTCACGGAAGTGCCGTACCTCCGCCTCTGTATGGGTTTGAAGGCTCTCTAGTTGAGAAGGCGTATGCGCTGGATGTGCGGCAAGCCATGCCGTAATGCGCGTCTGCGCCTCGTGAAGGCGAAGCCGTAGCTCATGCCGATTGTGGTTGAGGTGATAGGTGGTCTGTGAGAGCAATTGCTGTTGTTCGGTGGCTGCGGCGAGCTGTCGCTTGAGTTCGGTACTCCGCAGGTCATGCGCACGAAAACGCACTTGAAAGGCACGTTCGAGGTGTTCGAGGGGTTTACCATCCGTCAAGTCAGAAAGCTGCGTTTTAAGTACCAAAATCTTCGATTGTGCCTCGTTCTGTTGTGACAATACCTCTTTGTACTCTTTTCGCAGACGTTGGATTGTTTCTGCGTGATTTTGAAGGAGACGTTCGTTGGTTTCTATTTGCGCATCGAGCCCTGCCGCTCTTTCTACGGCTTGCCACTGGGTGCGTTCGGTTTGTAGAACGGTCAGCCGTTCGCGTAGCTGTGCTAGCCATTCGGGGGTGGGAGTAGGCGAAGTGGGCGATAGTACCGCAAGCTGTGCTACATACTGCGCGCGTTGCTTTTCCAGCACTTCGAGGGTGCTGCGTTGTTTCTCGCTGGTGAGCTCGTTGTCATGAAGGGCTTTCTCGAGCGCTTCGCGTTGCGCTTTGAGCGCCTCTTGTTGGGTGCGAAGCGTTTCCCAGTGCTGTGCATGTTCGGAGGTCGTTGCTGTGCCGAGGGGGTGAGTGGTGCTCCCGCATAGTGGACAAGGTTCGCCTTCGCGTAATAGCGCACGTAAGGGGAGTATTTCCACGGGGGTACTCCCCACGAGGGTGGTCCACTGAGCCTCTAATTCCTTTTGTTGTTGAAGTAAACGCTCGAGTGTAGCTGTGGATGCTGCTAACCCCTTGTTTTCCAAGTCTATTTGCTGTATTGTGGCGGTGAGCGAAGAGAGGTTCTGACTTATACTTTCAAGACCTTCGTAGAGTGCTTGGCGTGGGGCAAGGCGAGTGCGTAGCGTATCCCGTTGGATGATTTGCTCTTTCAACTGTTGTAGGGCTGTTGCCTGCTTCTTTTCTTCCTCATTGCTCTCTTTGCCCTGCTTGAGGAGTGCTTGGCGTTTCGTTTCTAAGCCATTGATGAGCTCCTCTTGGGCGCGGATCTCAGTGTTAACTCCTTTGCAGGCTTCCTGCGTATGGGCAAGTTGTACACGCTCTACCGCGAGGGCTTCTTGCTGCCCGCGGAGGCGTTCTTGCTCAGCCGCGAGGTTACGGGTTTGTTTTGCGGCACGTTGCAGAGTTGTACTCTTGTTGCGGAGGTTGTTTACTACCTCATTGAGCTGCTTTTTCCCCTCGCTTAGCTGCGCGAGCTCTTGCCTTACCTCGCGGCTTTCCTCCCATTGCGTTACCCAGGAGCGTTCCTGCTCTAGGGTGGCTCGCTCGGCTTCGGTTTGGGTTACGTCTTTCTGTGCCAAAAGAACCTCTTGGTGGATTTGCGCTGCGAGTTCGTACCACTTGACCGATTGGGTCAGCTGCTCCACCGTCTGCTTGCTTCGCCCAACGAGCTCGTTTTGGGCAAGTTGCTCCTTTTGCAGGGTAACAACCTCTTCGGGCGATAAACAGCCTAGCGCTGAGATTTCGTGCTTCTTGCGTTCTACCTCCTCTTTGAGAGCGGTATAGCGACTGAAAATGGTGCGCGAGATGGAGGCAAACTCCCGCGTGTCGGTGAGCTGTTCGAGTAGGGAGGCTTTCTCGTCTGCGGGCGCTTTGAGAAAGGCGTCAAATTGGCTTTGCGCTAAGACGACGGCACGGACGAACTGTTCGTAGTTCATCCCCACGAGGCGCGTAATGCGCTCGGTATATTCCTCCTTATAGCTCCGTCCTTGCAGCTCTATGTGGTTCTCCGTTTCGTTGACGAGGGTGAGCTCACTCTCTTGCAGTTTGCCCGTTGGGCGCTTATTGGCGCGGTGTACGTGCCACGTGGATCGGTAGATTTTTCCATCTAACCCTTGAAAGCGCACCTCGGCATAGGCTGCACCTGCACCACGCCGGAGGATCTGCCGCGGGTCGTTGTCGCTCAGGAGGTCGCCCCCAGGCAAGTCCTCTACTTTGTTGGAAAGGTCTTTTTTGCTGCGAAGCCGCGGGATGCGATTGTAGAGTGCGAGACAGATGGCATCAAGAAGTGTAGACTTCCCTGAGCCCGTGCGCCCCGTGATGACAAAGAGCCCAGCATCTGCCAGAGGGGGCTTATCAAAGTCTAATCGGAATGGGTCGCGTAGGCTTGCGAGGTTCTCCCCCGCCACGCTTAATATTCTCATGCTCGCTGCTGTGCTTAGTCTTCCCCTTTTCGAGCCGCTTCTATTGCTTCGTAGAGTAGGTGGACGAGCCCCTCGGGCATCGGCGTGCCATACTGTTTGCGGTACTCTCGTTGCGCAATTTGCTCGGCATTTAGCCCGTGGTAAAATTGGACAAGGGTATCGTCTTCGCCCGTAGGGTCGGTTTCGGTGGCGCGGCGTACGATGACAGGACCTAACCGTGCGGCAGCCCCTGCGAGCCAGTGTTCGAGGTCTGCTTTGAGGTGCGGAAGTGGCTCTTGGGTTACAATCTCTATGGAAAAGATGGGTGACAGCCCGTTTGCTTCTCCTTTGGGTAGGGCACAAAGGTGCTCCTTGATAGAAGCATAATCGCCGCAAATCCGCTGCAGTTGTAGTGGGGAGGGAAAGTCGATGGGAGTGACGGAGGTCTTGTCAGCCTCTATGTCAACGAGGAGTACCCCCGCATGTCGCCCTTGGTGGGCAAAGGTCGTAGCGATAGGTGCACCCGAGTAGTAGACTGTGCCGCTTGGGTAAACGTGCTGTTGGATGTGGATATGCCCAAGGGCAGTATAGGCATAGTCGCGGAGGTAAGGCTCGAGGGGCAGCCCGTCTAATCCGCCCAAAATGCTGTATTCCACCTCGTCGTGCTCGTCAATGCGTGCGCTGGAGGCGTATAGGTGTCCGAGGCAAATCTTCGGGCGTGGGTCTGTGGCAAAGTGTGCTGCCAGCTCGCGGTAAAAGGCTACGGTGGGGTCTTCGTTGTCGCTGTTTTGCGGACAGTCGCTAATGCGTAGGAAGGGCACGGCAAGGCAGAGGTACTCCTGCCCCTGCGCATCATGGAGGGGGATGGCAAACTGTGCATAGTCTACCGTTTCGCCCCTTGTGACACTCCCTTTGAGATGAATGTTGAGGTGGGAAAGTAGGGCACTGGGTGCTTCGAGACGCAGCCCCGAGTCATGATTGCCTGCCGTGATGACGACCTGCAGTGCCGGACAACGCGCTGTTACTCGGTGTAGGAAGTTGTAGAAAAGGGTCTGAGCTTGGGAGGAAGGCACGTAGGTATCGAAGACATCTCCCGCTACGAGGAGTGCGTCTATGCGCTCCCGTTCTAAAAGTGCTTCTAGCCACTCAAGGAAAAGAGCTTGCTCTTCGAGGCGCGAGTAGTTATGAAACGAGAGCCCTAAGTGCCAGTCTGCGGTGTGTATGAGTCGCATACGCCAACAGCATGGGGGGCGTGGCTAGTTCGACGACCGCACCACGTTGAGCTCTACGAAAAGGGGCTCATTGGGGCGAATCTCGCCGCGTCCACTCTCGCCATACCCTACTTCGCTGGGGATGATGGCTTGTAGCTTTGTGCCCGTCTTGAGCCCTACGGTCAGCCCACTAAAGCCCGTAATGAGCTTCTTGTCTTCGGTGGCTTTCATGGAAAGCAGCCCGTACTTGTTGGACGAGGAGGAGTATTTCCCGTGCTGTTGTGCCGTTTCCGCTATGTTCGTGTCAAAAAGGTAGCCCGAAAGGGAGTAGACCGCATACTGCACCCATACGGTGGCGCTGCTCTTAATCTCTGTCCCTGTACCAGCTTCCACGATTTTGCGGTAGACCTTGTTTGCGGTCTCAAAGCCCGGGTGTTTGGCGAGGTAAGCGTCAATGAGTTCTTTTTCGTGCGCTTTGGGGTCAGCAATCTGTTGGCGTGGAATGAGATAGAGGAGTGCGGAATGGTAGTTGGCGTTTTTCCACAGATTGAGCGCTTGGGCTTGTTTGGCTGGCAGACCGATGATGAGCTCCTCGCCGATGCGTGCGGTGCTGAGGGCTTCCATAAGCGTATTCCCCACCCCCTTTGCACTAAGAGCCTTATAACGCGGAGCGTAGAATATTGAGCTGTACTGCCCATATTCCTTAGCCTTGTCAGGGAGGCTTGTGCTAAGGAATGTGCCGTCAAGGTTGGTAGCCCAGTAATCGAAGTAGAGCCAACCGTCGCTGGTGAGTTGTGCGCCACTCGTGGAGGGCTTTAGGGTCTGTACGAAGGCATCGCCTGTAATACTACGCGCCTCGGGGTAATGAAGCTTACGATAGGCATTGAGGCGTACGAGCTCGTCAGAGCCTCCGAAATCGGTGGGGCTCTTTTTACAACTACTTGCTGAGAATAAAAGTGTGCCAGCGATAAGACAGCACGCTAGGCTATAGAGAGTCCGCTTCATCTGAGAATGGGTCGAATGAGATAATCTGTTACCTACGGGTGTGGGTTCGTTATTTCGTAATGGAAAAGGAGGGGTGTCCGACTCGGGATGCGTCCGAAGGGTGTGTTGCCATACCCTTGGGCGTGTGGGATACCCAGCCACCCCCTCGAGCTTCTCGGGGCTGCGTATTGCAGACCGCGCGCGATCCCCTCCAACCAATCCGTCTTTCCTAAAACGTAATTTTGCGGTGGATATTGGGTATCGGTCGGGTGTAGCTTGTGTTGGGCTATGATGTCAGGCTCGTTACTCTCAACCACAATTTCGCCTTGAGAGGTAAGCGCATAAAGGGTGTAACGGAGGTGGAGCGTGTCGCCTTCGGCATACTCCCCTGCTACGGAGTCTAGGGCTACGAAGAAGATGCGTTTGTGTTCTTGCACCGTACCCAGCTTTTCAAGGCGACTTTTGAGGCTTTGTTGTTCTCGCTCCTCGAGCTCCAGTTCGTGAAGCCCATTACATCCCGTAAGGGCAAGAATAAGGGGAAGAAAAAGAGCGATGCAAGGAACGTTGGCATCGCCTTTTAAGCCGAACGCATCGCGTAGCGTCCGCACAAGGGGGCTATTCTGCACGTTCACCGGGCTTAAGTTCTGTGAGTTCGATTTCGAAGATAACGGGGGTGTAGGGAGGGACAATCCCCGTGGAGCTGCCCTCTGCGCCGAAGGCTACCCCCGAGGGGAGGATAAAGAGCGAATGCTCGCCCTCGCGCATCATCCGAACGGCACGTTCTATCCCGTCGATTACTTGCCACTTTTGCCCAAGGACGAACTGGAAAGACTCTTTCCGCTTCTTGGTTGAGTCAAAGAACTCGCCGTCGAGGAAACGCCCCTCGAACTCGATGGTGAGCGTGTCGCCATTCCGCGGATAGTCGCCGCTCCCTGCGCGTTTCTGGAGGTAAAAGAGGCTATCTACGGCGTGTGGGTTCATCCGTTCTTTGGCGATATATTGGGCAAGGAGGACGCGCTCGTAAGCGCTGAAGTCTTCGATCCAGTGCACGAAAGCCTCTTTGTCACGAGCGTAGGAAAAGGAGTCTTGGAGGGCAAGCACCTTGACATCGATGCGCATTGCTGGCGCAGAGTCTAGGAAGTGCGGTAGGGTGGTCTGTAGCGTCTCTTCAAAGAAACGGCGTGGGTTGAGGTAGAAATTCGCACTGTCGCCCTCGGCAAGAAGGGTAAAGCACGCATCGATAGAGCCTTCGTAGGGCGAGGGTTCTATCTGGAAACGGCGCAAGCCTGTAAAGAAGGTCGAGTCCCCAAGGGTCGCATAGCGTAACTGGAGCGTCACGTAGTCTCCAAGTGAGGCACGGCGCGTACCTTCGCCAATGGTTGCAAGACGGTAATAGGTGTCGTCTATCAACTGCGTATACCCTTCAAGATAACCCTCTGGCGCACGTTTGCACCCTTGTTGTGCCGACAGTAACAGCACACCCGCCACAACGCCTAATACCCGCTGGGTATATCGTAATACCTTTCTCATACCGCTTTTATCCTTTCACAAATGTAACGGATTTTGCAGATCTAGGATATACCCCGTGTGCGTGTAACTTATTTTCTCTTGCGATGATAGGTCGGATCTCCGTCGAGCGTTTTAACTTTGCTGCGTAAAAATAGAAGCTATCCAATCATGATCCGAAACGGGAATAACGTTGCCATCCTCGCTGGAGGTACATCGCAAGAACGTGTCATTTCGCTCCTGAGCGCCGAGCAGTTACAGAAGTGGCTCACGGGCACCCCATATACTCCTTACATTATTGACATACAGGGCTCTAGTTGGACGTATACCCTTCCCGACGGACGCTGTGTACAGGTCGATAAGAATACCTTTTCGCTCCCCCTGCCTGAGGGGACGTTGCCGCTTGATTTGGCGTTTATCTCTACGCACGGCACACCAGGCGAGAACGGGCTTTTGCAGGGCTATCTAGAGCTGATGCACATTCCCTTTTCGTCGGGGAACACCTTCACCCAAGCGGTCTCTTTCCATAAGAGTGCCTGCAAGCGCTTTTTACAGGGGGTAGTGCCCCTTCTCCCCTCACTCGACATTCACTGTTTTGAGGAGCTTGACCTAGAGGCTATACGGCGCGAGATTGGTTTCCCCCTCTTCGTGAAACCCAATGACAATGGGAGTAGCGTCGGGGTGAAAAAGGTGCGTAATGGTAACGAACTGCACCAAGCGGTGCACGAGACGTTAGAAATCTCGTCTGACGTGATGCTCGAGCGCTTCTGTCCTGGCATTGAGCTTTCGTGTGGGATGGTAAAGATCGGCAACCGAGTGACTACGTTCCCCGTAGCCGAGATTGTCTCCCCGTCAGAGTTCTTTGACTTTAAGACGAAGTATGACGGCTCGTCGCAAGAGATTGTGCCTGCGAGGATTCCCCTCCCGATGTCTAATCTGGTACAACAATACACCGCTGCAGCATACGAGCGCCTTGGGTGTCGTGGGATGGCGCGGGCAGACTTTATCCTTCACGACGGCACGCCCTACTTCTTGGAAATCAACACCTGTCCTGGGCTTACTGCAGAGAGCATCGTACCCAAACAGGTGCGTGCCTTAGGGCGTGAGATGTCGGATGTCTTGGTAGAGATCCTTGACGCGATGCGGCGCTAGTACGGGACTGAAGGCGCGCCCTTAGAGAACCTCTTCTTTCCACTCCCCTACGTTGCGCGTCTTTTCGTCGAAACTAACCCCTACGAGGTGAAGGGGACGCCCTTCGGGAGATACCGCACGGAAATATTCCCGATCCTTAATCTGGTCGATGGCATCCTGTGCTGTTCCCTGCGTATTGACCTTGAACTCGAAGATGTAGACGTGCTTGCGGGTTATGACGAGCATATCGATTCGCCCCGTGGCACAAACGACCTCGGCTTGCGCATGGATACCTAAGAGACGGAAAACAGCATAGAGTACCGACTGGTAGTACTGTTCGCGCAACGGACGCCCTTCCTCGCTACTGGGGATGTTGCCGTAGATAATCCCTGCCAAGATTACTGAGATTTGCTCCATAGCCCCTGCAAGGTCGCCATCATGGAGCGTATTATAGAGCTTCAAAACCGTGGAACGGATACTGTTGCGCCTAATATTCACGTAGAGGGGCAATAGCTCCTGCAAGAAGCCGAAGCGTACCTCCTCATTGGGGTAGCCCAGTCGATAAAGCCCAGCCTCGGGTAGATAGTCTTTGATAGTCAGATACCCTGACTGGAAAAGGAGCGGGATGAGAGAATCGTCGTCATTATAGCGGAAGTCCTGTATGTCACTCGCGTCGAGCAATAGCTCGGACTCTAACTCAGGCATAAAGACCTGTGTACGCTTCAAATAGTTTACCAGATAGGAGGGCGTCGCACTTTCAAACCAGAAGTAGTTGTACCTCTTATCAGCTAGCACGCGTAGTAAGCTGAAGGGGTTATAAACTCGCTCCTCCTTGCTAGAGAAACAATAGCCGTCGTACATCTTTCTGAGCTTCCCCCGCGTTTGCTCGACGGTCATCTGATTTGCCTCGGCAAGTTGTTCTATTTCGGGGGCAAAGAGGTCGAGTTCCGTCTCGGTAAAGCCGCAGATAGCCGTATATTCCTCTTGTAAGGTGATATCAATGAGGTTATTTACGCCGCTAAAGAGGTTCGTTTTGCTAAACTTGGTAATCCCTGTGAGGAAGGCAAACCGAATGTAGCGGTCGCATTGCTTGAGCACCTCGTAGAAGGCTTTGAGGAGAGAGCGGTTAGCTTCGTTGAGAGCCTCGTCATTTACCGTTTCTAGGAGAGGCTTGTCGTACTCGTCGATGAGGATGACGACCTGCTTTTGGGTCGTCTGGTAAATCATTTTGATGATATAGATGAAGCGATCGTCGGGGGCATTGTATTTATTTTCGATATCGTACTGCCTCTCTAAGAAGTCTAATTGCAAGCTTAGGCGTTCTTGTAATGGTTTACCCGTGAGGTAATCCTTTGCATTAAAATCAAAGTAAAGCACAGGGGATACTTCCCACGGCTCTCTGTTCTGTCGGCGCGCGATAGCCTCTTCTGCCTGTTCGATATAGAGCCCCTTGAAGAGTTCCTTTTTCCCCTCGAAGTAGGCGCGTAGGGTGGATAGGAAGAGGCTCTTGCCAAAGCGATGAGGGCGGCTCAAGAAGAAGTCCTTGTAGCGCGTAACGAGCTGTGCGAGGTACTGCGTCTTGTCTACGTAGAAGTAGTTCTTACGTCGTAGGTCTTCAAAGTCTTGGAAATAGAGGGGAAGGTCACGTAGTGTATCCATGCGGCGCGTCGTTTGGTTGGTACGAAGGTAAGAAAAATCGACCAAGAGCGTTACACTGTGCGTAGGGCAGGCTGGTGAAGTACAAAAAAGAAACGGAGCTGATGCCTAAGCATCAACTCCGTTGAATATTCCCTTGACAAGGAGCTTGCACAAGGAAAATTGAGAGTCTGGCTGACTAGCGGTCGCCGTACCCTCCGCGATGCCCACCTTCGCGAGGTGCGCGTTCCTGTGCCACGTTGACAACTATCGAGCGACCCATCACATCCGAACCGTTGAGTTCGTTGATGGCACGTTGCGCTGCCTGATCATCGGGCATCTCTACGAAGCCGTAACCCTTGCTACGTCCCGTGATCCGATCCTTGATAATACGGGCATTCTGCACTTCGCCATAGTTAGAAAACAAAGCGCTTAGTTCGTCTTCTTGGTAACGATACGGAAGACTTCCAACAAAAATGTTCATCTCACAAATAGAACTGTTA
Organism: Bacteroidia bacterium; assembly: GCA_905373665.1. Classification (GTDB taxonomy): domain Bacteria; phylum Bacteroidota; class Bacteroidia; order Bacteroidales; family CAJPTX01; genus Bacteroides_D. The sequence continues at coordinate 11,853 of CAJPTV010000049.1, forward strand.
ATCATACAACGTCCCAAATGTACGATATCATTTTGAAACAGCGTGTGTGTGGCGGGAAATATCTAGTCAAGAAACGGTGTACGAGCTGCTATTTTCTTTACTACAAACAGATTACGAAATATTGACGTGTGAAAAAGTTTTTCCTTTGCGGGGCTCTTTACACCTAATAGCGCTACTTTTGCCGTAGTAACCAATCGTCTATGCCAATGACCATTGCTGAAGCGCTCGGGGCACTCCATGATGAAATCCCTATGGGGGTTACCCTTCTTGCTGTATCAAAGACCCACCCTGTGGAGGCTGTCCGTGAGGCTTATGATGCCGGACAGCGAGCCTTTGGAGAAAACAAAGTGCAGGAACTCATTGCTAAAGCAGCCCAACTCCCTGCCGACATCGAGTGGCATCTTATCGGGCATTTGCAGACCAACAAGGTGCGGAGCGTCCTGCCGCACGTCGCCCTTATCCATTCGGTTGATTCGCTGAAGCTGTTAGAGGTGATCGAGAACGAGAGTGCAAAGCTGGGGCGTGTAACGAGGGTGTTGCTACAGGTGCATATCGCCCAAGAGGATACTAAGTTTGGCTTTAGACCCGAAGAGGTCGAGACATGGGGCGAAACGCAGCCTTGGACGAAATACCCTCACGTTGAAATTGCGGGACTGATGGGGATGGCCTCTAATACTGATGATGAGGTGCAGGTGCGCCGAGAGTTTCATTCGCTCAAAGTGCTTTTTGATACGATGAAGACGCGCCTACGTTCCGAGAGCTTCCGGGTACTCTCGATGGGGATGTCGGGCGACTATCCGTTGGCCATCGCCGAGGGATCTACGCTTGTGCGCGTGGGGAGTCGCATCTTTGGGGCGCGGAGCTATGCCTAGTCCCCTAACCTTAGAAAGCGAAGTGTGATGAAAGGTATTATTCTTGCTGGGGGGAGCGGTTCGCGACTCTACCCAATCACGCATGCGGTGAGCAAGCAGCTGCTCCCTATCTATGATAAGCCGATGGTTTACTATTCCCTCTCGGTGCTTATGCTGGCAGGGATACGCGATATACTGCTGATTTCCACCCCGACAGATCTGCCCCTCTTCGAGCGTCTTTTGGGCGACGGAAGTGCCTTTGGTATTCACCTTACCTACGCCGAACAGCCGCGCCCTGAGGGGATTGCCCAAGCTTTCATCATCGGGCGCGACTTTGTGGGGCAAGACAGCGTCGCTCTTATCCTTGGCGATAATCTCTTTTACGGACAGGGCTTCTCTGCCCTACTCCAACAAGCACGGGTGCGGATTGAGGAGGGGCTTGCGACCATCTTTGGCTATTTGGTCTCCGAACCCGAACGTTATGGCGTAGCGGAGTTTGACGAAGCGGGGAATGTGATCGCCATTGAGGAGAAGCCGCGCATCCCTAAGAGTCCGTATGCGGTGGTGGGGCTCTATTTTTACCCTAACTCTGTGCTCGATATTGCGGCGGGGATTACCCCTTCGGCACGCGGCGAGTTGGAGATTACGGCCGTGAACCAAGTCTATGTTGAGCGTGGGGAGATGCGCCTTGTTAAATTCGGACGAGGGTTCTCGTGGTTGGATACGGGTACGCATGACTCGCTACTCGATGCCTCTTCGTTCATCTGTGCGACGCAGCGCCGTCAGGGGCTCATGGTGGCGTGTTTGGAAGAAATAGCCTACGTTTGGGGATGGATCTCACGCACGGAGCTCCTCCACCGTGCCGAGCAGATGTCGAACAATGCCTACGGTGCTTATTTACGCCAATTGTTAGAGAAGTAATGGAAACGGTTTTTATTACGGGTGGGGCAGGCTTTATTGGCTCTAACCTCCTGCTTTATCTTGTGCCACGTCACCCCGACACCTGCTTTGTTAACCTCGATAAGCTCACGTATGCCGCAAACTTGGGCTATCTAGAGGCAATAGCCCATGCTCCTAACTATCGTTTTGAACAGGTTGATATCTGTGACCTTGAGGCGCTTCGCAGGCTCTTTGGACAGTATCAGCCCCAGGGGGTGATTCATCTAGCGGCTGAGAGCCACGTTGATCGTTCTATCGAGTCGCCCTTTGCTTTCGTAGAGACCAATGTCATGGGGACGCTGAACCTCTTGCAGTGTGCTAAAGAGGCGTGGAACGGCGCTACGGATGGGCATCGCTTTTACCATATCTCCACAGACGAGGTCTATGGGGCTCTCTCTTTAGATGGCACGCCGTTTCGCGAGACTGACCGTTATGACCCCCATTCGCCCTACTCGGCAAGTAAGGCGAGCAGTGACCATTTCGTGCATGCATATTCCGACACTTACGGGCTGCCAGTGGTGATCTCCCATTGTTCTAACAACTACGGACCGCGGCAGTATGGTGAGAAGCTTATCCCGCTGGTGATAGACCGTATTGTTCACTCGCAGCCCATCCCCGTGTACGGTACAGGGGAAAACATCCGCGACTGGCTCTTTGTTGAAGATCACGTTCGCGCAATAGAGGCGATTTACCTACGAGGAAAAGACAGAGAGGTGTATAATATTGGAGGGGAACATGAAACAACAAATATAGCCCTTGTAAAGCGCCTTGTGGGGCTTGTAGACGAACGCCTTGGACGCGCCGAAGGGACGAGCCTCTCGCTTATCCAGTTTGTGGCAGACCGTTTAGGTCATGATTTTCGCTATGCGATAGACGCGACGAAGCTTCGTACTTCGCTGGGTTGGACGCCGCTTACCTCCTTTGATGAGGGGCTGCGCCTGACGGTGGATTGGTATTTGGAGCTAAGTACAAAGAAGTGAGAGCTTCGCCCTCCTTGGCGCTCGTTGTGAGGCTTTTCTATACAAAAAGACAGGGCGTCTGAGGTCACCCCCAGACGCCCTTCGTGTTTCTAACAAGTAGAAATGAGAGCCTTAGTAAACGAGACCGAGGTCACACATTGCATTAGCCACCTTCATGAAGCCTGCAATGTTAGCCCCCTTAACGAGGTTGATGTAACCATCCTTTTCCTTACCGTACTGTACAGCTGCGTTGAAGATGTCTTGCATGATGGTCTCCAAACGTGCAATTACTTCGTCGCCTGACCAGCTGAGCTTCAATGCGTTCTGCGACATTTCCAACCCAGAGGTAGCAACACCACCCGCATTCACTGCCTTACCAGGACCGAACGGAATACGTGCGTTGACGAACGCGTGGATTGCATCTGCTTGGCAACCCATGTTCGATACCTCTGCTACGTACTTCACGCCGTTAGCGATCAACATCTTTGCATCCTCTGCGCTGAGCTCGTTCTGCGTAGCGCAAGGCATTGCGATGTCTACCTTTACTTCCCAAGGCTTCTTACCAGCAAAGAACTTCGAGCCTGGGAACTTCTTTTCGTAAGGAGAAACGATGTTCTGGTTCGATGCACGGAGCTCGAGCATGTAGTCCACCTTCTCTTGGGTCATACCTGCTTCGTCAAGGATGTAGCCGTCAGGACCAGAGATACATACAACCTTCGCACCCAACTGTACGAGCTTTTCGCAAGCACCCCAAGCCACGTTACCGAAGCCAGATACTGCTACGCGCTTGCCCTTGATTGTATCGTTATTTGCAGTGAGCATGTGGTTGAGGAAGAAGACTGCGCCATAACCCGTAGCCTCAGGACGCATCTTCGAGCCTCCCCAGTTCATACCCTTACCGGTGAATACCCCTGTGTGGCACTGTGCGAGCTTCTTGTACATCCCGTACATATACCCGATTTCACGTCCGCCTACACCCATATCGCCTGCTGGAACGTCGGTTTCTGCACCGATGTGACGCCAGAGTTCCATCACGAACTTTTCGCAGAAGCGGCGAACTTCAGCATCCGAACGTCCCGTCGGGTTGAAGTCGCTACCCCCCTTACCACCACCCATGGGGAGGGTCGTAAGAGCGTTTTTGAAGGTCTGTTCAAAGCCAAGGAACTTCATCGTGTCCAAGGTTACGTTGGGTTGGAAACGAATCCCACCCTTGTAAGGACCGATAGCGCCATTGAACTGTACACGGTAGCCGATGTTTACATGGATTTCACCCTTGTCATCTTCCCACGGCACCTTGAACATAAATACGCGATCTGGCTCGATGATACGCTCCATGATCTTGTTCTGTGCGAACTTTGGGTTT
>CAJPTV010000050.1 GCA_905373665.1 Bacteroidia bacterium
TTCGGCAAGGTTGCGATAGTCCATTTTTCTCTCCTTTTTGCGTGGGTAAAGGTAGAATTATCTCCCGAGCGCGGTCCTAAGGGCGGACGACCCGTGAATCCTCGCGCTGGACGGGCGGGGGTGGAGGAGAGGCGGAAGCGACAAGCGGTGTTAGGATTGGGACGCTATTACACCCCCACCCGATTGCCCCAGAGCATGATCTGCAAACGCGGGGCAAAGCGAAAGCCATGACGAAGACAAAGCTCTAGGGTAGGCGGCGTCGTCCGCGCAAGCGCCTCTTGCGTTGCCCCCAAAGGCATAAGCATCACCACATCGGTCGGGCGAAGACGGAGCGGCGCAAGGAAACGTAACAAGGGCGCTTCATCGGTTCGTTGCCCAATAACAAATTTCAACTGCACCTGTGCCGAGGGCGGCACTGCCCCCAACCACTGATTGATCACCGCAACATAGTCCGCTTCACTGCGCTCGTACGCAGGTAAGAAATGCGGGTAAAGCTTTGGGGAAAAACTCCATAAGTCAATATAGGGCAACAGCTCTGGCGCAAAACACGAGCCATTACTCTCGATCGTCACGTGCATCCGAAGCGGACGGAGTTGCGCTAGGAACTCCACCAACGCCTCGGCTTGTAAGAGCGGCTCACCCCCCGTTACGACCAAATGGCGAATCTGACCGCGGTGCGACGCTATTTTTTCCACGAGCGACGCTGAAGTAACAAGGCTACTGTTTTGGACTCCCAACGCATGGGGCGTATCGCAAGCAATCCGCTCGCCCGAAGGGGCTGTCCACCGACAAGACATATTACACCCAGAAAGGCGCAAAAACAGGCTAGGAACGCCTGCTAAGAGCCCCTCCCCTTGTATTGTACCAGCAAGGGGGAGTTCTAGCGTTGTTTGCCCGTTAGAAGTGCAAGGAATGGGAAACAGTCCCTCGGGGGACAAGCGGAGCAGCGACATCGGTGGTTACAGCAACGGGTCTTCCACGCCCGCCATCGCAAAAGCGCGTGCCCGTAACAGGCAGCTATCGCAGACGCCACAAGGGTGGTCGCCCCCGTGGTAACACGACCAAGTATGCGCATAGTCAACCCCGAGGCTCACCCCAAGGGCTATCTCTTCGGCTTTGGTCTTGTGAAGGAAAGGCGCACGTATCTCCATCGGGCGTCCCGCCGTCAGCCGTCGCTCCGTCCCCTCGTTTATCGCACGCTCCATTGCCTCAACAAAGGCAGCACGACAGTCCACATAGCCCGAATAGTCTGCCTCGCTCACGCCAATGTAAATATAACGCGCCCCCACACTTTCGGCAATTGACGCCGCTATTGATAGAAAAACCATGTTGCGTGCAGGGACGTAGGTGTTGGGGGTCGTGGTACGCTCGAGGTTGCCCTCCTCTATCATTTTCGCCTCGTTGGTCAGAGCAGACGTGTCCCAAGCGGTGAAGGAGAGGTCTACCTCATAATGCTTTTTTACTCCAAGGTGCGCTGCGTGCCAACGTGCACAGAGCAGTTCACGGTCGTGAAGCTGCCCATAGAGAAACGAAAGGGCATAGAGTTCATACCCTTCGCGGTGTGCCAAATAGAGCGCCGTGGTCGAATCCAGACCGCCCGAAAGCAAGACTACCGCCTTTTCAGCCATCTAGTGTTGTGCGTTACGCAGCAGTTCGCGTGCATTCTCTAACGAGGCATCGGTTACCGCTTCGCCACTGAGGAGTTTCGCAAGCTCTTGCACACGCTCCTCCTCGGTCAAGAGGCGGATGTTTGAGACGGTCTCGCCCTGCTCCGTATGGGCTTTATAGACAAAGAAATGGTGGGTGCCGTGGGCTGCTATTTGCGGTAAGTGGGTAATGTTGAGGATTTGCCGATCCGCTGCCATCCGTTCTAACATTACGCCCATTTGCGCCGCCACTGCGCCCGAGACGCCCGTATCAATCTCATCAAAGATAATGGTAGGTAACCCCTGTGCGTGTGCCATTATCGCCTTGAGGCTCAGCATGACACGCGCCATCTCCCCGCCAGAGGCGATGCGCGCCAAGGGCTGCGGCGTAAGCTGCTGTGCTGCGGCAAAACGGAACTCGATCAGCTCTGCGCCACTCGGGGTAAGCGTCTCCTGTGGGACGAGCTCTACGACGAACTTCGCCTCGGGGATGCCCAGCTTGCGGAGACTCTCCTCTATCTCTTGGGCGAGTTGTGGCGCTGCCGCTTGCCGCTTTTGGGTCAGTTGCTCAGCTAAGTCGCGCAGGTCTTTCTCTACGCTGGCGAGCTGTGCTCGTAGTTCCTCTAGCTCAAAGTCAAAACCATCGAGGTGCGAAAGAGCCTCCTCGGTGGATGCGGCAAGCGCTATCAGCTCTTCACTATCCTTGCAATGATATTTCTTTTGCAAACGAAGCAGCAACGCAAGACGCTCCTCGACAGCCTCCAGCTCGTGACTATCTTCGGGGAAGTCCTTAAGTTCATTGGCCATCTCCTGCGCAAGGTCGTGCAGTTCGACGGTGACCCCTTCCAAGCGTTCCACCAATGCCGCAGCATGGGGATGAAAGGTGCTCACCTTAGCGAACTTGCTACGAGCCTCTTTCAATGTTGCCAAGAGTGCCCCGTCATTGTCGCCCTCTAGTGCCGTAAGCCCTTCGCCGTAAGCTAGGGCAAGTTCCTCGGCGTGTGCAAGGGTGCGCTGACGCTCCTCAAGCTGTTCCACCTCGCCCGACTGGAGCTTGGCAGCCTTAAGTTCCTCAAGCCGTTCGGTAAGGGTTTCTCGCTCGCGCTGCAACTGTTCGTGCTCGCGCACCTTCGTGGCAATCGCCTGCTGTAGTGCCGTCCAACGGACGTACCACGTGCCATAATCGGTCAGCAGCTTGGCGTTATCAGCAAAGGAGTCTAAGACCTCCCCTTGGAAGGGGGCATCTTGTAGCACAAGGTTCGCATGTTGCGAATGAATATCTATCAGGCGCTCGCCCACGGTCTTGAGCTGCGCAAGGGTTACTGGCGTATCGTTGATAAAGGCGCGTGACTTCCCTGAGGTGGCAACTTGGCGACGGACGATCAGCTCGTCAGCATATTCCAAGTCTTCGCACTCAAAGAGCGCCTCAAGCCCGTAGCCGCGCACGTCAAACGTAGCTTCGACGATACACTGTTCCGCCCCCTGCTTGATGGCAGCGCTATCTGCCCTTGCCCCAAGGATAAGCCCGAGCGCCCCGAGCAAGATAGACTTCCCTGCCCCCGTCTCGCCCGTAATGATGTTAAAGCCCGGGAAGAGGTCAAGGTCAAGGTGCTCAATAAGGACGTACTGCTGGATATGAAGATGCCGAAGCATGTAGCTCTCTAATTGGTATCGTGTTGTTTGAGGAGGTTTTGGTACTGCTGTGCATTTTGCCGGTCGAGGTCGACGAGGATGTTGACCGCCTTCGCCTTTTCGCTTGCAGGCGACTTCGAGAAGACCCCAAGGAGCTCCTCCCGCTTCGCTTCAAGAAAGAGCTGAATGGCGAGCATATCCGCATCAGGGCGCGCACGGTAGACCTTCTGCACCTCGCCGATGGCCTGTAAGATAGCCTCTCGCCCCTCGGGGATCTTATCAACCATGATGTCTAACCCGCGACGGTGGTAGGTATACATAGCGCGGCGTAGTCCACGATACTTGTCGTTCATCATGTTCTCTACCATCCAGTAACGGTTCTTTTTCGAGCTCTCGTAAGCTTTCCACCCCTTCTCAACGGCGTTCTGTGCATTGTTTACCACCTGCTGTGCCTTTTCAAAATACTCCGTCCCGCCGAGGGGGGAAAAGGTGTCGTAATCGTAACCGAGAATCATGTAGACGTAGAAGGCGAGGATGGCGGTAAGGTTGTTCTGGTGTGCCGCCTCGTTAAACTCCAGCTTCTCGTTCTCGATGTAGGTGAACTGAATGTTCTGGTCTAGGAAATTGATCACAGGGGAATGGTACGACGAGCCAAAGATGGGGCGACGCAGCTGGAGGTTCATCGTCCCCTTATACTCGTCGCCGCTCTGTTCGTTGAGGGTAAGGATAAGCGTACACTCGATGCGCTCGTTCTCGGCAAACTTATGCGCAGTCCACGGAGTATTGTTCAAGAACTCGTAGACCGAGGTCTGCAGCGTGTTAAAGACGTTGCGGTTCGTCCCCTGCAACTTCTGCGAGTTCAGTTGAAACGAACACTTCAACTCCTGCGCACGTACGCCCCATACACCCAAAAAGAAGACGAATAGGGCTAAGAGTAGAGCTTGCCGATGGTTCATGCTTTGCTTTCTTCGTTTTTCGCATCGCGCGTTTCACCTCGAAGCAACTTCGCCACACTCTCTGCGATAGCCGCCCCGAGGGCACTTTTCTGCTCTAGGGGACGCTCCTCTACCCGCCCGTCGGCATAGAGGAAGGTTGCCCTATTGGTCGGGGTGCAGAAGCCAGCGTCGGGGTCAGCCAGCGTGTTAAGTACACACACGTCCATGTTCTTGGCGTGGAGCTTACGGAAGCCATTCTCTAACCCCGTCCCCGTTTCAAGGGCAAACCCTACGAGCTTCTGTTCCGCTCTCTTTTGTCCGCCCAAGAGGCGCGCGATGTCGGGGTTGGAGACTAAGGTGAGTTCCAATGTCCCCTCGCGGTGCGGTATCTTATGTTCAGAACGCGCAGCTGGGCGATAATCTGCCACGGCGGCTGCCATGACCGCTGCGGACATATCAGGCCATAAGCGTTGACAGATGTCAGCCATCTCTATGGCGCTTACGACGTCGTGCCGCTTTATTGCGTGCAACGAAAGGGGGTAGAACTCCGAGGGACCGGCAACATACTCTACCGATGCGCCCATAAAGGCAAGGGCATTGGCTATGGCAGCGCCCATCCGTCCACTGGAGTGATTGGAGATAAAGCGTACGGGGTCGATGTCCTCGCGCGTCGGACCTGCAGTCACCAAGATACGATGCCCCTGCAGGGACGGCGCTTCGCCTAAAGCGGAAAAAGCGCCATGGTTCAACACAACGTGGAGGATATCCTCTGGTTCTGCCATTCGCCCCTTCCCTTCGAGCCCCGATGCAAGAAAGCCTTCGGCAGGGTCTATGAGCACCGCCCCCAATTGCGCCAACTTAGCGAGGTTCTCTTGCGAGGCAGGGTGTTTATACATCTCACAGTCCATGGCGGGGGCGACGAAGGTCTTTCCGCGCATAGAGAGGTAGGTCGTGAGTAGGAGGTTATCTGCCACCCCGTGCACCATCTTAGCGATAGTGTTGGCCGTAGCGGGAGCAACGACAAACGCATCTGCCCACTCGCCCAAGGCGATATGGCTATTCCACGCCCCGTTCTCTGGGTCAAATCCGTCAATATAAACGGGGTGTTGGGAGAGCGTTGCAAGCGTCAGTGGGGTGATAAACTGTTTCGCCGTGGGGGTCATCACCACACGTACCTCACACCCGCTTTTGACAAAAAGCCGCACGAGCGTCGCCGTCTTATAGGCGGCAATGCCTCCGGTAACGCCGATAAGGATATGTTTGGGGTATGGCATCACCATGCCATGAGCTAGAGCGAGGGCGTCGCAGCCTCGTCTAAAACGAGCTCTTGCGTCTCGGGCTGTGCGAGTTCATCTTCGCTTACCTCGACAATCGAGAGACGCCCCGTCACGTACTCCTGTGTAGCAAGGAGCACGGGCTTAGGAAGTCGCTCGTAGGTACGGCTGAGCTCGATCTGCTCCTCGTTACGGAACTCCTCTTTCTCGGGATTGTCTTCGGTATAGGAGACCGCGATGAGTTGGTCATTCAGCTCGTGCTTGAGCTCTTGGCTAATCTGGTCGGCACGCTTGGCGATAGCCACTGTGGTCGCGTAAATGTTGTTGATGGGGAGCGCCTTTGCCAAGTCCATCACGTTCTGGGTGCGGGTGTCGGCAGGAGCGCCAATTCGGCGGTATGCTTGGAGCTTTTCCATGGATTCCATAGTCGTATCTACTCTCTAGTGTCGATTAACGAAGCGGTTCGGGGATCAAAGACATATCGGGCGTGTACCCGAGGTATTTCATCGAAGCGAGGTAATAGCCGAGCACCTCCTTTGCATTACGCGCCGTGGGAAACTCGCTGATGTAGGAGAGCGACTCGTCGACGGTCTGTTGGTAACGTTCGCGGCGCTTGCTCTCGACGCTATTGAGGGCATAGAGGTAGTTGCTCTTAACGAGCAGGAAATACTCCTCTTCGCGGTAGGGGGAAACGGGGTATTTCTCCAAGGCGCGTTTGAAGGCGGTAACGGCAGCCTTGTACATATCCATCTTGTAGTAGAGGCGTGCTGCCTCAAATTCCTTACGGAGCAGCTTCTCGTAGAGGGTCTTCAGGTACTTGTCTGCCTCATGGACGAGCTCACTCTTCGGGTAAGCCTGCTTAAAGGCATTGAAGCCCTCGATGGCTTTGTAGGTATAATCTTGGTCTAGGGCAGGGCGTGGCGACACGAGATAGTTGCAATAAGCAGTGTTATACGTAGCCTCCTCGACAAATGGGCTGCGGGGGTAGTTCGTTGCCAGCTGTTCAAAGCCATAACCAGCAAGCCCGTAATCGCCTTCGTTGAAATAGCACTTTGCAAGGTAGTAATGCACGGTATCCGCACGCTGCGTGGCGCGTGTCATGGGCAAGACGCGCTCGAGCAGCTCCCGAGCTTTGGTAAACTTCCCCTTTTCGTAAAACTGCATCGCAGCAGCATACTGCCGTTCGGTATCCGTGCTTTTGAGTAACTTCTCATAGCTGTTACAGCCCGTAAGATAGAACACGCAGCAAAGCGCAATAACGCCAATTACCCCCCTCATTTAGTACAGTGTATATAATACAGACATACTACGCGCAAAGGTAAGCATTTATTACATCGCACAGTAATAAATGTTTAGCCGCACCCGCACAGCGTGTGCAAGCGCACCTCTAGAGATAGCTCCTCAACTTTTGACGGTCGCACACCACAATCTCCTGACGGTTAAGCTCGATAGCACCGTCGGCGACCATCTCCCCGAGGGTTCGCGAAAGCGAGGGGCGTTGCACGCCGAAGTATTCGGCAAGCTGGCTTTGCGTGCGATGTAGAAGAAGGGTGTTTTGTTCCTCCGACGTATTTTCCAAGAGGTATATCGCAAGCTTCATACGCAGGCTACGGATAGAGAGCATCTGCACCTTTTGCGAAAGAAGGACGATCATGTTCGCATTGATACGGAGCATATTCTGTAGCAACTTCGCATTCCGCATCATCTCTTCCTGAAGGGTCGTCCGCGGGATGAGAAAGAGCACCGTCGGTTCTAGTGCAATGACATCCACTGGGAAGCTATTTCGGTTTGCGAAGAGAAAGGCCGGGGCAAGCGGGATTACGGGCGCAAGGGTCTCAATTTCCAAGACATTGTCGTCGCGCGTAAGCATCGCCGTGCGCACGAGCCCCGAGACCAGCAGGTAAAGGTGATTGATGGGCGTCCCCTGTCGCACGACGTACTCTCCCTTTTCAAACGCCTTGATATCTGACACACAGTGCGCTACGAACGCCTCTATTTCCGAAGGCAACATTTCGGAGAAAAGAGGACAAGAGGTTAAATCATACTGCAACATCGACCGACTTTGCTACTTCGCCCCCACAACCGATTAGCGTGGGAACGGACAATAACGAATTATTGCTACTGAATATAAATTGCGCCCCTTACAGAGGGGTGTAACCGTGGTTACTCTTTTCCCTTTTCGCCCAAGATACCTTTGCGCCAAGAAAACACACAGATCGTAATACCGGACGAAAATGGAAAGCATGTTTTGTTACCAGTGTCAAGAGACCGCTAAGAACCAAGGTTGTACCATCAAAGGGGTTTGCGGTAAAACCGCCGACGTCGCAAACTTACAAGATTTACTCCTTTATCTCTGCAAAGGGCTCTCTTTCTACACGGTGCGTTTGCGAGAAAAGGGCGTAGAGCTCCCACCAATCAACCGCTTTATAGCCAATGCGCTTTTCATGACCATCACGAACGCCAACTTTGATGCGCAACGTTTTATCGATTCGATACGCGAGGCGCAGGCTTTGCGCACGGTCGCCCGAGAACGTTTGGTTAGCGCAGGCGGCTCTTTGGAGGGGATAGTACACGATGCGGCACTCTGGGTAGGAAACACCGAAGAGGAGATGCGCGCGAAAGCGCCGCACGTGGGCGTATTGACCACCGAGGATGTTGATGCACGTTCGTTGCGAGAGCTCTCGATCTACGGACTAAAGGGTATGGCTGCTTACGTAGAACATGCCTTTAACCTCGGCTTTGAGGACGAGCAGATTTATGCCTTCATGCAGCGCTGTTTGGTAGCAACGACCGACGACACATTAACCGCCGATCAGTTAACCGCTTTGGTCTTAGAGACTGGGCAGTTTGGGGTAGAGGCTATGGCGCTGTTGGATAAGGCCAATACGACCTCGTACGGACACCCTGAAATCTCGCACGTGAACCTAGGGGTGCGTAAGAACCCGGGCATCCTGATTAGCGGGCACGACCTGAAGGACATGGAGGAGCTCTTGAAACAGACCGAGGGGACAGGTGTGGATGTGTATACCCACAGCGAGATGTTGCCAGCGAACTACTACCCAGCCTTCAAGAAGTATAAGCACTTTGTGGGCAACTATGGGAGCTCGTGGTGGCATCAAGTAGAGGATTTTGAGAATTTCAACGGCGTCGTCCTCTTCACCACCAACTGTATCGTTCCGCCACGTAAAAGCTACATAGATCGGGTATATACGACGGGCGCATCGGGCTACGAAGGGTTTAAGCATATCCCTGACCGTAAAGATGGTAAACCGAAAGACTTCTCTGCCCTTATCGAACATGCGAAGCGGTGTGCACCGCCCAAGGAGATAGAGACGGGCGAGATCGTGGGCGGCTTTGCACACAACCAAGTCATCGCACTGGCAGACAAGGTCGTAGAGGCGGTAAAAAGCGGGGCAATTCGCCACTTCTTTGTCATGAGTGGTTGCGACGGGCGCATGGGGGCTCGTAACTACTACACAGAGTTCGCCGAAAAGCTCCCCAAAGACACCGTTATTTTGACCTCTGGGTGTGCGAAGTACCGCTACAACAAGCTCAAGCTGGGCGATATCAATGGGATTCCGCGCGTACTGGACGCAGGACAGTGCAACGATAGCTATTCGCTCGTTTTGATAGCGATGGCGCTCAAGGAGGCTTTTGGCTTGGAGAGCATCAATCAGCTTCCGCTGAGCTATAACATAGCGTGGTATGAACAGAAGGCTGTGATCGTACTGTTGGCGCTGCTTTACCTCGGCGTTAAAGACATTCACGTAGGGCCGACCCTACCAGCCTTCTTATCGCCCAATGTCGCTAAGGTGCTCGTGGAACAATTTGGTATTGCAACCATCACCACCGTGGAAGAAGATTTGAAGCTCTTCTTGGCTTAAGGGTGGGCTCGCCCACAAATAAAAGCCTCCCCGTTCGTCGTCGTAGAGACGATGAGCGGGGAGGTATCTTTTTTAGTTAGCTACTGCCGTGAGGTGGCTTATCTCCGTTATGCGCTTTAATAGCGTAAGACACCTTGCTATTTTCCCCGTCGTATCAGAACATTCTAAGCTGGAGGAATCGAGCTGCGTACTCACGCGACGCGAACGTCCTAATACTTTTCCCTTGCAGGTAGTTCCTTCGCGCTCCTCTTTTTTGATAAGCTCTATTCTCTTTTATCATCCCCTCGGTTTCCGATACCGGTGTACAATATCGTCCCAGCGAGGGATTTTTAAGTGGCGGGAATAGAAACGCTCATAAGCATCAACGAAGTTAACTAACCACGTACCTGCCAATTCTCGCGTCTTGGGGTTTTGGTAAACCGTTTGCTCGACAGCGGAAATAAAATCCTCCAAACACTCAAAGGGAGGAAACTGCACGTGTCCCGTGGTATACCACACAGCAGGGCGGATTTTATGCACGACCCGATCTTTGATTTGAAGATTCAAAGCCCATTTATCCATACAACGGCAAATGCTCCAGACGTCTTTCAACCACAAATCTTTTATCACTACGTAGCCGTCTGGGGTCATCTCGTAGCCGAAGATGAGATATTGGGCATGCAACATGTAGGGGCGTTCGCAAATCTCACGCTGATAACTGTTAAAGTCCGCAATATCAAAGCCTGGAGTTGCCGCGCGATTGAACGCCTTTACTTCTAACAAGTGCTCGGTACGATTGTCAGGATTGAGGTAGAAATCTGGCGGCATTTGCGAATTGTCATTCAAGACATACTCCACGCCGTGGTAGTCCATCCATCCTCTTAGCCATTCCTGTATAATGTTTCCCACCACGTCGCGCTGGTGCACAACGATACTCACCTCTCCTAAGAAAAAACGAATTTGCCCACGAATCTCAAGGATCTTATCCTCGCCAATCAAACGGTCGTATATCTCTTGTGGGGTTAATCTCATTGCCTTTTTCCTTATTACTTTTTCCACACACCGCTAAAATCCGTTCACACACAGCCTTGACCACGGGGACAGCAACCGTATTCCCCAAGAGGTCATACCCCGCACGCAGCGACGTATCAAAACGGAACGACTCGGGGAAACCGAAAAGACGCAATCCCTCTCGTAACGAGAGCGGACGCAGCCCCACACCATCCACCACATAGAGCTTTTCCATATCGGTTGCGACGAGCGTGGGGGCAATGTCGTCTGCGGCAAGTATCTTGTTGACCTCAAAACTCAGCTTTCCTGTCACGATATTATAACCGAGCGGGAGGCTCGGATCCTGTTCGCGCCTACGACGCAGTAACCCGTTTGCCGTTTCTACGATCTCCTGCTTCGGATACTCTCGTTTGAGGTAGCCCTTTTGTACCAAATCCTCTAGGAGCGCAGGCAGATCGTCCGCGGGGAAGAACGTCTGGATTTGCGACTCGGTGAGGGGCATCCCATCCATCCAGCGAATCCCATACTCTTGTGCCCACTTCTTCTTCCGTCGCTCCTTAAATATACGGTTCAGGAGCTCTTTTTGGCGGTCAGAGACTGCGCCCTTGAGCTCCAAGTCCCAACTGTGGATATTGTTCGCCCCGCCCCGCTTATCCTTTAACGACTTGCCTGCTAGCTCTTCCAACGAATAGCGCGATAATAGCGCCGCAATAAAGCGGGTTTGCGACAGGGGAAGCCCCTGCTCAAGGATACTCCCGAGCGTCACCTCCGTACGGGGAAAGTCCGCAAGGTCTGGATAGCCGACGCGCGTACCTGCGATGTAGATCCGTTTCCTGTCTTGTGGAAGCCCGAAATTACGCGCGTTTAACACCCGCCACGTCACTTTATACCCTGCGGCCTGCAAACGGGCTAAAATGGTAGCTAGAGTGCGTCCTATAGGGGCGTCAGAAGCCTCTCTGTCATGCTTGACGAGCCCCTCGACATTCTCTAACAAAAAAGCCGAGGGGCGCTTTGCTGCCAAAATCCGTTCGACCTCAAAGAACAACGTCCCGCGTGTATCGAGAAATCCGTCCCGTTTCCCCGCAGCAGAGAAGGCTTGGCACGGAAACCCCGCAAGCAGGAAGTCAAAGTCTGGGAGCGCAGCAGCGTCCACCTCCCTTATGTCGCCATGGATAACCTCGTGTGGGTGATTTTGCTGTAATATCTCGCGCGCCGCCCACTTAATCTCGGAGGTAAAGAGACACCGCGGCTCGAGTCCGTTTTGACGCGCCGCCGCTTCCAGTCCCACACGCAGACCGCCAATACCAGCAAACAGGTCGACAAAGCGTAGAACAGAGGACATCTCGCCCCGCCCTACAGACTCCGCAACAGCCCCTCTAACGAGACTTTGGGCTCTAGGAGTTCGGCAAGGCGAGAGGCATCGACACGCTGCTGCTCCATTGAGTCGCGCTCGCGAATGGTGACCGTCCCGTCCGTAAGGGTCTGATTGTCTACGGTAACACAGTAGGGCGTACCGATAGCATCCTGACGGCGATAGCGTTTACCGACCGTGTCCTTCTCTTCGTAGTAGCACGCCATGCGCCAACGCAGGTCGTCGACAATCTTCTGCGCATACTCGGGCATCCCATCCTTACGCACCAAGGGCAAGACGGCTACCTTGATGGGGGCCATCGTCGCAGGCAGACGAAGTACCTTCCGAAGGTCTTCTTTTCCCTCTTCGCCCGCAATCTTCTCCTCGGCGTATGCCCCCGAAAGGAGCGAGAGTACCGCACGGTCAAGACCGATGGAGGTCTCTACCACGTAGGGTACATAGCTTTCGTTCTTCTCAGGGTCAAAGTACTGCATCTTTTTCCCAGAGAGGCGCTGGTGGTTCGACAGGTCGAAATCCGTACGCGAATGGATACCCTCCACCTCCTTAAAGCCAAAGGGGAAACGATACTCGATGTCGCACGCCGCATTGGCATAGTGCGCCAATTTATCGTGTGGGTGGTAACGGTAACTTTCGTTGCCTAACCCAAGCGCTAAGTGCCAACGGAGGCGTCGCTCTTTCCAATACTCAAACCACTCCATCTCCGTACCTGGGGCAACGAAGAACTGCATCTCCATCTGCTCAAACTCCCGCATACGGAAGGTGAACTGACGCGCGACAATCTCGTTGCGGAAGGCCTTGCCCACCTGAGCAATCCCGAAGGGGAGGCGCATGCGTCCCGTCTTCTGCACGTTGAGGAAGTTGACAAAGATCCCCTGTGCTGTCTCGGGGCGCAGGTAGAGGTCAGAGGACTCGTCGCTCACAGAGCCCAGCTTGGTCGCAAACATCAGGTTAAACTGCCGCACCTCGGTCCAGTTACGCGTACCCGAGACGGGACAGACGATTTCGAGGTCTTCGATGAGCTTACCAAAAGCAGCCAAGTCGTTACGCTCCATTGCGTCGACCATACGGGCACGTGCGGTGTCGATCCCCTTCTGCCATTCGAGGACACGCGCGTTGGTTGCCACGAACTGTGCACGGTCAAAGGCTTCGCCGAAGCGCTTCGCGGCCTTAGCCACCTCCTTCTCAATCTTCTCTTCCTGCTTCGCCATCCAGTCCTCGACAAGGACATCGGCGCGGTAACGTTTCTTGCTATCGCGGTTGTCGATGAGCGGGTCATTAAAGGCACTCAGGTGTCCGGAGGCTTCCCACACCTTGGGGTGCATAAAGATAGCCGAGTCGAGCCCGACGATGTTGTCGTGGAGACGCGTCATCGACTCCCACCAATAACGGCGCACGTTGAGCTTGAGCTCTGTACCGTACTGTCCGTAGTCATAGACAGCGCCTAGGCCGTCGTAAATCTCGCTACTTTGGAAAATAAAGCCGTATTCCTTGCAATGCGCCACGAGGCTGCGGAAAAGGTCTTCTTGTGCCATGGATATGTTACTCCCCTTTATTACGTATGTGCAAAAGTAGGAAACAAAAAAGGAACGCACACCCCTAGCCAAAGGTAGGAATGTGCGTTCCTTTTTAACTCAAGAAACTGGAAACTCAACGACTATTCAACGTCTTGAAAGGCTTCCTTCTTCTCTTCTTTCTTACCGTCACCCTTTTCTTGGTAGGTAATTTCGATTTTCTTCTTCTTCTCCGCTACAGAGAACTTCCCTTCCAACTTTACGAAAGCTTCGCCTTTTTCTCCTACCAAGGTAGTTACACCATCCTTGGTTTCGCCAAGAGTAAAGAGTATGTTGTCAAATGGAGCAGTGGGATTTATGAACAGTTTCAATTTACCATTCTCCTTGCTTGCTAGAATAGCAACTGGAGGATTGCCTGCGCCCATATACGTCCCCTTCCCTACAATCTCGTCTATCGATAGGAGCCTTCTGCTCTTCCTTGTTGTCCTTTTGCTCCTTCTTTTTGTTGTCGTCCTTCTTCTCGTCTTTGCTGCAAGAAGTGAACGCAACGGTTGCCGCCAAGAGCGACAGACCTAACACATAACGCAGTTTCATTGGTACAAAAAATTAAACAGTTAAAAACCTTCTCTTTCCTAAGCGTCTTACGCCCGCTTTTCACCACATAGGTAGTAAATTTCTTGCAAAGAAGCGTACATCTACTAGAGAAAATTACAGAAGTACGTAACTTTGGATGACGGTTCTCTAAGAAACTCTCATACTATTTAATTCCTTAAGATGGAGCTGAAGATTAACCTTACAGCCCTCGAAGCCCGCTTTCTGCGCTACGTCGCCATCGAGACACAAAGCAACGAAAAGAGCCCTACCTACCCGAGCACGGCAGGGCAATGGACGCTCCTTCGACTGCTCGAGGCGGAGTTAAAAGCGCTGGGCGTAGCCGACGTCGAGCTCGATGCGCACGGTTACGTTACCTGCCACCTCCCCGGGCGTGGCGCTGCTGATGATGCCCCCTGTGTGGGTTTTCTTGCCCATGTAGATACGTCGCCCGATGCGCCTGGGGCGGAGGTTCATCCCCAAATCATACCCGCTTATGACGGCGGCGATATTCCCCTTACAGACGGCGTGGTGCTCTCGCCCACCGATTCGCCCGAACTGCGGCGCTACATTGGGCAACGACTCATCACCACGGACGGGCGCACCCTCCTCGGTGCTGATGACAAGGCGGGCGTCGCAGCCATCATGGAGGCTGTCGCCTACCTACAGATGCACCCCGAGATAGCCCACGCTCCCCTTGCGATTGCTTTTACGCCCGACGAGGAGATCGGGCTCGGGGTAGAACACTTTGATATCAAACGCTTTGGGGCTGACTTTGCCTATACCATCGATGGGGGCGGGCTCGGTGAGCTCTCCTACGAGAACTTCAATGCCGCCGAGGCGAAGGTCGCTATCCACGGCGTAAACGTACACCCTGGCGAGGCAAAGGGGAAGATGCGCAATGCGCTCAGACTCGCCCTTGCCTTTGATGCGGCACTAGGCGACACCTCCCGTCCGGAAACCACCGAGGGGCGCGAAGGGTTCTTTCACCTCCACGAACTGCGGGGGACGACCTCCGAAGCACAACTCGAGTATCTTATCCGCGAGTTTGACACCGACCGCTTTGCTGCGATAAAAGCGCTCTTGGTAGAAACCGCCGAGCGTCTCAACGCACAGTATGGCGCACGCTGTGTGGAGGTGCAAATCAGAGACCAATACGCCAACATGTTGGAATACTTGCGCCCTGCGATGTTTGTCGTCGAACACGCGCTTTGTGCCTTCGCGGAGGCAGGGATTGTCCCCGACTGTAGCCCCATCCGTGGCGGTACTGACGGGGTGCGACTCAGCGAGCGCGGTCTTCCTTGCCCAAACCTCTTTGCGGGCGGGCACAACTTCCATAGTGTGCGGGAATATGTCCCCGTGCCGAGTATCGCCAAAGCCACAGAAGTCATCATTCGGTTAGCTCATTCTTTTACCCATCCGTAGCGTGCCATGAAGGAGAAAGAAATACAAGGATATATGCGCAGGGCTATTGCGCTAGCAAACCAGAATATCGAGTGTGGCGGCGGACCGTTCGGGGCGCTCATAGTGCATAACAGGCAGATAGTGGGGACGGGCGTAAACCGCGTAACAGCGAATTGTGACCCGACAGCGCACGCCGAGATAATGGCGATCCGCGAGGCGGGGGAGCGCCTCAAGACCCATGTCTTAAACAAGTGCATACTCTTCACGAGTTGCGAGCCCTGCCCGATGTGTTTGGCGGCAATCTATTGGGCACACATCCCCTTAGTGTACTACGGCAACTCCAAGATCGATGCACACAACATCGGCTTTGATGACTCGCTCATCTACCAGCAACTCGCCATCCCGATGGAGAAGCGTGCCATCAGCATGCGCCAAATCTGTGCCTCCGAAGCCATCGTTACTTTCCAGCTTTGGGCAGCAAAAGAAGACAAACAGGAATATTAGCGCGACGCATGGGATAGACCAAGCGCGTGACACAAAAGAAGGAGGGTGTGTCAAAATGTACATTCTCAGTCCCCTGTAGGGGTGTAGCGTGCTACACCCGCAATTCGCGGC